>DASQGY010000018.1:0-5332 GCA_035632375.1 Bryobacteraceae bacterium | reverse complement strand
TTGCCGCGCTCGGCGATGGACCGGACGACCGCTTCCGCCCCTCCAGGAAATTATGCCAGAAGATCAATATCGGACTGGCCACGAATACCGACGAATACGTACCCACGATGATGCCGCAGACCAGACAGAAGGAAAAACCGTTTAGAACTGAGCCGCCGAACAGCAGGAGCGACAATGCAGTGAGGAACGTGAGGCCCGATGTGAGGACCGTTCTGCTCAAAGTCTGGTTCACGCTCAGGTTCACGATCGGTTCCAAAGCTTCGCGGCGGAGTATCTTCAGGTTCTCGCGAATCCGATCGAAGGTCACGATGGTATCGTTCATCGAGTAGCCGACCAGCGTTAACAGGGCCGCCACCACGGTGAGAGAGATCTCTTTGTTGAACAGCGAGAACAATCCGATGGTAATGATGGTGTCGTGGAACACGGCGATCACGGCCGCCACGCCGTAGATCCATTCAAACCGGAACGCGATGTAGACCAGCATTCCGCCAAGCGCGTACATCACCGCCAGGATGGCTTTGCGTTGCAACTCCGCGCCGATCTTGGGGCCGACAACCTGGGTGTCGATTACTGCCACCGGCGCTGGATAGCAGACCTGCTTGATGACGCCGAGAACCTGCGGGGTGATACCGGGGGCAGCGGACAGTTCGCCGAGGTCGCGGATCAGACCGGAGTGATTCTTGCGGTACTCCATGATGTTGGCGGCCAGATCGTGCAGCAACTGATCCGACATGGGGACGCTGGCGTTCTGCAGGGGAATGCGTAACTGGTCGGCCAGGGCGTCGGCGCCACCGGCGTTGATATTGTACTTGCCTGCCGGAATGCCTCCAAACGCGGCCATCAGGCTGTCCACGATGGTTTGCCGGGCGGCCTGCAAGGCACGGTCTTCCTGCACATCGGTGCCAATGATGTCGTTCGGTTTACCGTATTGCTCCTGGACTTCGACGGGCAGTTTGCCGGACAGCGCGGCGCGGACTTTGTCTACAGGCGGGCGTTGTGCGAAAGTTACCGTGACGAGCGCTCCCCCTCGAAAGTCGATGCCATAGCGGGGTCCGCCTTTGATGGCCAGACTGACCAGACCGGCCGCCGTAAGGATGAGCGACAAGATAATGAATGGCCACTTCTTGCCGAGAAAATCGTAGTTGGTGTTCTTAAATAATTCCATGCACCCTGTCGCAGATCCGGCATCTATACGTTAGACACCGGTCAACGGGAACGAGTTCCCGTTGTCCGGGTTCTAGGTTGTGGGTTGTAGGTTGTAGGAAATACTTGGTTTTTCCCACGACCCACTACCCACCACCTACAACCCTTAAATACTCAAAGCCGCCACCTGCTTCTCGCCGGACAGCTCAAAATCGAAAATCGTCTTAGACACGAAGACCGCCGTAAACACATTGGCGATCAGGCCGATGACCAGCGTGACGGCGAAGCCTTTCACTGGTCCGGTCCCGAAGATAAACAGAAACGCACACGATACCACGGTGGTGACGTGCGTGTCGATAATGGTCAAAAACGCCTTGCTGAAACCCGCATCCACGGCGGCCACCACGGCCTTGCCGGAGCGCAGTTCTTCGCGGATGCGCTCAAAGATCAGAACGTTGCTATCCACGGCCATACCGATGGTCAGAATGACGCCGGCGATGCCAGGCAGGGTCAGGGTGGCATCAAAGTAAGCCAGAGCGGCAACCAGAATAACGGCGTTCAGCACCAGAGCGAGCGTCGCGTTGATTCCCGAGCGGCGGTAGTAGAACAGCATCCAAAGGACGACCGCGACCAGGCCGACGATGCCGGCGCGAAAACCTTCTTTGATGGAATCGGCGCCGAGCGACGGCCCAACCGTTCGCTCTTCGGAATACACCACGCTGGCGGGCAGGGAACCGGCGCGAAGGTTCAAGGCCAGATCGGCCGCTTCTTCCTGCGTCGCCGCGCCGGTGATTCGCCCGGTATCGCTGATACGGCTTTGGATCGTCGGCGCACTGATCACCTGGCCATCGACGACGATCGCCGCTCTGTTTCCAATGTTGGCCTCGGTATAACGTTCGAAGCGCTTGGCGGCGTCCTGCGTGAGGACGAAATTCGTTTCCCAACGGACCATCTCGCCTTGGACCGCGTGTGCGTCTCGAATATCGGTGCCACGAACGACGGGGCTACGCGATACCAAGTACCAGGTCTGCTGGCCGCCGCGCAAGGCGGTGGGAACCATCTTGGTGTTGAACGGAAGCACGCCACCGTGTTTGGAGAGGGCCTCTTCGCGGGAGCCGAAGGGGCCGTCCTTCACTTCATCCCACTCCAGGACCGCCTGGGTCTGGAGCAAAGCCTTCACATGGCCGGGATCGTCGACGCCTGGAAGCTGGACCAGCAGTTCGGCCTCGGCGTCGCTGCCGCTGCGGCCGGAGGGCTGCACGGACGACTCCGCCAGACCCAGGCCGTTGATCTTGCGCTCGATGGTGGCCATGGTCTGCGTTATGGTGTCGTGCTTTAGCTTGAGCGCTTCCGTCGGCTTCATGGTCATCTTATAGTCGGTGGAATTCAGCGCCACCAGAATCCACTCGCCGAACGTTTCGCCAATCGCGCTGCGGAACGCGCTGCTCTTCCCGACCGGTACGCCTTTGACGTCGATTTCAATCTTGTCGGCGTCTTCCACCCGGTTCGGATCGGTGCGATCCATGGCGTTGTACTCGATGTTGTCCTTTCGCAGCTCATCCTTCATGCGCTCGATGGTATTGTCGGCGAAAGCCTTGGAGGCGTCCTGAAGCTGGACGGACATGGTCAGTTGAGTGCCGCCGCTCAGGTCGAGCCCCAGGTGAATGTTCTTCTTCCAGTTGGCGATCAGTTCATCTTTCGACTTGGGTAGTCCGATGATGCCGTAAATGCAGGCCAGAATGATCGCGACGATGATGCCCGCTTTGATTTTGAGGTTGCGCTTCATGTGTTCGTTCTATGGTTTCCGCTTCGCGAATCCGGCTTCCAGGGACCGAAAAACCGGAAGCGGGAATCAGCCTATGTTTTCTTCTCTTCCGTCACCAAGCCCGATACGGCGCTGCGCGCCACCTGTAGTTTCACGTTATCCGGCTTGATCCGTAGTATCAGGGTATCATCATTGTTGATGGTCACGATGGTGCCGACAATCCCTCCGGTGGTCAGCACCACGTTCCCGTTTTGCAATTCCTTCAACATCTGCGCCTGCTGCTTTTTCTGGCGCTGCATGGGCATGAAAACCAGCAGGTAGAAGATGGCCACGATGACCAGGAGCGGCAGGAAGCCCATGATGGGGTTCGACGTAGCCTGCAACAAAAATCCAAAAAGTATCATTTTCTCCGGTTCTCTAGCGCTGTCGACTCAGTCAGTCTTCAGAGGGATACGACGGGGGCGAAACCAACCTATTCTACCGCCGCGCTGCGGACGCCGTCCAGATAAGCCCGAAAGCTCCCAAGCAGTATAGACTGCCTGATTTGACGCATGGTGTCAAGGTAGTGGGTCAGATTGTGCAGAGTGGCCAGGCTGGCGAACAGGATTTCGCCGGCTTGAAACAGGTGCCGGAGGTAGGCGCGGGAGAAGGTCCGGCAGGTGTAGCAGCGGCATTTGGGATCGACGGGCGCGGGATCGTCGCGATAGCGGGCCTGCTTGATGACCACGCGGCCTGCGGAGGTGAACAGATAGCCGTTGCGGGCGTTTCGCGAGGGCAGCACGCAATCCATCATGTCCACGCCGCGCGCGACGTATTCGGGCAGTTCGTCGGGCATGCCGACGCCCATGACGTAGCGAGGGCGGTCGCGGGGCAGGAGTGGCGTAGTGACCTCGGTCATTTCCAGACTTAGCGATCGCGGCTCGCCCACCGACAGGCCGCCGATGGCGTAGCCGGGGGCATCGAGCGGCAGCAGTTCTTCGGCGCAGACGCGGCGCAGGTCGGCGAACATCGATCCTTGGACGATGGGGAAAAGCGCTGCGGTGGATCCGTTCTCTTGCTGGCGGTTTCGAAAGTGCTGGTAAGCGGTATGCGCCCAGTCCACGGTGCGGCGCATGGCCCGGTTCGCGGTCTCGTGAGTAGCTGGGTATTCCAGACACTCGTCGAGCGCCATCATGATGTCGCTGCCGAAGGCGAGCTGCACGTCCACGGTAGATTCGGGCGTGAATAGATGCGCGTCGCCATCCAGGTGCGAGCGGAAGAGGACGCCCTCGCTGGTGATTTTTCGAAGGTCGCTGAGGCTGAAGACCTGGAATCCGCCGGAATCGGTGAGGATGGCGCGTGGCCAGGACATGAACTGGTGGAGGCCGCCCATGGCGCGGATCAGCTCGTGGCCGGGGCGGAGGAACAGGTGATAGGTGTTGGCCAGAATGATTTTGGCGTCGAGATCGTTAGCCAGATCGCGCTGGGCCACGCCTTTGACTGTGGCCTGCGTGCCCACCGGCATGAACACGGGCGTTTCGATTATGCCGTGGGCCGTGTGGATCAGGCCGGCGCGCGCACCGGTGTCGGGACATTCGGCCTGGAGCTCAAAACGCACTCTTCCACTTTAGCTGGGAGTAAATTGGGAGAATGGAGGAAGATGAAGGTTGGCTTGTGGTTGGGGGTTCTGGTAGTGACGGTTGCGCGCGCCGCGCCGGTTAGCAGTTGCACGGCGAACATGTCGGGCGTGGGGATCACCTGCAACGTTTTCGAATCCGATGTGAGCGGCAATCCATCGGAGATGTCCAACATCTTTTCGCTCGGCACCAGCGCTGTGGCGGGCTATGTGGTCCTGCTGGAGGCTTCCGGCGCCGATCAGACCAATGTCGCTAACTGGAGCGATGTCCTGCACTTCATCGACGACGGCGGCGGATTCGCCAGTACCGCGCAACTTCTATCCGACGGTTGCAACTGTTTTCCAAGCTTTGCCACGGTGAACGCGGCTGGCGGGGCGTTTATCGTAGAGACGCAAACCGGCACGGGCGACGATTTCACCGATTCGACGCAATACAGCCCGTCGGGCACCGACGTCTACAACATCTTCAGCGGTGCGCCGGTGAATGAGACCGGCGATGTGCCGGAGCCAGCGAGTGTGGCGCTGCTGGGCGGCGGGCTGGTGGCTTCCATGGTAGTTGAGAGACTAGGGCGACATTGCGCTTTCCGTGAAGCACGCGGAGAATCTGAAACGGCGCGCTCCCAGGTTGATACACGATGAGGTAAGGATCTGCAATGGAATAACCTGTCCAACCGCTCCCTAACCCGGCACAGCCGGAACCAAACAGGGAGATGAACGGAGTACGATGCTATCCGAGGTGGAAGGATGGGATTCGTACTGTTGACGGAACGTCATGGCCAGCAGATCGCTGGGGTGTTGTCCTGCTATGA
>DASQGY010000017.1:0-1762 GCA_035632375.1 Bryobacteraceae bacterium | reverse complement strand
ACTTTGAACGCTTCCCATACCACCAAAGCATTGGCGGGGCCGTACGAATTGGTTTCGCCGAAAATCATGCGAAGCAGTACGATGCCCTCCTCCTCATCGACGGCCGCGACGCGCGTGGTGATGCCCGGATGCTGAATGATGCGCTGAGTTTTGATGTTTTCGCAGCCGGCGCGCGAGCAGCCCGGTCCGGCGGTGTGCACGCCGTTTTCCAGACGGTAGGCATCGGCAGCGAAGGGCGCATCGACGGTGATGAAGCTGCCAATCTTAAGGCCCGCCGGATAGAACTCGGCGAGGCGGATGGCTTCCTCGCGCGAAGCCCGCAGCGAAGGCGCGGGAGCGTCCGCCATCTCCTTGTTCGGGGACTGCAAACCATCCAGGGCAAACAGGCCGCCTTCTTTCTGCGTGCGCGTCACCATGGTTTCCATCTCGCTGATCTTGCCGCCGGCAACCTTGAGCCGCACCACTAGTAAGCTGTCCCGGCGATTTTGTTAGCGATGATGCGGCGGGAAGGATCAGTGTAGGTCCAGCGGAACGGCTTGGCTGATTTGGAGTAGGCACGGATGTACTTGCGGAGCTTGTTGCCGAGATCGGCCACCGAACGGAAGACGCCGCGAGCGATGACGTCGCGCTGGATCTTGGCGAACCACAGTTCTACCTGATTCAGCCACGAGGAGTACGTTGGCGTGAAGTGAAAGTGCACGCGGGGATGCTCTGCCAGGAAGCGTTCGACATCCTTGGTCTTGTGCGCCGAAAGGTTGTCGAGCACGACATGAATCTCTTTGGCCCAGGCTGTGCGCCTCACCAAGCCTTCGAGAAACGTGATGAACTCCTGGCTGGTGTGTCGGCCCGCAGTCATTCCGTGCACCCGGCCGGTCTTCACATCCAAGGCGGCATACAGAGACAGCGTTCCGTGACGATAGTATTCGAAGCCATGGCGTTCGGCGCGTCCGGGCGATAACGGCAGCACCGGATCAAGGCGGTCCAGAGCCTGAATCGCGGTTTTCTCGTCCACACAGAATACGGCAGCATGCTGCGGCGGATTCAAATACAGCCCGATGATGTCGGCGGCTTTCCTTTCAAAATGCGGATCGTTCGATGCCATGTAACGATCCAGCCGGTGCGGCTTCAGGCGTGTTTGCGCCCATACCCGCTGCACGGTGGACTTGCTCAGACCCAATTCCGCCGCCATCTTGCGGCACGACCAGTGCGTGGACCCGTCGGCGGGCTTCTGCTGCGTTTTCCGCACGATTTTGGCCTGCATAGCCGCGTTCGCCACACGCGGCTGGCTGCCTTGATGACGTGGATCGAGACCAGCGATGCCGTGCTCCTCGAACCGCTGCTTCCATCGCGAGATGGTCGGCGCCGTGGTTTGCAGGGAAGTTTTGATCTCGCGGTAGGACTGGCCACCGGCCAGCGCTAGGATCAGGCGCGCCCGAAAGACATCACCGGCAGGCAGCGTTCGCGACGTCGCCCATTTGCTCAACTCCTCGCGTTGTTCGTCCGTGATTGCAAGCACTGGCTGATTCCGTCTCATAATTATCAGACGGATCAGCATCGATAATGTTATGAGTGGGACATCTTACTAGTGCGATGGTGAGCGCTGCTGTACGGTTCCAGGCCTTCTGTGTGCCCCTTGCCCATGCGGAAGACTTCCCCTACAACGCTGCCACCTTCGCAGTTCGGATATTGAAAAACCACAGCCGTTCCGGGCCGGGTAACCGGCTCTCACAGCTCACGCTGGTCATGATTTCAAGTTCCAGGA
>DASQGY010000016.1:0-7940 GCA_035632375.1 Bryobacteraceae bacterium | reverse complement strand
GGGTTGATCGGGCCGAATTCCCAGAATCGTGATGTGGCCGCGCGTAGGACGGATCAAGCCGGTCATCAGGTTCATTAGCGTGGTCTTGCCCGATCCGTTCGGGCCGACCAGGCTGGTGATTCCCGGCGGAATCGAGAGATTCACGCGATTGATGCCCAGAACATCCCCGTAGAATTTGGAGACGTTCTCGAACACGACTCGATCGTTCGCAACCATTACCGGATTACCTCGTACGCCCGTACTTTCTTATTTAAGAGCAGGACGCATACGCCGCACATAACTAATAATCCCACCCAGGCGCTTAGCGCGGAAATTTCGATCGGCGATTCCAGGCCGAACAACTGCGCGCAAACCCGCGTCATCAAAGCGCCGGGACTGATGTAGAAACCGATTTTGCTGCGCAGCACGGCATTGACCGCGGCCCCGAATCCGGACATGAAGAACATCACGCCTAGAACCAGCGCGCCGGCTGCGATCCGCCACTTCACCCAGGCCGACAGCGCCATGGCGATCAGCGAGATGACCAGAATCCAGATGCACGAACCAAGGAACGTCGCGCCGGCCAGCCAGAGGTTGTTCCACATCCATTCGGCGCCGGAGAGGTTGGCTTCGATGCCGAACAGAATCAGACCCGGCACCCATGTGATCAGCGATAGCAGGTAAATCAGAGCGCACAGTTTCCCGCCCACGTATTCGAGGCGGGAGAACGGGCGGCAAAAGTACAGCGGCAGCGCGCCATTCGCCAAGTCGGGCGCGATGGTGTTCGGCCCGATGAACGCCGTCAGGAAAAATGCGAAACCCGATTGCGTTCCCAGGTAAGCCAGGAAGAACGTGGCGTTCACGGTCATGATCTGGCCCGGCCGCACGTGCAGCAGGCTGAGCACGGCAGAACTATGGCTCAGGTACATGACAATCGCGTAGATCAGCGGCGGGAATAGGCAGCCGACGAATGCGGCGATCAACCAGCGCGAACGGAATAACGACCGCAACACGTAGCGCGTCAGGACCAGGAATCGCGACCACGCCGGCGTCATGCGCCCCGAGTAGGCGCGATAGCTGCGCTTATATACCGCCATTGGTTTTGGTCTCCATGGCTTTCAGGAAAATATCTTCGAGGGTGTCCCGGCGGTAATTCAGGCGTCGCAACTGAATCTCCCGCTCGGCGGCGAGACGGTAGATGTCCCGGATCTCCATTCCCTCGGTCAGCACGGCTTTCAATCGTTGCTGGCCGGAGAAGGCGCACTCACAGCCCATGCTTTCGAGTGCGGCGGCCAGCGCAGCGCCATCGCCCACCGGCTCCATTTCCACGAATCGCTTGTTGGCGCGGCGTTCTTCCTCCAGGTTCGAGTAGTGAACGATGCGGCCGTCTTTTAGGATCAGAACTTCCTCGCAACATTCCTCGACGTCGCGCAGCAGGTGCGAGCAAAGCACGATATGCAGGTTGTGCGTGTCGCGCATCTCCTGAATCATGCGTACCATGCGCTGTCGCGCGGGCGGATCCAGGCCGTTGGTGGGCTCGTCCAGAATGATCAGGCGCGGCCCGTGAACAATGGCCTGCGCCAGCTTAGCAAGTTGCTTCATGCCGAGCGAATACGTGCCGACCTTGCGATAGCGCGATTCGCCCAGCCCGACGTAGAACATCGCTTCGTGCGCGCGCTCCAGCGCCGCTTCCGATGGCAGTCCGGATAGCTCGCCCATCAGGCGCACAAAACCGACTCCGGTCATGTTGGCGATGAAAGCGTCGTTCTCCGGCATGTAGCCGACTTTGCCGCGAATCTGCTTCAACTCAGTACGGATGTCGTGACCGAAGATGCGCGCGGTACCGCTGGAGGGAGGATAAAAACCGAGGAGGGTATTAATGAGAGTGGACTTCCCGGCGCCGTTCGGGCCGAGAAGTCCGATCGTCCGGCCGGACAGGGAGCACGTGAGGCCCTTCAGGATTTCTCGCTTCCCGAAGCGTACTCCCAGTCCTTCCAGCTCGATTACCGGTGTCATTTCCTGGTTGCACTAACCTTCTTTTGCGCCCCCAGCATATTGCCGATTACCTTCGGCACCGCCAGCGTGTCAAGATTCAATCCGAAAAACGTTCCGCTGGAAGCGACGCGGATACGCGTGGATTCTCCATAAGCCGCGATCAGGCCCGGCGCGCTGTTGGCTTGCAACTGCTCGATGGCCGCGCGCTGCGATGGTGAAAGTGCATTCGTCGAGTTCAACTGGTTCGCCAGCGGACCGAGCAGCGGTCCCACGTTGTGGTAGACCACTCCGGAGAGATTGGCGTTCCCGTCGCGCGGCAACTGGTTGCGGAAATTGGCCGAGTTGGGCAGCGTGTGGCCGGTGCTGCGGTTTTGGATCGCCCGCAGCAGCAGGTTCTGATTCGCCGCGGCGATCAGATAGCTGTCGACGAAAGCGTAATCGGCTTCGAACAGTCCCGTGTCAGGCTTCAGCGTATAAATGGTCAGGCCGTTCGACTGGCTCTTGGTCTGCGTCAGTTTCACCGGAGCGTTTTCCTGATTGTTGAAGTAGGCGATCGCTTTCTCCAGCGCCGCTTCCAACTGATCCGGATTGTAGACTTCGATGGCGAACTCCCAGCTTGGGACCGGGAGCAGCGGCCCGTCGACGGCGAACGTAACATCGCCGCCCAACGGCGCGGCCAGCTCGCCCATGAGCTGTAACACGGCACGGCGGGAATCAGACACCTGCTGATTCACGTCGGCGTTTTCCGCCTGGAACGTATTCATCACTTCTCCCAGCATGGCGCCCGGATTACGAATGGCGAAGGCCGAGACGAAACTGGCATCCGGCGACACGAAATTCAACGAGCCGATGGGCGCCGGCGCGGCCAGCCAGGAAGCGACTCCGCGGCGGATGCGGCCGAAGTCCAACGTCACCTGATTCTCGGTGCGGCCCGCGATATCCTTGCGCTCGAACAGCACGTAGCGGAGATCCTTGATGCCGCTCAGATCCTGGGATGGTTGGTTGATCTCGCGCATTCTCCGCATCCGCCTGTTGACACCTACGGATTCCGACAGCATTTGTTCCGTGTCCATGGCCAAAATCCAGCCGGCTCCGGATTGATACGCGTCGGTGACCGCATTGTAGAGCCTGCTGGAGAATTTCTCGCCGCCGGTGCCTTCCACCAGTGCGGCCACTTCGGCCAGCGGATGAGTTCCCGACGAGATGGCGACAATGTTCTTGCCCAGATAGGCGTGCAGCCCGCTGCCCGCCGGTGTAGCGGCAATCGCTGCGGCGCTTTCGGCGATCTGCAGCGGCGGCCCGTTCTTAGCCATCAACGCCTGGAACTGCGTATCGATGGTATCTTTCAACCCCGGCTGCGTCACTTCCGCCAGGAAGAGCGGTTCCTTGCGGCCGTTGCTGTCCACGGTCATGGCGAAGACAATCTCGTTGCCCAGATGATCGCTGAAGGTCTTGATCTTCTGCACGATCTCATCCAGCGGCGGATCGTTCGACCCGGGTTGATGCTGGCTCCACCACTGTTTCAGCACGTCGCTCTGCTGCATGCGCTGCTGGAAGATGCGATAGCCTTCGTTGATCGTGCCGCCGATATTGGGGATGGCCGCGTAGATCACTGCGTCCTGCGGCACCAGCTCGATCAGCTTCGATTGATAGCGCAGTCCCGGCGAGGGCAGCGCTTCAATCTGTTTCTGCACAACCGACAGCTCTCCGAGCACGGCCACGTATTGAGCGGCGTTCTGGCTCCAGGAAACATCGTCTTCTACCGGAATCTTGGCGATGCTCGCATCGGTCGTTACCTGATCGCCGCGATGCAGTACATCGGTCTTGCTGTTTTCCTCGACGTTCACCGTGCCTTCCACCACCGATACGCGCGAGCCCTTGGTGCCTTTGGTCACCGCGAACACTGTGCCTTTCACCGAAACCAGCGCGTCGGAGGTCGCCACATAAAGCGCCCCATTACGCTGCTTGGCGGCTTGTACGATGATGTTGCCGCGGTCCAGATGAATCGTATTGCCGCGGGCGCCGCGCGAAAAAGACAGCTCGGAGCGCTCGTTCATCTCCACCAGCGAGCCGTCGGCCATCCGTAGCGTGGCCGTCGATCCCTTGGACGTACGAACCAACTGGCGCTCGCCCAGCTCTTTGCCGGCGAATACCGGAGTGCTGCTCGATCCATTTACTGCATAGAGAATTCCGTGAACGGTTTGCACCGCGGCGCGAGCCCCGGCCGGCGGAATCAGCGCACGCATCACGCCCCACGTAGTGAGCCCAACACCAACCGCCAACATCGCGGCAATGGCCCACTTGGCGATCGGCGGCACGCGATGCACCACCGCCGCGGGACGGCGCAGCGTCAGCACTTTGCCCGAGCGGGCGGCTTGCAGCGCGCGGCGGCAATCCACGCACTGGTGCGTGTGATCTTCGAGCAACAGCGCACGCGCTTCGGAAAGCGATTTGGCCAGATAACCGGGAATCAGAGCCTGGAAATCGGTACAGCTTCGCAGGGCTTCCATCGATACCGCGATTCCGTGCGCCGGCAGCACGCGGTCGTGAACGCGTTGTGCGGCTTCGTTGACAACGGCGGGTTCGATCTGCTCGTTGCGAATGTCGTCGATGATTCGATCCAACTGGTCCTTTTTCATGCTCTCTCTCCTTGATACGAACGGATCTCTTTCTGCAACCGGCCCCGTGTGCGATGCAGGATCACCGCCACGTGAATCTGCGAAATGCCCAACTGTTTGGCGATCTCCTGATTGCTCAGGTCCTCGAAGAAGCGCAAGGCGAAGATCTCAGCTTCCCGGGGATTCAAGCGCGCCAGGGCTCGCCGCAGACACTCGCGCAGTTCGCCGCCATCGGGCTCGCGCCGGCCGGGGGAAAGGTTTTCCGGCGGCACTTCCTCGATCGGCACGCTGCGCGAATCCTTGCCGGACCGCACCACGTCCAGCGCCACGTTAATGGCCGCGCGCCGGAAGTAGCTTTCCTGGCGCTCCAGGGCTCCGGCCGCATGATCGCGACGCAGCATCCGCAGGAACACAGTCTGCATCACGTCTTCGGCATCGGCGGCGTTGCCGGTGATGCGATACGCCGTCCGGAATACCAGACCGTGATGAGCCTGGAACATCTGCTCGAGATTATCCGGAAGCGGGGTAACTGGTTCCTCCCGAATTGCGAGTTGCAGAGGGCACCTCCTGTTCGTTCATACCTAAAGACAGGGGTTTTAACTGATTATTACAAGCTACAGGGCGTTAAAAGAGGACGTGGTGTAAGTCGTTGAAAGCGGAGGCCTCAGCGGGGGTGATTGGCTTCGTTTTTTCAGGCCTGTTGCGCATCGCCGGCGGCAGCCGCCAAGCCATCACCTGCCCGGGGAGGTAGGTGGTGTATAGGGTTCCGTCCGAAATCACCGGCTGGGCATAGGAGATCGCCGCCGCGCCGTCTTCCCAAACCATCTCCCCGGTCTGGCTGTCGAACGCGGCCACGCCGGTGGTGCTAGCGGCATAAAGCAGACCGTTGGCCACCGTGGTTGGCGCGATGACTGTGCCATCCAGCTCCCGCTTCCAGACGATTTCCCCGGTATCGGGGATAACGGCATACAACGAGCCGTTGTAGTTGCCGTCCGGGGCGGCTCCGGCGCCCACATACAGAAGATTACCGTCAAACGATGGCGTCGACAGCGAGCCGCAGCCGCATTCCGGACAGAGGCAGGATTGAGCCACTGCAGTCACCCACTTGAGCGAAAGAGTGTCCCGCGAAAGCCCGTAGAGATTCCCGTCTTTGCCCGTAGCGGCGATCATAGGAGTCCCGTCGGATGCCACGAACAGCGTCGGCGACGATCCCCACTCAATGTCGCCGAGCGTGGAGTTCGTCGGCAGAAAATAGTAGTTCAAGACCTCCAGCGTCGTCGCGTCTAAGGACAGCATGGTGCCGCCAAAAAGTCCGCTGCTGGGATCCTGATCCCCTGTACCTGTGGTGATGAAAAGCGTATTGGTGCTTTCATCGATCGCCGGTGTGGACCAGACGCCTCCGCCGACCTGGTCTTCCGGCGCCAGGTAGCGAATCAGCGGCTGATCCGGCGTATCCAGGCCGATGCGAACGATAGCCCCGCGCACTAACGGGCAATCGCCCAAGGACGCAATTCCGACGTAAATCGAGTTATGCGAGTAGGTGATGGACGACCATAGATAAGATCCCGATGCCGGATCAGCGAGCGAGGTCCGCCACAGAACATTGCCGCTGCTCTTGTCGAGCGCGTAAACCGCAGAATCGCCTCCACCTACATACACCACGTCGCCGGCCACTGCGGCCTGCGATGAAACGCCCAAGGCGGGCGTGCAACCCGGGTCTTGGCCCGGTGCCGACAAACCGACATATTGCGACCAGAACTCAGTGCCATCGTTCGCGCTGATGGCGTGGAAATAGCCGTTCCAATCACCGAAGAACAGAATGCCGTCCTTGAGACTTACCGCCGATGCGATGGGCCAGCCCGTATGTGTATAACTCCAGGAAGGAAGAAAGCTCATCACGTTCGTCTTGTCCACCTGGAATTCGTTCGCGTTGAAGCTGGTGTGGCCAAGGTCGCGCAGATACATCGTCCACTCGTCGCCGTAGGCGGTCGAAGCAGTTAGCAGCGTAAATGCGCAGCAAACCAGCAGGCACACCGTAACCTGCTTAGGCGCAGCCCGCCGCTCTGGACTAATCGCTGGCAATATCCTCCATTATGCAGTAACTCGCCTATCCTGGCGAACGGCCGGGACCCGGCTTCCGCCTCCGCGTTATCATGGCATCACCATGTCCGCCGCGGCCGATCCCATCGAACGTATTCAGTGCCAGTGGTGCCAGAGCATGAACGACAAGTCGGCCCTGACCTGCCGGGCCTGTGGCGCTCCTTTGGACATCCGCAACCTGGTGAGCGAATCGGGCTGGCGCGAAGCCCCGCGCATCAAGGACATGACCGAGTTCCAGTTCAGCTCCAGCACCTGCCAGGTGGAGGGCGAAATTGTTCCGGTGGCGGAAATCAATCTGGGGGCCGGCGATTCCATCTTTTTCGAACACCACATCATGCTGTGGAAAGACGATAACGTTCCGCTCACCGTCCTGCAACTGCCCGGAGGCCTGAAGCGCGCGTTCGCCGGAATGCCCTTCATCATCAGCGTCGCTACCGGTCCGGGACGCATTGCTTTTTCGCGCGACGCCACAGGAGAGCTGGTTGTACTGCCACTACATCCGGGCATGGAGCTCGATGTCCGCGAGCATGCGTTCCTGCTCGCTTCGCATCAGATCAATTACTCCTTCGTGCGCATCAAAGGATTGACGAATATCCTCTTCGGCGGCCAGGGCATGTTCATGGACCGCTTCGTCACCACCAACACGCCCGGCTTGCTGATTCTGCACGGCTATGGCAACGTCTTCGAGCGAACTTTGAAATCCGGCGAGAGCATCATGGTGGAGCCCGGCGCGTTCCTGTACAAGGATTCCTCGGTAACGATGCAAGTGGAGTTTCAACGGCTGGGCAGCGGATTCTTCGGCGGCACAAACATGAGCCTGGCGCGGATGACAGGTCCTGGGCGCGTCGGCATTCAATCCATGTACGTGCATCACCACACGGAGTAGATGATGTTTTGCACGCATTGTGGAGCGACAGTCGAGGACACAGCGGCGTTTTGCGGCGCTTGCGGCACGCGGATCAAGTCCGCCGCTGATCCGCCGCCTTCGCATCCGCAAGTTCCATCTCCAGCGCCTCCGCCTGCGCCCGCTTCGCCTGCCGCTCCGGCCCACCCCAGCGGGAAGCAGGCCACATGCGAGTGGTGCGCTGCGACGTTTGATGCCGGCCAACTGAGTTGCCCGCGCTGCGGAGCAACAGTGAAAGCGAAGATCCTGTCGACCGAATCCGGCTGGGCGCAGTTACCCGGCCGCCGCGATATGGCCAAGCTCCAGTTCGGCGATTCTTTCTGCCAGATCGAAGGCGCTTACGT
>DASQGY010000015.1:0-4966 GCA_035632375.1 Bryobacteraceae bacterium | reverse complement strand
CGATTTCAGCTTGTATTCACAGGAGTGTGAATACGGCACGCACGAGTGCGTGCGCTACAGTCTGCTTCTCCTCGGTTTAATGCGAAATGTCCCGGCGCGAAAAGAAAATGTACGCCAGCACGAAACCCGTCGCGGCGATCCCCGCCAACACCAGCAAATTCTTCACCGATAACGGAGTCCCCATCAATAGATCGAACGGTGTGAAGTATCGGAACGGCGACAGCCACCCAGCCGATTCAGCCGGTTTCCACGCCCTTGCCACGTAGTCCAACAGAAACATCGTCAGCGCCAGCAGTCCCGCGATAGCGCCCGCTACACCACGCCGTCGCGACGCCGCTCCGATCGCCATGGCGATTCCGCTCCAGCACAGCATCAGCAGCCCGAGATTCGCCGCCAGCGAGAGAATCAGTTGCCGCGTCGGCCACTCCGCATCGCGCGCAGCTAAGGTCTCGAGCCCCACCCACGTCCCAGCCATCATCAGCAGGAGAATCGCCGCCGACGACAGCACCACCACTAAAATGGAGCGGGTGATGACCCAATGCCTCGCGAGTGGACGCGCCAGAATCAAATCGATGAAGCCGGTTTCGATCTCAGACGTTGGTATGGTGGCCATCGCAATAGAAAGAGCAATCAGCGCACTCATCACCACCAGGTGAAAATAGCCCAGACAAACGAATCCCTTGAACGACGTGAAACTGGTCATCGCCGGACCCAGCATGTCGCGCGCGAATGCCGGAATCATCGCGCCCATCTGCTCGAATGTGTTCGAGCTTTGAATGGAATTCGCAATCAGAATGAGAATCACTTGAAAAACCGTAAGCAACAAACCAGTAACCGTGATGATAGTGCGGACACCCTTGAGCGATTGAGCCAGTAACAGCAGCGGGATCCTCATCTGGCCCCTTCCCGGTAGTACTGGATCAACACGTCTTCAAGCCGCGCCTCTTCCACTTCGATGTCCAGCACCGGGAGCCCCGCCAGCAATTTCAACAGCGGTCCAAGCGCGCCATCCACGCGAAGGTTCCACGCGCGCGGCTTGATCTCCAGCACCTCCACCCCCCGAGGAAAGTCGGAGGCGGCAACGGCGTCTTCGGCGAACACCACACGCACTGGCCGGGGCGCCAGCCGCCGCGTCTCACCAACCGTCGACAGCAGCACCAACTCGCCCTTGCGCAACACCGCGATGCGCTGGCACACCCGTTCCACTTCCGACAGCACGTGCGACGACATGAACACGGTTCGCCCGCGCCGCTGCGTGTCCGTCAACAACTGATAAAAGGATTCCTGCATCAGCGGATCCAGGCCTTCTGTTGGCTCGTCCAGAATCAATAGCGGCGGATCGTGCTGGAAAGCCTGAATGAGTCCCAGCTTGCGCTTCATCCCCGTGCTGAACTCGCGCAGCTTGCGGCGCAGATCGCTGTCCGGCAGTTCCAACCGTTCCTGAAGCTGGCGCCGGCGCTGCCGGTCCGTCGCGCGGCGATGAATGCCTCCCAGGAAGTCCAGCACTTCGATGCCGGTCAGATGCGAGTAAATGCCCATCTCGCCCGGCAAGTAACCGACTTGCGACCGCGCTACGATACCATCCGCCTGGCAGTCGTGACCGAAAATGAATGCCTTGCCACTCGACGGCCGGAGCAGGTCCAGCAGCACCCGGATGGTGGTCGTTTTCCCTGCCCCGTTCAGTCCCAGGAATCCGAAAACCTCTCCCTCCGCAACCTCGAGCCGAAGATCGCGGACCGCGGTAAAGCGGCCATAGCGTTTGGAGAGTCCCTGGATGGAGATCGCGGTCAAATCCGCTTACCCGTTGCTCAACCCCAGGAACACGATGCCGATCAGGATGAGCGCCACGCCAGCCAATTTCGGCTTGGTGAGCTGCTCATGAAAGAACAGCCGCGACCAGATCATCGCGCCTATGTAGGAAAGCGACACCATCGGAAAAAGAATGGATAGCTCGCCCTTCGAAATCCCCTTGACGAAAAAGACCGACGACACCAGGTAGGTCACGATGCCAAGAGCCAATCGCCAGTTGAGCAGCAAGCCGGACAAGCCGCGCCCCAAAAACTGCGCGCCAGATTTGAGCAGCGCCGCGCCGACGGATCCGATCACCGATCCGCTCAGCACCAGAGCGATGGAAGAAGCGGGCGTCGTCAATTTCGGCTTCCCCAACCTAGGACGGCAACCCCGGCGATGATGATGGCCACGCCCGCGATTTTCAAACCGTTCATCGTCTCGTGAAATACCAGTACCGATAGGATGGATACCCACACATAGCCAAGCGCGATCAGCGGATACAAGATCGAAAGCTCGCCATGGCGTAAGGCATAAATCAGCAACACCGCGAAAATGCCGTAGAGAAAATAGCCGGCGAAAAGCTGCGGGATGGTGAGGATGCCGATCAGCGTTTGCATCAGCCCCGCTTGGCCCAGACGATTCGCCCCAAGCTTGATCAAAACCTGCGCCGCACCCACCATCAACGTGCAGGCCAAAACGATAAACACCGCCTGCCGCCGCTTGGCCGGATCGGACACACGAACTTCCCCAGATGCAACCGAGATCAAAGCCCCTCCCTAAGGTTTCATCATAGCAATCAAGTCACAGACTAAACTCGGTGCTACCTTTCACCGTAACTTGTCAGCAAGTTGGTAGCACAGGCTTTAGCCTGTGAACTCCTGCTCGGACGTAGAATGGAATTATGCACGCCGCTTCCGCCGGGCAGGTATCGCCCGCGGATCGATTCTTCGAATTCTCGCTTCTGGGCCTGCTGGCAAGCGGCTATCTCGCCGTGGCCGGTTCCGGCTACCTGGACGCACCTACCGTGCTGATCACCGCCGCCGCCCTGCTGGCGCGCGCCTTCATCGCCGCCGGATTGTTGCGCGTGGATCTACCGGCAGGCGTGATCACGGCTGTCACGCTAGCCTACGTCGGCTTCTACCCCATCGACTATTTCTTCATCTCCCAGGCCTTCATTCCCGCCGCCGTTCACCTGGTGTTCTTCGTCGCCGTCGTAAAGATCCTAACCGCGAAAACCAATCGCGATTACTTTTTTCTGAAAGTGATCGCGTTCCTGGAGTTGCTGGCCGCCTGCGTGCTTTCCTCCAGCTTCAACTTCTTCGGATTCCTGCTGCTGTTCCTGGTCCTGGGCGTCGCCACATTCGCCAGCGGCGAAATCCGCCAGTCCCGGCAGAAAAGCCTGAGCATCGCCCGAGTTTCCGGCCGCGGCCTGTTTCTGCGCCTGACCGCCGTCGCGCTGGTCGCCTCCACCGGCATCCTGATTCTCACCGCCGGACTCTTTTTCTTCCTCCCACGTACGGCCCGCGCCGCCTTCCAGCATTTCATCTCGCATCGCTACCACCTGGCCGGGTTCTCCGGTCACGTGACCCTCGGCGAGATCGGCGAAATCAAGCGCGAAAACACGCCAGTGATGCACATCAAGATGGACCGCCAGGAAGACCGTCCGCTCTCCTTGAAGTGGCGCGGCGCGGCTTTGTCGGAGTTTAACGGCCGAACCTGGTCCAGTCCGCCGTTCACCGATCCGGAAATCATGCGCCCCGGCCCGGGCGGATTGCTGGTGCTGGCGGGCGATCCACAGCTTCGCGCCGAGACCCGGCACATTTCCTATTCGGTGCATCTCAATGAGATCGGTTCCGATGCGCTGTTCTTCGCCGGCGCGCCGCAATACCTGCGCATCGATTCGCCGGTAATTCGAAACTGGGGCGAAAACTATCACATTCGCTTCGGCGATTCGCAGGGAATCTGGTACCAGGTCTACAGCCGCCTGGATCCACCCACTCGCCCCGATGCTCCACCCATCGAGTGGGCCGACCCGCTGCCCCGCGAGTGGCGCCGCCACTATCTCCAGCTTCCCCGCCTCGATCCGCGAATCGGCGAATTGACGCAACGAATCGTCGGCACGGAATCGTCACCCGCCATGCAAGCGCGCTTGGTCGAGAATTATCTCCGCACGCACTACGGATACACGCTGGAGCTTCCGCCGGCGGAGCCAGCCGACCCGCTTGCGTTCTTCCTGTTCCATCGCAAGAAGGGACATTGCGAGTACTTCGCTTCGGCCATGGCCGTGATGTTGCGCGTGATTGGGATTCCAACGCGGATGGCCACCGGCTTTCAGAGCGGCGTCTACAATCCCATCAGCGGATCGCAATTGATCCGCACCTCCGACGCCCACGCCTGGGTGGAAGCCTGGCTGCCACAGCGCGGATGGACCACCTTTGACCCCACGCCGCCCGATCTGAATCCGCAGCGGCTCTCCCTGTGGACGCGCCTGGGCTTCTATGCCGATGCCGCCGAAGTCTTCTGGCAGGACTGGGTTCTCAACTACAATCTCGACCGGCAATTGCAGCTCGCCACGCGCATGGGCGAATCCAGCCGCCACGTCGGGCTCCGTTCCTTCGATGGCGTTGGGCCGCTCTTGGCCAGAGCATGGGCGGCGGTGCTGGAACTCGGCAAACGCTTTGGATTTATTCTCCTGGGCGCGGTTGCGTTGGGACTGCTGCTGCGGCAATTCGGCCCCGACGGTTGGCGTTGGTGGAATGCGCGCCAGCGTGTGTTGCGCGTGCAGCGCGGCGAGGCGGAAGCGTCCGATGCCACGCTGTTGTACCAGCGCATGCTCAGCGTTCTGCATAAGCGTGGAATCGAAAAACCGGCATGGCTGACGCCGTTCGAGTTCGCACAGGTGCTGCAGGAACCCCAGATCGCGACGCTGGTGGAGGATCTGACGGCCGCTTACAACGAACTGCGCTTTGGAGGCAGACCGGAAGCGGCAGGTCGCATCGTCGTGCTCTTAGACCAACTCGAAGCCGTCCCGTAGGTTTTCCGCGCGCCCGCGCAAGCTATTGATTCTGCTTCGTCGAGATTGTAGCGCACGCACTCATGCGTGCCGCGTCGGCACTCGTGCCGACGCTCGGTGGATTGCTTTTGTCGCATCTGATATTTCAGTGACCAACATTAG
>DASQGY010000014.1:0-2744 GCA_035632375.1 Bryobacteraceae bacterium | reverse complement strand
GAAGAAACGCCTTCCCGCGAGGAGGCGCTGCGCATGTACTCGCTCAACGCGGCCTGGTTCACCTTCGATGAGGACAAACGCGGTTCGCTGGAGCCGGGAAAATATGCCGATCTTGCCGTTCTTTCCGACGACTATTTGACGGTACCGGTCGCCAAAGTCGGCGAGTTGCACGCGCTACTGACGCTGGTCGGCGGCAAAGCGGTCTACGGCGAAGGGCCGTTGGCGACCGTCGAAGGCAAGCTTTAAGTCGCTCCTGCCGAATTGCGCATCAGAAAATTGAGGACTGTCATGGATTACGCTTATCGAATGTTTTTGGAGCCCTTTGTACCATTCCTGCCATTAGCCCTGTTCGTCGGAGCCGCCGGAATTCTGTTGTGGTTCGTCAGGGTCCTTATTCGACCCAACTGAGGCGCGGTACCCGAATTTCAAGGCGCACGGCCACGGCATCGAATCAAAGCTATTGTCTTCGCCGTTTGCCAAGTTGATACTTTGCCCGGCTGCCCAACGGCCGGGGACAGAGAGTATCCGGGGGGATACCTCGTATCAAAGACCGTGAAACATGGCCGGCGGAGGGTTGCGCGGCCCCACCGGAGTAGCGGGTGAGGGCCGAAGAGGATTTTGCGGGAAGCAAGCCTAAAAACCCGTGAGAGCCAAGTCGGTATAGGGGGGCTTTTCGATGCATGTCATTCCTCAGTCTTGGGCGCATTTGCACATCCTCGTCAGCGTGTTCCCGTCCGTTGGGTTTGTGTTTGTGCTCGGCGTGTACATCGCCGGATTCCGCACCGGCAATGATTTCGTCCGGCGAACCTGCCTCGTTCTGTTGGCCGGACTGGGCCTGTTGTCCATCCCGATCTATGTCAGCGGCATCGGTGCGGCGGCCGACCTATCTGGAAATGCCCGCTTTTCGAAGGACGCGATCAACACGCACTACATCTGGGGGATGGTTGCGCTCGTCATCCTCCTGATCGCCGGATTCGCCGCCGGATTCGAGTTCTGGCGGGCGCGGCAGGCGCGGCGGGAGTCCAAGGATCCCTTCCATTTGGTGTTGGGTCTGGCGCTTGTCGCTCTGGCCCTGACATTTGTCGCGGGCGAGCTTGGCTTTGAGATCAATCACCACGAATTGGAATTGCTCGTCACCATTCCCGACATCTCGACGCCGCAGGTCTGGTCGCACGCCCATATCATCCTGAACCACATCCCGACGGCCGGGTGGGTGTTCGCGCTCGCTTTCTTCGTCACCGCCCTGGTCGCCAATGACGAGGTCATGAAGCGGGCCAGCCTTACCCTTTTTGTCATCTGCAGCATCGTCGGCGTCCCGACCTATGTCGCGGGCACCGCCGCGATGTGGGCTTTGACCCAGCCGACGATTCCCGAGATTTCCAAGGCCGTGATCAATTCCCATCGCGACATGGCGTTGTGGACGCTGTTTGGTCTGGCATTCACCGGCGGCACGTCATGGATTGTGCTCTGGCGGTATCGGTATCGTGGAGCCTTTTCCAAGGCTTCGCTCAATGTGATCCTGGTGTTTGCGATTCTCACCTTGGGCATCATGACCGAAACGGGACACCGCGGCGGGCTGATCAATCACCCCGAGATCCGCACGGCGACTGATATCCTGGCCACCGATCCAAACGCGGGGGTATCCAGCGCTCTCGAAACGCTCATGAAAGACATGATCTGGTTCGTACCCTGGCAAATCGTGCATTTCTTTGGCTACTGCCTGATCTTCGGGGCGGTGTCCGCTGTCGCTCTGCGCGTGCTGGGCTTCTGGAAATCCGCCTCCTTTGCCGCCATGCACCAGCTGCTAGTGCTGGGATTTCTGGGAGTGCTCATGAACGTCGTGAGCGGAATGCTCATGATGCTTTCCGACAGCTACCGTTACGTCGTGAGCGACACCACTTTCGCACCGAAGATCGTGCTCATCACGGTCGGCGCAATGGCCGTTCTGTATTTCTCCCTGTCCAGCCGGATTTGGAGCGTCAAGGCGGGAGATAATGCGCCGGTAACCGCCAAATGGATTGCCGCCGTCGTGGTGCTGGCGTGGGCAGGGGTGATCGTCTGCGGCCGATTGTTGCCCTATCTTTGATCGCAGGGCGTGGCGCAGCCAAGGGAGGATTGAGCTTTGTTTGACTGGCTGGGAAATACGCAGTTTTCTTCTTCGGTCCGAACCGAGGTGTGGGGCTGGCCGCTCGCCCTGACCGCCCATGCGCTTGGGACGGCGCTCGTGGTCGGCTTCATCCTCATCATTTGCCTCAGGCTGCTCGGATGGTTCACGCTGATTCCCTATACCTCGCTCAATCGGCTGTTTCCCGTGATCTGGGTTGCGCTCGTCTTGCAAATCCTGAGCGGCTTCACGCTATGGATGGCAAAGCCCGCACAATATGTCGCGGATGGCGCGTTCATGATCAAAGTCGCACTGGTCATTATTGGGAGCATTCTGACGCTGTACTTCTCCCGGACGATCAAGCAAGAGGCCACCTCGTGGGAAGCAAAGGGGGCCGTGTCGTCGCGCGGGATGAATTTTGTCGTCGGCGCCCTTCTGGTGTGGTGCAGCATTGTTGTTGTGGGCCGGCTGACCGGCTATTTGGGATCGATCGGCTAGATGTGAGCTTTCAATAGGTTGTCCATCCGGCCCAGGTCGGGGAAGCTGAAGTTGTCGAAGCTTTAGCAATCTTCCGAGGAGAGCCGGATGAACGTCCATAAGAATGCCCGCCTTACGTCGCGTGGTCGAGAGTGGATTGTCA
>DASQGY010000013.1:0-10506 GCA_035632375.1 Bryobacteraceae bacterium | reverse complement strand
CTCGACGGATTCGGCCGCCCCATCGACGAAGGTCCGCCCATTCAAGCCGCCGCCGCTTATCCTTTGTATGCGCCAGCCCCGTGTCCGCTGGACCGCGAGCATATCGTCGAGCCGTTAGTGACCGGCGTGCGAGCCATCGATGGTATGCTTCCTTGCGGGAAAGGGCAGCGCGTCGGAATCTTTGGCGGCAGCGGCGTGGGCAAGAGCACCTTGCTCGGCACCATGTCCAGGCACAATGACGCCGATGTCAGCGTGATCGCATTGGTGGGCGAACGCAACCGCGAAGTGCGGGCGTTTCTCGAAAACGAGCTCGGCCCCGAAGGGCGCCGCCGTTCCGTAGTGGTAGTGGCCACTTCCGATCGCCCCGCTCCTTTGCGCATCCGCGCCTGTTTCGTTGCCTTGGCGGTAGCGGAGTACTTCCGCGATCAAGGCAAGAATGTCCTGCTGGTGGTGGATTCGGTGACTCGCCTGGCGATGGCCCAGCGCGAGATCGGACTTGCGGCCGGAGAGCCGCCCAGCCAGAAGGGCTACACTCCCTCGGTGTTCGCCATGCTCCCGAAGATCTTTGAGAGGTCGGGTCACTTTAAGAAGGGATCCATCACCGGCTTTTTCACCGTCCTGGTGGAAGGAGACGATTTCAACGAGCCGATTTGCGACGCTGTGCGCGGAATTCTCGATGGTCATCTGATCCTGTCGCGCGAGTTGGGCGCGGCAGGCCACTACCCGGCCATCGATATTCGCCACTCCATCAGCCGTCTCACCTCCAAAATCGCTCCCGCCGATCAGGTGGCGCAAATCCAAAAACTGCGCGAGGCTCTGGCGCTCTATCACGATTCCCAGGACCTGATCCAATTGGGCGCATACGCTTCCGGAACAAATCCCAAGCTGGACGCCTTCATCCGCTGCCGGACGGAAATCATGAACTTTCTGAAACAGGATTCCCGCCAATTCTGCAGCCTGCCGGAGACGCTGGAACGTCTGGAAAAGCTGGCCGCCGCCTTAGGCTAGTGGACGGAGTGCTGGAGAGATCTAAGTGGCTCGCTTCCAATTTTCACTGGAGAAGGTGCTTCGCTGGCGCGGCATGGAACTGGTCGCCGAGCAAGCCAAGCTGGAGCATCTGGTTCGCGAGCAACTCCGCCTGCAAGGCCTGCGGGCCCAATTGAGCGCCGACAAATCGAAATTGCTGGTCTCGCTCAGCACCATGCCGGACCTGCGCGGTGAAGATCTGAGAGCCGCCACGGCGCACAACCTGCTTCTCAAGCGGCAGGCCGAACGGCTGATCGGGCTGCAAATGAAGTGCGAACAAGAGCTTGCAGTGCAGAGAACGAATTTTCGCGCCGCCAAGCAACGCTTCCGCCTATTGGAAGAACTGAAAGAGCGCAAATTCACCGAGTGGCGTCATGACCAGGCGGCGCAACTGGAGGCGCTGGCTTCGGAGTCTTATCTCGCGAACTGGAGTCGGGATCAGGTGTGAGCTAGTCTCGCATCAATGATTACAATTTCCTGCCGTCTTCAAGTCACCGCCAGCCCACGCACGCACTAGGCGTGCGATTGCATACAAAGTTCGGCCCACACGTCCTGGTGCCGCCGTGGATCGCATCTACCGGTAGCCTACTAACAGTAGTAGACTTTCAATTGTGGAGCGGGCCTCAGCACGTAGCTGCTTTCCTATCATTGTTGTTCTGTGAGCTCAGCCTTCTGATCCGTCGGATAAATTGACCTACAAAAACGATGCTATGGCCGAATACGTCACTCCTGCTCATACAGAAGGCTTGGGAACACACTCGTCTCTTAGGAAAAACAGCGGCTCCATCCACGGTGTAGCGATCCTGAAGGGAAACCACCTGATCTGATAGTTTTGTCCGTCCGACTCCCAGAAGGTCGAGAACGACTCGCGCCGGTAATTGTTCACGAAGTCGAACGTGAGGTTCTCCGGCGGACTCGCTGAACATTGCGTGCAGTCCGCGGTACTTTGATCAGTTACGCAGTGTCAGAACTTAATCTGCACCGACAGCCGAAGCAACCGCGGGGTCAACAAAGTCTGAGGCGTGCCCCCCGGCCCCCCGTCGCGGAACGTGCTGGCCAAGCCGGTGAAGGTATTTGCTCCCGATGTACCCAGCGATTGCGTTTCAATCAACACGGCATTCGAGTTGTTCACGTTGAAGACATCGAGTTGCGGAGATATGGTCATGCGTTCCTTGATATGGAAAACGCGCCGGACCCCAAGATCGAGCTGCACCACGCGATCCTGGAACCTGGTTCCCGGCGCGACTAGGGGGATCGTCTCCGATGCGTTGGTGAGCTTCACGCCGGTGGGCATGATCAGCGCCCCCGGAGTACAGCCCGGCACGCTGCAATCGAACGGATACTTCGTCGTATTGGTGATGCCCCAACTGACGGTCTTCAAGGGCTCGGGAGCAACCTGCAATGCTGTGCTGATCTGGAACCCCCACCACAACGGGAAGTTGCCGGCGGCCTTGAATTCATGCCGGTAAGGGATGGAAGCGCTCTTGCCGAGAGTTTGATACAGAGAGCCACCCTGATCGCAGAACCGGAACTGGTTCGGGTCGTTGGTGGCATTGATCAGGGCGCCCAACGTGGTGCCGATGCCCGTGCCCAGGCCGTAGCAATCGGTGGCTACAGTGCGGTCGATGGTCCACCCGCCATAGAGAAACGCCCCGCGCGGCAGACGCATGCTGGTGTTGAACTCGAAGCCCATATAGGTTGTATGGCGCAGATCCTGATCGGCATTGGTTTGAAAATAGTCGTGCTGCCGCTTGGCCGCGTCGGGATTCAGGTTGTACGCAGTGATCTGCTCGCCGGTGAGAGGATTCACTATGTTGAATGGCGTCCAGTCGGTAAGCGGATTGATGGCGCGGTCGACGGTGATCTGCGCGTCGTAATTTGTTGCGCGGAACCAGTCGACCCCAACCGACCATCCTTGCCGGATGGCGTGCTGTACGCCCAACTTGTATTGCAGATTGTATTCGCGCTTGAAGTGCGGATCGAGCGTCCGGTTGGTAATTTTTCCGAAATTCACGTTTTGGCTCGGACCGATTTCGCTGTCCTGGGCAATGCCGTCGCCGTTCGTGCCTCCGGCCGGGCACGTCAACTGAGGATAGGGACAATCGTGCCAGACGCGCGTGTCGGTGGATAACGCCATCAGGTTGAAATTATCCAGATATCCGGTGTCCTGTGGCGTGTTGAACTTGCCGAAGCTGGCCCTCACCGCGGTTTTTCCGTTGCCAAAAACATCGTAGGCGATGCCGACGCGGGGCGCCCAGGTTTTCCAGCACCCGAGGCCGGGGACCTTACCGCAGTCAATGAGTGGGAAGGAGCGCGCGGGTACGAATCGGCCGGCGGCAACATCGGTTGGCTGAATGGATGCCTTTTGATATTCCCAACGCAAGCCGGCGGTGATCGCCAATCTCTTAATGATCCATCGGTCTTCAGCCCAAAGCCCCAGATCCGCATCGACGCGTACTCTCGAGGCGATCGGTGTGTTTTGAACCTGCACCGATACAGGCAGTCCATTCTGGTATTGCTGAACCAGATCGGCGTTGACGGACGACACCCGGTCGTTCTTGCCCCAACCGTCCTGGATGCCCGCGCGGATGGTGTGCGACCCGGTGATATACGATACCGATGCGGAAACGCCCCTACGGTCCGGAAGGAAGAAACTCTGGACGCCGGGCGCGTTGGTACGGGTGACCAGCACACTGTCGGTGTGCGACGCGCCGGCGTACCACTCCGGCGTGAATGGAGTCTTCTCCTGGCCCGGCTGGTAAACCACGGAATAGTGGATGATGTTGGTGGTGAAGCCGGCGTCCAGCAGCAACCTGGGCGTCATAACGTAGGTCCATTTGCCTTGCGCCACGTAGTACAGGGTTCCACCGCGCCGCTGCGCCGCAACCGAGGGATCCAACGGCTTGAAGGCCACGCCAGTCAGCTCGTGCCCCTTGTGCTTGATGTTCCGCTCGTAGGTACCGGAGAACTTCATCTTGGAATTGATCTGCCACGACAGGCGCAGTGTTCCGCTGGCGATCCATTGCTCTTCGACGCCGGGACGTGACAGGTCGGGCGTGCCATCAGGCTTCGGGTAAAACACGCCGGGCGGTGAATCGAATGTGGTGTTGTATCGGCTGGACCCAAGGAACCAGAGCCGGTCCTTTAAAATCGGGCCGCCGACCGCTCCATCGAAGTTGCGGATATGCTCGATGATCTGCGCGCCCAGAAGGCCGCGGGAAGTCAGTTGCGGAGTCACATTCGAGGCCTGCCACCAGCCGCCCTGGCCGGTGTTACCCAGGAAAACCTGCCCGTGAAACTGATTGCCGCCATCCTTGGGAACCATGTTGATGAGCGGGCCGCCGGAGGCGACTTCCGCCGAAGCGCCGCTGGTTCCGTATGTAGTCTGCTGGATTAGGGCATCGTCGATATAGTTCTGGATCAATCCGTCCAGATAATTGGAATTGGCATACATGCCGTCCAGCATGACGGTGGTAGCCACGGCGGCAGAGCCATGTCCCTGGACGTAGGTCTGTTCCATCTGTTGAGAACCGCCCACATCGGGTGTGGTCAGCCGGATGCCGGGGGTCAGGCCGGCCAGTTGCTGAAAGGTGCGGGAGCTGGGAACGTAGTCCATGAACTCGCGGTCCTGGATGATGGTGTGCGCGGTGCTCTGGACGTCCACTACCGGCGCCACGTCCTGTACTTCGACTGTTTCACCAAGCGCGCCAATACTCATCTCCACGTAGAGCGGCACGGATACGTCGGCAGGCACGTCGACGCCGTCGCGGCGTTGGGTTTTGAACCCGGGCATGGAGAAAGTGACGGTGTAAGTGCCGGGCCGAAGATCGATGAGCGAGTAGCGGCCTTGTCCGTCGGTGACCACGGTGTGCGATTTCTCGATCAGCGCGGGGCTGGCGGCTTCGACGGTCACATTGGGCATAACAGCGCCGCTGCTGTCTCGAACCACACCAGTAATCGAGCTCGAAGCTGAGGCTAACGGCGGAAGCAGCGCAAGGGCCGCGAGGCCGAAGGTGTACAGAGCGAACCTGGCTTTGGTCATCCGTTTCTCCCAGAAGAGATTTCAGTGAAATACTGAGCTATCTAAAGAGTCCGCAAACCAAGTATGATTACGTGCCGCCACCGCACGATTGGTGAAGCCCGATGTTATTACTCCCCGAAAGAACCCCCGTTGCTTCCGAAAGAACAAACTCAGATTCGGATTCTACCGACCAGACGGTAGGTGTCCAAAACGTTGATAAAGTATATATCGGGAGGTGCAGGTTGTCAATGGCCAAAAAAGCCCGGCAAATCGGCGCCGGCGGCCTTTCCCTTGCTACGGCGCCGTAGTGTCACGGATACCAGCCACACCAAGGCTAAGGCGATCACAATCAGCATCATCCACCACAGGACGGTCGCCAGCAGCGCAGCGGTTAGCGATGGCCATTGAAAGTGGAACTGGCTCAGCCGCTCGCCCCGCTCCAGCATCCAATGCCAGGCGGTGTGAGCCACCAGGGCCGACAGGATGATGGTGCCCATCCGCTCGCGGACAACGAACCGGAACAGCGCTTCCAGCGCCGGAATCAGCAGTACCAACACCAGAAGCTGCCCCAGCTCCACTCCCACGTTGAACGCGAGCAGGGAAGTGAGCAGGTGCGATCCGGCGAATTGCAGCGTCTGCCGCAGCGCGAACGAAAAGCCGAAGCCGTGCACCAAGCCGAATCCGAAGGTGATGATCCAGCGCAGTTGCACGGTGCTTTTGCCGACGATATTTTCGAGCGCCATGTAGACGATGGACATGGCGATCAACGTCTCAATCAGCGGCGGAAACCAAAGCGCGTCCGGGCCAATGTTGTATGCCGACGCGATCAGTGTGATGGAATGCGCCACGGTGAACGATGTGACGATCGGAATCAAAGAACGAAGCCGCCGGAACGGAATCACCAGGCAAAAGAGGAACAGCAGATGGTCGGTTCCTTCCAGAATGTGAAGAAAACCCAACTGCACGAAGCGCAGCGCCGCCTGATGCCAGCGCGGATCCAACCGCACTAGGCCCGGATCGCCGAGGAACTCGAAGGCGCGCACTGCCCCGCCGGGCGGCAGGAAGCGCAGCACCGTGACAACTCGCAGGCCCAGTCGCGCGAGGCCCGGGTGAATCGAAAACCGCGATTGATCCGAACTAATCCTGTATTCGAACAGCACGTCGAACATGGTCTGGTTCCAAACCACGTTCGTGTCCGTCGGAAGCTTCGGCCCGGTGAAATGCGCCAATGCTTGTTCGTAGGATGAGAACGAGCGATCGGATTCAAGCGCGATCCGCGTCTCCACCACCCTCGACCTCGCCAGGCGTGCGTCGCCCTCGTACACCTCGATGAAGTCGGAGATCCACATTACCGCGGCGTCGGGCAGCAAGGCATCCACGCGCGACAAATCCAAGTAACCCGGCCCACGCTCCGGAAAATTGACATCGCGAATCGCCTTCAGCGGCACGCGCACCAGCAGATGCAAGTGTTCGCCCGCGGGCTTGATGAACATCTGTACGGTTACGTCGTTCGGAATGTCATGACCGGCCGCGCCCCACGGCAGCGCGCAAAGCATCGCCGCCAGCAAGACGGTGTTTGTGCGAGCCGTAAAGATTCTGCCCGGCATAACGCGAAGAGTTAGATTGTAACGAATATTCCACGTCCCCGCCTCATGACGAGTGGCGGGCATATAATGGGCTTGAGTGCCAAAGGAAAGAGGAGCCCAGCAAGCGAGTCAAGGATTCCTGCGCGTATTCCAACGGAGAGATGTCATAGATCAGGATATGTTTGTTGAGAATGACGTCAAGACCGGCATACACCTGGAACGCTACTTGACGGCGGTTGTAGTAGTCTGCGCAATCTCGGCGATCATAGGCGCCATCGTTACTTTCGGATGGGAAAGCCAAGTACATCGTGCGATGCTCATCGTTGTAGTTGTGGACACTTTTCTTTCGATCGCTGGAGGCTGGCTGGCCTATCAATCCCTACGCATTAGGAAAAGACTGCGTTCGATGACGATAGATAGGACGATCCTCAGCCCAGCCGGACATCAGATCGAGTCAGAGACGTTGATTAGGGCCCTGGAGGTCTTCGGGTCTAGCGATCGAGCGATCGAATGGATGCGAGAGAAGAACCCTGCGCTCGGCAACCAACCGCCAATTCGCGTGATTCAAACAGAAGCTGGCGGGAAAGCCGTTCGTGATGTCTTGGGCCGCATCGAGCACGGCGTCATAAGCTGAAATGCGGTTGTACCGCCTTTGCAAGGCGCTGTACTCGAAGTTGGATGGTGCGGGGGCGATGCGTACGGAGGGCGATGGAATAGTCCAGGGATCGCTGTCGTCTATACGGCCAGTTCACTGTCGTTAGCCATTCTTGAGACCAGAGTTCATTTGACGCGGCTGCCCGTCGATTATGTCAAGTTGGAGATCGAGATTCCCGACGCAGCGTTTCATCCCCATGAGGTGACAGCCGCAAGTCTAGTGCCTGGTTGGCGCACAGACCCGCTTACACCTGTAGTGCCGGTGACGCGCTGTTACGCGCCGATCCGCTGAGGCCGATCAAAGTTCCGTCGGTTGTGGTGGATACCGAATGGAACGTACTCTTGGGAGCACAGAACCAATTGACATCGATCCAAGGCTCTGGAGCGTGTGAGTTGTGGAGAATCTGCCCGGCATAATGCGAAGAGTTAAATTGTAGCCAAAATTCCATGTCTTCCCAAATCGTGTACAATCAACCGGAATGGAGGATGCGAAGCATGAAGCGTAATCTGTTGATCGGCACGATCTTCTTGACGCTCGTCGTCGCGCTTGGAACGAGTTCCCGGATTCTCGGCAAGCGAGCCGTTGTCCATGCCGCCGGAACCCAGGCACCACGATTCGAAGTCGATCCCATGTGGCCCAAGCCGTTGCCCAACCACTGGATTCTCGGCAACGCCATCGGCGTCTCCGTGGATGCTCAGGACCACATCTGGATGGTTCATCGCCGCCAATCCATCGAGAGGATGGAAGCGTACGCGCAGGCGACTCCCAAAGCCTCCGAATGCTGCGTTGCCGCGCCGCCGGTTCTGGAGTTCGATGAGGCGGGCAATCTCATCGGACACTGGGGCGGGCCGGGTGAAGGTTACGATTGGCCGGAAACGAACCACGGCATCACCGTCGACTATAAAGGCAACGTCTGGATTGGCGGCAATGGCCGGCCCCGTCCGGGCAGCCCTCCGCCTACGCCCGGCCAACGTCCCGCCGCCGGCGGCTATTACAACGACAACATGGTTTTGAAATTCACGCAGGAAGGAAAATTCCTGATGCAAATCGGCAAGCCCGGCCAGAGCAAGGGTAGCAACGACACCGAAAATCTCAAGGGCGCCGCCAAGATGTTCGTCGATCCCAAGACCAATGAGCTGTATGTCGCCGACGGCTACGGCAATCATCGCGTGATTGTGTTCGATGCCGAGACAGGCAAATACAAACGCCACTGGGGCGCTTATGGCCACAAGCCCGACGACACGCCACTCGGCCGGTACAACCCCAGCGATCCACCCGCGCAACAGTTCCGCAACCCGGTGCACTGCGCCGAACTCTCCCACGACGGTCTGCTCTATGTCTGCGATCGTCCCAACGACCGTATCCAGGTCTTCAAACCAGATGGAACTTTCGTGAAAGAAACGATCCTTTACAAGGACACCCTGGGCGACGGCTCAGCGTGGGACATTGCCTTCTCCAAGGACCCGCAGCAGAAATACATCTTCCTGGCCGACGGCTCCAACGAAAAAATCCACATCCTCCTGCGCGAGACCATGGAGGTCCTGACCAGCTTCGGCGACGGCGGACGCCAACCGGGCGAGTTCTACGCCGTGCACAGCATTGCTACGGATTCGAAAGGTAACATATTCACTACCGAGACCTACCGCGGCCAGCGCATCCAGAAGTTCGTCTACAAAGGTATGGCGCCGGTTACCAAACAAGACCAGGGCGTCGTCTGGCCCAAAAAGTAGAAGGAGGAAGCGATGCGAAGAGTAACGCTGAGTTTTCTGGGGCTCTTGCTTTCTCTGACGGCAGCTAAATCGCAAACCGCACCCGCGCCGCACCTGCCGCGAGGAACGGCCACCGACGTCAGCTCCGCCGAGGTTCAAGCCACGGTGCAAAAAACAGCCTCCGCGCCGGTCAGCGATCAAGCCATTCGGGTGATCAGCATCAATGGCGAGTACAACGTCGGTGTCGGCGTGGTACACCGCGCGAAGACGGCGGGCCGCAGCCCCGGCGGCGGGATCGAGCACAGCCAGATCACCGAGGTCTATCACATCATTGAAGGCAACGCGACGCTAGTGACCGGCGGCACCATCGAGAATCCGCGCGAGTCCTCGCCCGATGGCCAGGTGGTGAAAGTGCTCAATGGACCTAGCACCGGCGGCGGTGTGGTGCACGATGGCGTGAGCCGCAAGGTCGGGCCGGGCGATGTGGTTGTCATTCCGCCCAACACGCCGCACTGGTTCAGCGAAATCACATCGGATCAGATCGTGTACCTGGTGGTGCGCGTGGATCCGCACAAAGTTCTGCCGGCCGGCTACGGCGCCAAGTAGCTCAACGGCGCATCTTGACCCTCGTGGTCGCGATGCTTAATCCCGCTCCGCCCCGGCAGGTTCCAACTTGCGCATTGCCTCCAGCAGGTCCTCGAACTGGATGGGTTTGGAAACATAGCCATCCATGCCGGCCGCCAAACAGCGATCCCGATCCCCAGCCATGGCGTGCGCGGTAAGAGCGATGATCGGCGTGTGCTCCAGCGTCTTGCGCTCCGCTTCCCGGATGGCGGCCGCAGCTTCCAGCCCGTCCATTTCAGGCATCTGCACGTCCATCAAAATAATGTCGAACTGATCTTCGGCGTCAGTCACTGCTTGCAATGCTTCCCGCCCGTTTGAGACTACCGTTACGTCGAAGCCGTATTTCGATAGCAGCTTGGACGCCACGCGCTGGTTCACCGGGTTATCCTCCGCCAGCAGCACCCGCCGCTGCTTTCCCACACCAGGAGAAATGGGGCTCTGCGCTGGTTTCACTGCGTGCACCTTCTGGATGATTCGGAAGTGAGCCGTGAAGTGGAATGCGCTCCCAGCGCCCGGTTCGCTGACCAACCAGATTCGGCCCCCCATCAACTCCACCAGCCGCGCCGAGATCGCCAACCCCAGACCCGTTCCGCCGTGCTTGCGCGTAGTCGAAGCATCCACTTGCCGAAAGGGTTCGAAGATGATCTTCTGTTTCGCCGCGGGAATGCCGATGCCTGTGTCTGCCACCGAGAACCGTAAAGTTGCGCTGACCGCATCCCGGCTTTCTACTTGTACGGAACACCTCACCTTCCCACTCTCCGTGAACTTCACCGCGTTGCTCATCAGATTCAACAGCACCTGCCGCAATCGATCCGGATCGCCCTCCAGCCACTCTGGAACTTCCTCGGCCACATCCAGAGCCAGCGCCAAATGCTTCGCTTCCGC
>DASQGY010000012.1:0-6291 GCA_035632375.1 Bryobacteraceae bacterium | reverse complement strand
GTAGCACAGCGCGGCTACGCCGCAAACGAATTCCTGAACAGTTAGGGGCGTTCTCCTTTGTAGTACCGTGTCGTAGGAAGTTTCCAAAATCCAGCGACACACAGGAGAACGCCGTGCAACAGTTTATCGAAAAGTACGAGCAGCAGATTCAGGGCGTGGTCAGTGGCTTCGACCGCTTGGTATTCCGAGGATCGCTGCGGCGATTAAACTACGGATACCAGGACAAAGCGCGTGGGGTCTTTGTGGCTACCGGCATGGAGCAATACTGCTGGCAAAACAAGATCTTGTTTATGGACTATCGGGACCGCGTCAAGCGGGTGAGCGAGCGGTTGAAGAAGCAATCCCTGAAGCCGTTCCTAAAGCAAAAGCTGCCGGTAATCTTTCTGCGCGATCCCAAGGTGGACAAAGAAGCGTTGGCGCGACAAATCGCCCAGAAGAATGGAATCGACAGCGGGCTGGTGTGCGCGATCAGCGCGCTGGAGCCGAGTCCCAGCTTCGATCACGTGGGCCAGAACATTATCCGGCGGACCAGGCCCGCACACGTGCTCTATCACTATCAGATCCACCCGCAGATGGGCTGGATGCATGCCCGTATCCAGACCTGGTTTCCCTTCAACATCCAGATTGCAGTGAACGGCAGAGAGTGGCTGTCGCGGCAAATGAAGCAAGCCGGGATCGGCTACCAGCAGCAGGACAACTGTTTTGTCTGGATCGAAGACTATGAGCAAGCGCAGGCCTTCCTGGACCAGCAGTTGGAGACCGACTGGGCGCAGCTACTGGACGGCTTTGCCGGGCAACTGAATCCGCTCCACGACAGCATCTTTGAGCGCTATCCGGCCAGCTATTACTGGACCAATTACCAAAGCGAGTGGGCCACCGACATCGTGTTCCGCGACGCGCACTTTCTCCAGCGGCTGATGCCACTATTGGTGCGGCACAGTGTGCTGAGTTTCTCGTGCGCCGACGTGCTGCGTTACTTGGGCCGCAAGGTGAACCAAAGCGGTGAAATCCCGGCGAGCTTTAACGGAATCCTGCAGGCCGATCTGAAAAGACGTCCGGAAGGCGAACGAGTCAAGTACCGGATGAACGGCAACTCATCGAAGTTTTATGACAAGGCCTATAGCACGGTGGGCTGCGCATTGCGAGCCGAAACCACAATCAATACCACTGGAGACTTCCGCGTGTTCCGGCCCAAAGAAGGCGGCGCCGAAGACGATATGGCTTGGCGTCCGCTGCGGTTGGGGATTGCCGACCTGCATCGGCGGACCGTGGTATCGCAAAAAAGCAACGATCGGTTGCTGAATGCCTTGGCTCAAGTCGATGACAGCCGGAGCGTGGAAGAGTTGACCACCGACATACAGCGGCGCACCAGTTTCGGCGGACGCCCGATGCGGGGTTTACGTCCCTGGGGCGAAGACAAAGAACTGCTCGCCGCGATCCATCACGGCGAGTTCCTCATCAACGGCTTTCGCAACCGAGACCTACAGCAACTTCTGTTTCCCGGCCAAGCCGAGTCCCCTCAACAGCGACGACGGCAGTCCGCTGTGATCAGCCGGAAACTGAGACTCCTGCAGGCCCACGGGCTGATTCAGAAAGTGCAGCATACCCACCGCTATCACGTCTCCACCGCCGGCCGGGCCATCCTGATGGCGGTTCTCGTCACCGCTCAAACCAGCCTTTATCAGCTCAACCAGTTAGTCGCGGCATGACCAAAATCGTCGCACGGTGCAAAGAAACAAAAATTTAGTAGTACAGGCACTCTTGCCTGTGTGAGGTTTTGTTCCGCAAGATCTTTTCAGGCGGCGTTGTGGCGCGCCCTGTTACCAGACCCGGGCGGGGCGGAAAGAACCACACAGGCACGAATGCCTGTGCTGCGTCAGAATTTATCGAGCGCCGTGATTTGCGCCGGCTCAACATTGGGATCGACCACCCACACGGTCCGATCGCGGAAATACTCCAGTAGCGAGCGGTTTCCGCCAGCGCCCATGTCGCGAGCCCAGATGATCTTCGCCGCATCGATATCCGCTTCGTTGTAGATCCACTGGAACAGATTATCCGGATCGGTTTTTGGTTTTACCAATACAAGATGCTTGCCGGCCTTTTGCGTCAGCATATCCTGAATCCGCGCCTTGTTCTCGTTTCCCGGCTTCACACAGCACCACGATTGAAAGTTGGCCGGCTGAGTGAAGGGCTTGTGCAGGGCGCCCAACACGATCCTTGTGCCCAGTACCAACATCAGGATCGTCGGCGCCGCAATCACTAACTGCCGGCAGGCGCGCTGGAATCGGCGCAACAGACGAAAGCCTTCCGCCGTCACAGCAATAAAGCAAACCGTCGCGCAAGCGGCATAGTGCGGCGAGCTTCCCACTTCGATTAACACAGCCAACACCGTCAGTGCGCCCGCGATCAACAAAAGCCGCAGCCGCCTGCTGCGCCAGATTTGCGGCAGAAGAAACAGCGGAATCGATAGCGCCGGGCCGAAGTAGAATCGCCAGGCCTCCTGCAATTTGATGGTGCTGAACTTCAGCTCGCCCACCAGTGATGCGCTGCGATCGTGGACTTCTTTCTCGTAATCGTAATAGCGCTTCAGCTCCACATGACGGAACTGCGGGTTCGGCGGATGGAACCATGGCAAGGTCATCGGCCATCCGTATGTCGCCTGATTCACGGCATACGGCGTGCTCAACGGATCGCCGGTCACCGCTTTGTTGTAGACCAGCAGGAAGCTCAACGCCGCGACTACCACGGCGGCAGCAACAAGAATAAATCGCCACGGGATGCGCCGGCCGACAAGGACCGCGATCGCCAGCGGGACGGCTATCGCCAAGCCTTCGAACACCCTCGAATAAGCCATCGCCGCGACTCCCGCACCAAGCAACAGAGCAATCGAAATCGACGGCTTGGCGCGCAAGCGCGGATAAGCACCGAGCGCAAGCGCTCCAGCCAGCGCCGCCAGCGACCCGCCATAGTAACCGTTCACCCAATAACTGGCGATTCCGAATCGCAGGATGGCCAGCATTCCGCCGAACAACGCCCACTGTGGCGCGATCCAACCTTGCAACGCCCAGCAGATCGCCGCGCACATCGCAGCATTCAAAATCAACACGGCGATCCACGGATGCCCGGCAAGTTTCCCCAACGCCAGCACGCTTCCCTGCCCCGGAAAGTAATCCGAATTGTACGTCGGCTGCTGGATGATGTGGATACTCTCGAAATGCACCCACATCGGATGCGTCGGATTGGTCAATCGCCCGTGCGCCAGCGTGTCGGCCAACAGCAGATGGCTGAATTCGTCGGTAATCACCGGCTTTGGGACCGGAAGCAACGGCAGCAACGCAAGGCGCGCGACGATAGCCGCGCAAAAAACTGTCGCCACCGCGGTGCGACGCCGCAATGCCAGCCGCATCCATTGCCGCCAAGGGCCGGCCAACCAGCGAAGCGGAATCCATCCGCGAAACGCGAGAAAAACCGCGATCCCCACCAGCGCCGTCTCCATCGGATTCAGGTCGAAATAGAACCCATACCCGATTCCGGAGAGGACGAACAGAACGAACTCGAGCATGCGCGAGGCTTCGCGTGAAAGCGTACCATACACCGGCTCGGCGCGTTATGCTGAAGGCATGCAGCTTCCTCGCTTGCTGCCCGTACGGCAGCACTTCCCCGATCGCGCCATCAAGGACGTCGCCGGCGAGGTGCGCAAACAGCTCTCGGCTTCGGGATTCGCCGCTCGATTGAAGCCCGGCGCGCGCGTTGCAATTGGGGTCGGGAGCCGCGGCATCGCCAATATTTCTACGATCGTGCGCGCTGTGGTCGACTATTGGAAATCGCAGGGCTGCCAGCCATTTATTTTTCCGGCGATGGGCTCGCATGGCGCCGCGACCGCCGAAGGCCAGGCCGACGTTCTCGCGCATTACGGAATTCATGAAGCCACCATGGGATGCCCGCTCGTCAGCGCGCTCGAAGTGGTGTCGCTCGGAAAAACGAACGACGGCATCGAAGCGTTCATGGATCGCAACGCATTTACCAGCGACGGCGTGATGCTAGTCGGCCGCGTGAAATGGCATACCGATTTTGCCGGCAAGATTGAAAGCGGCCTCTTCAAGATGATGGCCATCGGGCTCGGCAAATTCGCCGGCGCGCAGCGCTATCACACCTACGCTTACAAACTCGGATTGGAACACGTGATCCGCAGCGTCGGCCGCCAGGTGCTTCAATCGGGCAAAATCCTCGGCGGTCTGGCAATTCTCGAAGACGCGAATCACAATACCGCGCAGCTCACAGCGGTTCCGGTCGAGGACATGGAGCACAAGGAAGAAGAGCTGCTCGCGTTGGCGAAGACGTGGATGGGGCGCATTCCCATGCCGCTCGATATTCTCATCCTGGATGAGATCGGCAAGACCATCAGCGGCGCAGGCATGGACACCAAGGTCGTGAATCGCAGTGTTTGGGGCGAATCGAATCCGTGGCCAGGCGAGCCGCGTATGGAACGCATTTTCATCCGCGACCTCAGCGACAACACCTACGGTAACGGCGTGGGCCTGGGCATGGCCGACGTGATCCACGACCGCTTGCTCGAAAAAATCGACTGGAATCCCACGCGCATCAATTCGCTGACCGCGTCGACGCCCGCCGCCATTCGCACACCCATTCATTTCCCCACCGATCGCGAGTGCCTGGAGCGAATGGCTCCCACTGTCGGCAAAGTGGATCTCGATGAGGTGACCTACGGCTGGTTTAAGAACTCGCTCGAACTCGGATTCATGAAGTTAAGCGAGAATCTGCTCGGCCAGATCGAGAGCAACAAGATGCTCGAAATCGTCGGCCCGGCCGAAGAGATGGATTTCGATCAGGCCGGCAATCTATCGGGACTCGCTCTTCACGAAAAGGCGGCGCTCTCCCACTAGCTGCCCGGGCTGCGCGGCGAGAAGCAAGCTAACCTTCCCGTCCTCTTCGAGAAGCCAGATCTTCCGGTCCGGATAGCGCCGGACTAATTCTTCGTCCTTGGGCTCGTCGATCGAGCGCGCCCAGATTACTTTCGACCGGTCGATGTCCGCGCCGTTGTAGACCAGCTCTTCGTAAGGATCATGACCCGCGCCGTACTTCACTAGAACTAAGTGCTCTCCCGGTAACTGCGTCAATTGCTCGGTAACAGTGGCGTGCTTGGCCAAATGATGAAAATCGACGGGGCCAAACCAGAAGCGATCGCGCGGCATCGATAGGATCGCGAACAAAGCCGCGACGCTCGCCACGCCCACGCAGGCTAATCGCCGCTCAACTTCGCCGCCGGGCCAGGATCGCCGAACGGCGCGCAGAATCGAGCCCGCAAGTATATATGCGAAAGCCGTCGCCGGTGCTGCATAGTGCGGAAACAGCCGCGCATCGAAAGCCGCGCCAATATAAAACGCACCCGCGAGCAGCAACGCCGCTCTTGTCCTCGCATCACGCCACAGCGGTCGCGCAAAGGCGAGTGCACATAAGATGATCGGCCAGCCGAGGTAGAAGCGTCCAAGGTCCAACAAGTCGGACACATGCGCTCTCAGCAGATGATCTCGCGCGAACCGTTTCTCGGCGCTGTCAGCTTCTAACCAAAAGGCGCCTATGCCGGCATTGCTGTAAGTGTGCGTGTAACTCGGGCGAGTCGCCCACAGCACCGGCGACCAAGCCACATACTGCGCTTCGTGTTCCACATATGGCATGCGCAGAGGATGGCCCGTAACTCGCCAATTGTAGTGGCCCATCCATAAGCCGACCGGCGCGAGACAAACCAGCGCGGGCGCGACCAACCGCTTCCATTGCGAGCAGCGCACGATCACATACGCCGTGCAAAAAATCGCCAGGATCAGCCCCTCGAACGGCCGCGTGTTCGCCAGAATCGCCAGGCCCGCTGCAAACACCACAACCGTGGATCGCGTTGGACGCCGCAGCAGCCGCCCCGCCGCGCCGATCACCAGCGCGCCCCCGATCGCCGCCCAACTTCCGCCCCAATAGCTCTCCGACCAGTAGGTCACCATCCCGATCTTCACCAGCGCTATCACACTGCCCCCCATCGCCCACACAGGCGGCAGCCAGCCTTGGAGCGCCCAGCAGATTGCGCCGCACATCAGACCGATGCTCAGCCAGACACCGATCCACGGCACGCCAGACAAGCGTTGCGCCACACCCATGGCCATCGCCGACACCGGCGGATATTTCGACGCGTACGTGGGGCGCACAATCACTTGCGGCGTTTCGAAATGCTCGGCGAACGCGGGCGTCGGATTCGTCAGCCGTCCGGATGCGAACGTATCGGCG
>DASQGY010000011.1:0-26285 GCA_035632375.1 Bryobacteraceae bacterium | reverse complement strand
GAAGGTTTGCCTTCCGCTTCTTTCAGCTTCACCTCGCGGCTACGCCTTGCGGTTCGGCTACGGTTGCCGTCATCAGCTCCGATTGGCTCCTTTCTTCCAACTAGATTCTGCCCATGCTGGGCACACCCTGCAGCGGGTTGGCAACCCGCTTGGTCCAGCGCGATTAACATTCGCGCGCAGGTTGGCAACCTGCCCCACATGCTAATGATCAGTAGCCGACCGAATCTTATGGGATTTCTCCTAGTTGAAAAAAACGGCCGGAATCATTAATCTATGAACGTTGGGAGTTAGATCGGTTTCGTTACCGAGTCCGCGTTGCCGAGCACTCTTGTTCCGATCTAACTCCCAGTTCTCCGTTCCATCGGCAGTTTCCGTGGCCACGTAAGCGGGCAAGCGCGCGTTGGCGATTCAAACTTCGCCGGCTCTTAGCGCGTCGGCCCGAAACAATCTACCGACCGGTAGGTTATAATCGTCCCGAGGATCGATCCATGTTCATTCGCTCTCTCCTGCTGGGCTCCAGTCTCGCCGCTGTCGCATGCGCGGCCACGCAAACCAAAGTCACCTTCAACAAAGACGTTCTGCCTATCGTGCAGAAGCACTGCCAGAATTGTCACCGGCCGGGCGAAGTGGCGCCCATGTCGTTCCTCACCTACAACGAAGCGCGCCCCTGGGCCAAGGCCATCCGCCAGGCAGCGCTCACGAAAAAGATGCCGCCGTGGTTCGCCGACCCGCACTACGGCCACTTCAAGAACGACCCGTCACTCGCGCAAAGCGAGATCGATACCCTGGTCGCCTGGGCTGATGCCGGCGCGCCGGAAGGCAATCCCAAAGACGCACCCAAACCAATCGACTGGGTCAACGGTTGGGGCATCGGCAAGCCCGACCTCGTGCTCAGCATGCCAACCGACTACCAGGTGCCCATCACCGGAACCGTCGAGTATCAATACATCGTCATCCCCACCGGCTTCACCGAGGACAAGTGGATACAGGCGGCCGAAGCGCGTCCCGGCAATCGCGCGGTGACGCATCACATCGTGGTCTTCGTTCGCGAACCGGGTTCCGCTTACATGCGCGATGTCACGCCGGGCACGGTGTTCTCGCCGAGATCGCTGGCGCAGCAGGCGTCCGCGGCAGCAGCCAGCAACAGCGCCGATGCGGCGGCGAAAAGACGCCAGGCATCCAGCGCCGCCGGTTTCCCCACCGAGATCGTCGTCGGATACGCGCCGGGAACCGATCCCGTCCGGCTCGATCCCGGCCAGGCGAAGCTCATCAAAGCGGGCTCCGACCTCGTGCTCCAGCTACACTACACGCCCAACGGGAAGGCCGCTACCGATCGATCGCAAGTCGGGTTCGTCTTCGCCAAGCAGCCTCCGAAGGAGCGCGTCTACACCACCAGCGCCGGCAATCTCGGTTTTGCGATTCCTCCCGGCGATCCGAATTACGAGGTAAAGGCCAGCATCACGCTGCAGACCGACGCACGCCTGGTGGACTTCAATCCGCACATGCATCTCCGCGGCAAGGATTTCGAATTTCGAATTACTTATCCGACGGGAGAATCCGAAGTCGCGCTCAAGGTGAAGTACGATTTCAACTGGCAGCTCTACTACCGGCCCGAGAAGCCGATCATCCTGCCCGCAGGTACGCGCATCGACTGCACGGCGCACTACGATAACTCGGCGAACAATCCGGCAAACCCCGATCCCACCAAGACGGTACGTTGGGGCGAGCAGAGCTGGGAAGAGATGATGTTCGGCTGGTTCGACGTAGCCATCGCCGCAAATCAGGATCCGATGGACCTGCGGCGTCCGAAGAAGCCGGCGACCGGCGGCGAATAGCGCCCTGTGGCGCACGCACTCGTGCGTGCCGTGTTCACACTCTTGTGAACACAAGCTGCAACGGACTCAATTTAGCGTCGGCATGAGTGCGTGCATTTTGCTAGTGCGCGAACGCCCCCACCCCAGGCTCCGCATTCAACGCAATGCCCGGCGGGTAATCCTTGCCGCTGGTGAACTCCTTGATCCCCTGGCAATTGATCAGCGACGACACAGTCTCCTTCGCCGCGGCCTGATAACTGCGCTTCAAAGCGTCGCGTAATTCCTCCGGCGTCCGCACGTAATCGCCTCGCGCGCCGACGCCTTCCGCCATTTTGTCGTAGCGAATGTTTTCCTGCGTCAGGTACAAGTGCATCGAGCGCGGCGACCCGATGGCCTGCGTAAAAGTTCCCCAGCAATTGTTGTTGTAGACCACGCAAATCACCGGGATCTTGTATTTCGCCGCAGTGTCCAGCTCCATGATGCTGTAACCCATCCCGGCATCGCTGGTGAGCACCACAACCGGCGCGCCCTTGTACGGACCCTGCGGGCCAATTCCGCGCTGCACCGCCGCACCCGCACCGATCATCATCGCCAGATCCGGACCGATCGCTCCGTACTGGTAGCCACAAATGATCTCCTGCCCCGGACGATTCGCACGCAACCAGCGGCCGCCGAACAGCGCGATGGTCCATCCGCCCCATCCGGTGACGGTCTGCTTCGGGTCGATGTCGCCTTTATAAAAGAAATCGTGCATCTCCTTGCCGATTACGGCGGGATGCAGGTGCCCGGTGCTGCTGGTGTGCTTCAGCCCAAGCTGGTACTCGGCGAGTATTGCCGCCTCGAACTTTTGTCGCGCTGCCGCGATTTCGTTCACCCACGGATCGCGCTTCTTTCGCGGCACACTTCCGGCGAGCGCTTCCAGAAACGCCGCCTCGTCGCTGACGATCCCCAGATCGAGCGGCCAGTTGCGGCCCAGATCCTCCGGCTCCGGATGCACTCGAATCGTCTTCACCTCCGGATTGAATCGATACTCTCCGGGACTGGGCATCGAATACTGGCCCACGAAAATCACCAGGTCGGCGCTCATCAGCGCATCGGGCGCGGTGGCGAGCGACAAGCGATGGTCGTCGGGAAAATGGCCTCGCGTGGGCCCGGACGTAATCACCGCTATCTCGTTTTTCTCGGCCGCGACTTTCAACGCCTCCCAACCTTTGCGCTGGAACACACCCTGCCCGGCGATCAGCAGCGGACGCTCCGCTTTGTTTATCAGGTCGACAGCCCCCTCCACGTCTTTCGGCGCGGGCTGCGGCCGCGATTCCGAGCGGTACTTTTCCTTGGTGTAAAAATCCTTGAGCTTCGACGGATCGGTGAAGCGCGCCCGCGCCACCTCGCCCGGAAAATCCAGATGCACCGGCCCCGGCACGCCCGACTTCAGATTCCGGAACGCGTACGCGCCATATTCCCAAACGCGATCCGGCGCAATCAGCCGCTTCCCGTATTTCTTGAAGCCGGTGGTCACGGGCTGCTGATAGGAAGTCTGCACGAAAGTCTCGCGATCGTCGCCCGAAATCTGCATATTGCTGGCCAGAACCAGCAGCGGCGTCCTGGCCGCGTGTGCGCCGGCGATGTTCATGATCATGTTGGTGAAGCCGGGGCCTTCGGTCCCGGAGCACGCGGTCACTTCGCCGGTAACGCGCGAGAACCCGTCAGCCGCGGCGCACATCGATCCTTCCGACCGCCCGCCGTAGCTCGGCACACCGGCCGCCGCGATGGCATTAATCACCGTGTAATTTCCGGGGCAACAAAACAGTGCCGCCAGATCCTCGTCCTTGCAGAGCTTGGCGAAAACCTCGGCGCCGGTCATGCCCCGCCCCTCGAACGATCCCACGTGCGCCGGCTCATTCATGCTGGCCGGAATATCGTTGGGAATCCGCACCGACGGAATGGATGGCGCGGCAAAAAGCGCACCGGTTCTTGCAAGGGCCGCAGCCGCCAACAACCCGGTCTTCTCATTCATTGAAGATCACCTCAGCGACCCGAGGCTATCAAGCGCCGTCCATTGCTGTCAACCACTGCCGATCGGCAGCAGCCGCTATCGACGCAAGTGCAACGGCGCGTCGACCCAGCGGAGACGGAAATCCAAGGATTCAAGAATTCGAGGAATGTGGCGGACGTATGAGCAATACCAGAAGCGCTCCCAGGAACGATGCGCCGCTCAGGAACAGAACGCCGCTGGTGTAGCTGTCGCCGCGGCTGTGAGAGCTAAGGAAGCCGAGCACGTAGGGGCCGACGAATCCACCCAGGTTGCCCATGCAGTTGATGGCGCCGATGCAGGCGGCCGCGGCTGTGCCTCCCAGGAGTTGCGATGGCATTGGCCAGAAGGGGGGCAGGCGTCCGTTGATGCCCATGGCCGCCAGCGAAAACATCGCAATAGCAGCGGCAATGTTGCCGCCCGCCCAGATGGTTCCCAGCAATCCCAGGCCGCAAGCGATGTAGCATGCCGCCGTGTGGGCGCGGCGCTCGCCGGTACGGTCGGAACTCCAGCCGACCAGCAACATCGCGGGCCAGGCGGCGATGTACGGAACGGCGGCGATCATCGAAACCTGAAATGTACTGAAGCCGGAGAGCTTCTGGATGATCTTGGGTAGCCATAGGCCAAAACCGTACTGCGCGGTGGCGCCGAGAAAGTAGATGAAGGTGAGCACCAGCACGGCCGGGTTCGCGAACGCGCGCCATACGCTGATCTTCGGGCCGCGCTGCTTCGCTAGTTTCTCGTGCTCCAGCTCGCTCATTATCCAGTTGCGCTCGTCTTCGCGCAACCAGCGCGCGTCGCGCGGCCGATCGGTGAGATAGAACAGAGTGACGACGCCGAGAATGATGGCCGGCGCGCCTTCCAGAATCAGCAGCCAGCGCCAACCCGAGTACCCGAGCCAATGAATCTTCATGAGCAAACCCGAAATGGGAGCGCCCAGAACTTGGGATAGCGGAATGGCCGACATGAATATGCCGATGGCGCGCGCGCGGTCGCGATCGCGATACCAGTGCGTGAGGTAGACGATGACGCCCGGAAAGAATCCGGCCTCTGCGACGCCCAGCAGGAAGCGCGCCCAATAAAACTGGCCGGCGGTGTGGACCAGGCCGGTAAGCGCAGCCACCAGTCCCCAGGTGATCATGATGCGCGCGATCCACTTGCGGGCGCTCCACAACTCAACGAGCAACGTTCCCGGGATTTCCAGCAGTACGTAGCCGACGAAGAAAATGCCGGAGCCGAATCCAAAAACTTCGTTCGAAAAGCCGAGCTCACGGGTCATGTCCAGGCCGGCAAAGCCGACGTTGATGCGATCCAGAAAGGCGACGATGTAAAGCAGGAAGAGGAACGGCAACAGGCGGCGGTTGATACGCTGGCGGGTGCGTTCGGGAAGGTCGGTCGCTGGGCTCATCCGGACGAAGGGTCAGGATAGCACTGGCGCGAAGCCGCGGAAGACAAGCGACTATTCGTAACGCAGCGCGACCATTGGATCGACCTTGGTGGCACGCAAAGCCGGCAGATACGTTGCGATTAAAGCCACGGCGATCAGGATTGCGGATACGGCGGCGAAGGTTGCGAGGTCGATTGGCTTCACGCCGAACAGGAAGTTGGCGAGTACGCGCGTTACGGCGAAAGCTCCGCCGAGGCCGATAGCGACACCCAGCGCAATCAACACCAGCGCCTGGCGCAGGACCATTCGAAGAACATCGCCGGTGCTGGCGCCCAAAGCCATGCGGACGCCGAACTCCTGGGTGCGCTGGGTCACGAGATAAGACATGACTCCGTAGATTCCCGCAGAGGCCAGAACCAGGGCCAACCCCGCGAACACGCCGAGCAGCCAGGCATAGAGGCGTTGGTTCGATAACGAGTCGGTGATGACGCGCTCCATGGTCTTCACGCCGAAGACCGGCTGGCTGGGATCGACGGTGCGAATAGCCGATTCCACGGCGTGGGTCATGCTGGAAGGTTCCACGTTCGTGCTGATAACCAGGGTCATGCCGGAGATGCCGTTGCCGGCCTGTGCGGCGGGGAAATACAACTCGGGAAGCGGGTCGGCACTCAATCCCGCTTGCCGGGTGTTACCTGCAACGCCAACGATGGTGCAGGGTCCATTCCAGACGATCTTGTGCCCAATCGGATCTTCACCCGGGAAATAGCGGCGGGCCAGAGCGTCGTTAATGACGATCCTGGCCGGAGCACTTGCCGAATCCTGGCTGGTGACGTCGCGTCCCTTCAGAATAGCGATTCCCAGCGCTTGAAAATAGCCGGGACTGATGACGCGGTACTCGGCGAAGGGCTGATGGCCGGGCTCACCCTGCGGGCGGTTATCGATTCCAAAAGTCCCATTGGTGCCCCAGGTTTGAAGCGGAAGCAGCGAGATCATGCCGGCGCCGCGCACTCCGGGCAATTCGCGGATCTGGTTGAGCGCCGGTTCATAGAAGCGCTGCCACATGCTCTTGTTTGGATACTTGCCGTCGGGAACGGAGACGCTCATCACCAGAACGCCGCGCGTGACTATTCCTGAATCGGTGGCATTCAGCGCTAGGAAGGTGCGCAGCAGCAGGCCCGCGCCGATCAGCAGGACCAGTGCGAGAGCGAACTCGGTGACCACCAATGCGTTGCGGAACTGCGCGCCGCGTCCACCTACTCCGCTCCTTCCGCCCTCTCGCAATCCTTCTTGTAAATCGTCGCGCGCGCTCTGGAAGGCCGGCACCAATCCGAAAATGATTCCAGCGAAGAGGCAGATGCCAAGAAGGAATAGGAAGACGGTACCATCCAGATGAACTTCGGTGGCGCGGGGTATCTGGCGCGAAGCGAGGTACACCAGGGCCTGTACGCCCTCGTCGCCCAGGAATGCACCCAGGACGCCACCGGCCAAGGCGAGCATTATGCTCTCGGTGAGGAACTGGCGGATCAAACGAGCGCGGCTGGCGCCCATGGCGGCACGCACGGCCACTTCTTTCTTGCGCGACGCGGCGCGGGCCAACAGGAGGTTCGCGACATTGGCGCACGCGATCAGCAGCACGAATCCCACCGACCCCATCAGCACCAGCAACGCCGGGCGAACGCCTCCGACCAGAACATCCTGCAAGGAACTGATCAGGACGCTGCGCCCCTTCTGATTGCCGGGGTACTGCTGCGCCAGGTTAGCGGCAACCTGCTTCATGTCTGCGGCGGCCCCATCGAGGGTGACGCCGGGCTTCAGGCGGCCTAGCACGGCCATCCAATGGGAGCCCCGCTGCGCAAGATTGTTCTGTGAGAATTGCAGGGGCATCCAGATGTCTACAGTGACGCTGCCCGGAGGAAACTGAAAACTGGCGGGCATGATTCCGATGACCGTGGTGGCTTTTCCATCCAACGTGAGCGTGGAACCAAGCAGCTTGGGATCGGCGCTGAAACGTCTGCGCCACAGCCGTTCGCTGATCACCGCAACATCCGGCTTACCCGGCTGGTCTTCATCGGACAAAAATGTTCGCCCTTGGAGCGGTTTCGCGCCCAGGATCTCAAACATGCCCGCCGTCCCCGTTGACAACGGAATGCGTTCCGGTTGCGCATCGCCTTGCAGATTGATGCTACCCGTGCTGAACGCTTCCAGGCGCTCGAAGACGTGGTTCTGTTTGCGCCAGTCCACGAAGTTCGGCGTCGATACCGATCCGAAACCCTTGGGAAGGAAAGTCTCGTAGACGCGCACTAGCCGCTCCGGCTGCTGATATGGAAGCGGCTTGAGCAGGACGGTATTGATCACCGTGAACAGCGCGGCATTGGCGCCAATGCCCAAGCCGAGGGCCAGGATGGCCACGACGGTGAAGCCGGGGCTCTTCAGAAAAGTGCGGAGGGCAAAGCGGATGTCTTGAAACATGGTTGCACCGGTATCGAAGGCCAGCATTTTTATTACCGGCATAACCGGTGGATTGGCGGCCTCGATCCTTATTTGTTACATCGCAATTCAGTTTGACGTGCGAAGGGGGTGTTCGTTTGTGGGAGGTGGCGTTTCGGAGGTGAACACCTCGGTGTTACTCCCGTACAACAGGCCGCCGCTCGTTTGGAACTGGCTTATCACAGGGCTTCAATCATTCGTAGCGCACGCTCTCCAGCGTGCCGTGTTCGCACTCATGCGAACACGTCTTAGGCGAACGTTCAGCGTGCGTTCACAGGAGTATGAACGCGACACGCACGAGTGCGTGCGCAACAGCACTGTTTACTCATAGCGCAAAGCTCGGATCGGATCCACGCGCGTGGCGCGGCGAGCCGGTAGAATGCTGGCCGCAAAAGCGATCCCGGCGAAGAGGATCGCCACGGCGGCGAAGGTGACCGGATCGGTACCGCTGACTCCAGCCAGCAGTTGCCCGGTAATTCCGCCCACGGAAAACGCAATCGCGACTCCGATGACGATCCCTCCGGTGACCCACAGCAGCGATCGCTGCAGCACTAGCCGCAGCACTTCGCCCGCTTGCGCGCCGAGCGCCATGCGAATGCCGATTTCCCGCGTGCGCCTGGCTACGGTGAAATGCAGCACGCCAAAGATGCCCACGGCCGCGAGCAGCAGCGCCATGATGGCGAAGGTCCCCACCAGCGAAGCACCCATGTCGTAGATCGAGACCAGGCGGTTGAGGAACTCCGGCATAGTGCGGACGCCAAAGATCGGAAGCGCGGCATCCAATGAGGCTACTTGCCGGCGAATGGCAGGCGTCAGGGCGCTTGCGTTTTGCCTGGAGCGGATCAGAAACGTCGCGCGCCCGCTATAATCCTGGGTGAGCGCGCAGAAGTAGTAATTCACCGCCCCTTCACCGTAGGTGTTGTATTTCCCGTTCTTGGCCACACCAACCACTTGGACGTATGTTCCTTCTTTGTCGATGGCAAACCTGCGGCCAATAGCCCGCTCGGGAGTTTGCCAATAGCGCCGCGCCAGGGTTTCGTTCACCACGGCGACGCGGGGCGAGGTGGCCGTGTCGCGTTCGTCGATCGGCCGGCCGGCGACCAACTTCGTGCCCATGGTGTCGAAGTAATGCGGACCAACGCGGCTGAGCCCCGCGGAGTTGTCCTCGCGGTCGGATCGGGGTACGTAGCCTTCGGGCAATACGAGTGTCGACGAATCGTAGGCATCCAGTGGCAGAGGAGTGGCGATGGAAGCCGCATCGACTCCGGAGATGCTACGCAGGCGATTGATCATGTCCTGCTGGAATATCAGGCCGCGCGCTTTGTTGTAACCCTGCAAATCCAGGTCCACGGAGAACATGCTGATGCCGGTGCGATAGAACCCCGGATCGGTATTGTTGGCGAATTGCATGCTGCGCAGGAACAGGCCGCCACAGATCAACAGCACGCAGGAAAGCGCCACTTGCGCCATCACCAATAGGTTGCCCCGCCCAATGCGCGAGCGTCCTACTGGAACAGACGCGGCTTCGCCCTTCATGGCCGACACCTGATCCACCTTGGAAGCTCGCAGCGCGGGAAGTAGGCCAAAGAGAACCGACGTAACGAGCGAGATAAGAAACGTGAAGGGAAAGATTTTTGGATCGAGCCGCGCATCGTAATCCAGGTCTGCGGTCTGGAAATCGAGCGAGGGGTAGAAGTGCCGCGTTTGATCGCCGAACCAAAGAGCGAATAGGATGCCTAACACACCGCCGGCCAGCGAGAGCAGGACGCTTTCGGTGAGCAACTGCCGAACTAATCGCCCGCGACTGGCACCCACCGCAACTCGGATGGCCATTTCCTTGGCTCGGGCGGTGGAACGGACCATCATCAGGTTGGCCACGTTGGCGCAGGCGATCAACAGTACCAGGATCACCACACCGGCCATAATGCCGGTGGTGACTGAGACGGCCCCCCTTGCAACCAGGAAGGGCTGCACGCGAGCGCCACCGGCGATGAGATGAACGCTCACGTCCCGATTGGTCCGCGGATAAGCGCGCGCCAGTTGCTGGGCCACGCCGTTCATGGCCGCCTCGGCTTGGCGGCGGGTCACGCCCGGCTTCAGCCGTCCGCGCAGGGCGATCCAGCGATTGCCGCGTCCTTCCAGATAGTTTCCAGGCGCGATAGTCTGCTGCATCATCACCGGTACCCAGACGTCGGGAATGAACTGGAACAACGTGGTTCCGATGAAGCCGCGCGGAGCCACCCCGACAACAGTGAAGGCGTGGCCGTTGATCTTGATGGTCCGGCCGGCGATGTTGGGGTCGCCTTGGAAATGCCGCCGCCAGAAATTGTAGTTAAGCACGCACACGGGTTTTTCGCCCGGCGCGTGATCTTCATCCGGCAGAAAACCGCGGCCGGCTATTGGGTGCACGCCGAGGCCGGAGAAGTAGTTGCCAGTGACGATTTCGCCCCAGATCAGCTCCGGCTTTTCGCCGTCGGTCATGGTGAGTGGAAGCCCCGTGGAGCCCATCAGGTCGGAGAAGCCGGTGTTCTGTTTCCGGTAGTCGAGCAAGTCAGAGTAGGAGAAATTGCCGATATCGTTCGCCCAGCGGGGCGCCGTGAGATAAACGGCCACCAGGCGGTCGGGATCGTCCACTGGCATCGGTCGCAGCAGGAAGGCGTTCACGATAGAGAAGATCGCGGTGTTCGCGCCGATCCCGAGCGCAAGCGACAGGATCACGACGATGCTGAATCCTGGTGACTTCAGCAGAACGCGAAAAGCATAACGGAAGTCTCTCCAGAGGGTGGCCACGGGAGAAACCCAGCAATCGAAATTCCTTCGCAACTGATTGTAGGGACAGCGAATCCATATCGGGTCCTGTCCGCTTCTGGGATCTCGCGTCTCGATTTGCAATGATCGGCCTATTGCACGAAGCAGGGACGGGTGTATACTGGCTTAACAGCTTTTTATAGCGCTACAGTTAGCGCTCATGGGAAAGGGCCTCTTATGCTCCGATGCCTCCGTAGTCATCTCACGATTCTCCCGGCGCTTGTCCTGTTCGCCGGCGCGATTTTTGGCCAAAGCTCCAGCGGCACCATCAGCGGCCGTGTGCTGGATTCCAGCGGCAGCGCGGTAGCCGGCGCGGAGGTTCACGTCATCAACCAGGTGGACCGCAGCATCCGAAGCTATGTCACCAACGCCTCGGGCGATTTCGTGTTCCCCGACCTGGAGCCGGGCACCTATACCCTGTCGGCAAAATCGCCGGGCTTCAAACAATTCGAAAAGAAAGACCTGCATCTCGCATCCTCAGACCGGATGGCCGTTCCGGATGTGCACCTGGAAATTGGCGCCGTCAACGAAGTGGTGGAAGTAGTCGCGTCCGGCGCGCAAGTGCAGACGGCCAGCGCCGAGCGATCCGGTCTCCTGGATTCCCGTCAGATCAACGACCTGATGTCGCGCGGCCGCGACGTAATGTCGCTGCTGCAGATTCTTCCCGGAGTAGTGGATGACGCCACCGGCGGCGACACCCTGGGCGCCTTTACCACTCCGACCATGCAAGGTGTTCGCCAGCAGTACAACGCACTGAACATCGACGGGATTTCCGGCAATACGGCGCGCGGCAGCAACGCGCAGGCGCCCATCAACATGGATGCCATCGCCGAAGTCAAAGTTCTGATGAACTCCTATCCGGCCGAGTACGGCACGGCGTCCGGAGGGGTCATCAATCTGGTCACCAAGAGCGGCACTCAGCACTTTCACGGCGGCGGTTACTACTACAACCGCAACGAGGCGATGAACGCCAACGACTTCTTCAACAACCGTCAGGGCATCGCCCGCCAAAGATACCGTTTCAATACCGTCGGCTACAACGTGGGCGGCCCGATATACTGGCCGAATCACTTCAACGCGAGCAAACAGAAACTGTTTTTCTTCTTTTCCCAGGAAATCCTGCCGAATCAGAAGCCGAATTCGGTAAGCAACTTCGTGGTACCCACCGCGCTGGAACGGCAGGGGATCTTCTCGCGTACCATCAAAGACCCAACCAACGGCGGTGTCCCGTTCGGGAACAACGCTATCCCGAAGAGCTTAATTAATACCGACTCCGCCAAGCTGCTCTCCATCTTCCCTCTGCCGAACGCCGTCGACCCCAAGGGCGCTTTCAATTTTCAGATCGCCGGCACCGAGGATCTGCCCGCACAACAGGAGATCCTGAAGGTGGACTACAACATGTCGGAGAAGGCACGCTGGTGGTTTCGCGCGTCCGGCTTCAGCAGTGATAATACCGGCCGCACCAGCCCGGCCATCAGCAATCAGTGGGGGATCGCCAACGTCGACTATCGGCAGACCATGCCCAATCTCGGCGTCAACTTCACCTACGTCTTCAGCCCAACCTTGATCAATGAAGTCACGGTGGGCATGAATTTGTGGACCGAGAGTCAGGTATTGAGCCCGAAAGACCTGTCCAACCTGCAGCGCGCCACGTACGGAATCAACATCCCGCAGATCTACCCGAAGAACAATCCGCTGGGGCTTCTGCCGGCGATGTCGTTCGGCGGCATCACCAGCGCCGCTGCCATCAGCTACGACGGCCGCTTCCCCATGGTGGACGACGCGACCGCATACACCCTGAGCGACGGTCTAAGCAAGGTTTGGAACATTCACCTGTTCAAAGTCGGCGTGCACCTGGAACACATCCTGTACAACCAGTATCATCAGGCCGGCGGCAACAGTTTCCCGGGCAGCTTTGCCTTTGGAACCGACTCCAACAATCCGCTCGATACCGGCTATGCGTACGCCAACGCGATGCTCGGCTTCTTCAGCACCTACAACGAACGAACCAATCGCGTGAACTACGCACCCATCACCCGCATTGCCGAGTGGTACGCGCAGGATACCTGGAAAGTGACCCGCCGCCTGACCGCGGACATCGGGTTCCGCTTCACTTGGGCCCTCCCCCAGACCCCGAATAACAACAACGCCGGAAACTTTGTTCCGTACACCTTTAACCCGGCGCAAGCACCGGTCCTCTTCCGGCCCGTTCTCCAAAACGGCAAGAAGGTCACCATCAACCCGCTCACCGGCGAGGTGGTGCTTCCGGTTTATGCAGGTCTGATCGTGCCCGGTACCGGAAATCCACTCAACGGAATCGTCACCCCCACCACTCCTGGATTCCCTGCCTCCATGGTGTTCGACAACGGAATTCTGGTTGGCCCCCGCCTCGGCCTGGCGTGGGACGTATTCGGCGATGGAAAAATGGCCATACGCGCGGGCGGCGGCATCTTCTACAACCCCCGCGCCGATGCCGGCACTCTCGGTAATCTCTTCTTCAATCCGCCGGCTATCTATGACCCCACTCAGTTCTATGGGAGCGTAGGCTCGGTGGTCAACGGCACCGGACTGCTCTCACCCAGTTCCTTCTCGCGAGATATCGATCCGCGCGCCAAGACGGTTACGTCCTATCAATTCAATTTTGGGATTCAGCGGGAGATCGGATGGGGCACAGTGGTCGACGTAGCGTACGTAGCCAGCCTGGGGCGGCATCTCGGCGAGAACGTCCAAATCAACACGGTGCCCTTCGGCGCGCAGTTCCTGCCGCAAAATCAGAATCCACAAACCAACACGCCGCTGAACGACAACTACTTCCGGCCTTACCCGGGTTACGGCACCATTCCCCAGCAGATCTTCGAAGGCAATTCCAGCTACCATTCGCTGCAGGTGACGGCCAACCGCCGCTTCGCCAAGAGCCTGGAATTTGGCGTCGCATTTACGCATTCCAAGGCCATGGACTATGCCGAGGGCGACAGCACCACCTCGGCTTCCGGGACTACCAATACCGTTCCTACGTATCTGAACCGCGTATTCCGGAATTACGGACTCGGGGTATACGACAGGCCCAATGTGCTGACCTTCCATTTTCTGTACGACCTGCCGAAGTTGAGCAAGCTCCTTCCGAATCGCGTGGTTCGTGCGGTAGCCGACGGCTGGCAGATCGCCGACATCACCAGTTTCATCCCCGGCAAGCCACTGTCTATCACCATGAACAATTCACCAAGCGTGAACTTCACCGGCGGGGGAGATGGCGCGGTGCCGGTGCTGCTCGGCGACCCGACCGGTCAGCGCACCTTCGATCAGTACTTCAATGTCGCCGCTCTTGCCAAACCGATACCGGTCTCCCCGGCCTCGTGTACCGCCAGCGGATGCTCGCCGATGACTTACCTCAATTTCGGCAATACGCCCCGCTACCCCATCCGCGGGCCAGGCACGAACAACTGGAACCTTTCGGTGTTCAAGAACTTCTCGATCCGCGAGAAGGTTCACTTCCAGTTCCGGGCGGAGGCCTACAACGCCTTCAATCACACTCAGTTCGACGGCGTGGATACAACGGTTACTTTCAACGCGGCGGGGCAACAGACACGCGCTTCGTCCGGACAGCTCAACTCGTCGCGCGACCCGCGCATCATGCAGTTGGCCTTGCGATTGAGTTTCTAGCTGCGGCCAACAAAAAGAATTCAAGAAGGAGTCGCTGTGCCTCCGAATTCAAGGAATGACGCTGTCGACCCGGCAACATTCTTCGAATTCGGGGACACGCAGCGGCCCATTCTTGAATTCTTGGATTCCCTGGACACAGCAGTGTCCGGCAAGCGTTTGGAGTATACTAACGGAAACACACCAGATCTATTAGCGTGTTGGCGATTCTCCACCGGAGAACCGCCGAGACCAGAGACAGGAGCGAACTATGAGACCTTACTTCTGCGGCTTGGGTATTACTGCCCTACTGCTGCTTGGGTCGAGCGTGGCTTACGGCCAGCAGCAGCACCGCGTGGACGTGGACGACAATGGCCAAGTGATCAAGGCCCATGAGCATATGCACGCCAAGAACGGGCACAAGATCGCTTGGCGGCGGGCTTCCGGCGCGTCGAAGTCGTGGTCGGTGACCTTCACAGACAGTCCCTGCGCTGAAGGGGCAACGTTTGGCTCGAATGGCCCCAAGATCTGTACCGTAAAAGTGACGTGCGCCAAAGCTGGCGATGCCGGGTGCAGAGCGTATGCTTATGTCAGCTCCACGAGTCCCGGCGCGCAGCAACACGATCCGGACATTATCATCGATCCGTAACACGAAACGACGAGCCTCCTTGTAAGCTGCGGTCCTGTACGGGCCGCGGCCACTCAGCATGTTCATGGTTGGCCGCACCATCTCGCACTACGAAATTCTGGAAAAGCTCGGCCAAGGCGGCATGGGCGTAGTCTACTGCGCCCGGGATCTGCGCCTGGACCGCTTGGTGGCGCTCAAAATTCTTCCCGCTGAGCAGATTGCCGACGAACGCCGCCGCGGCCGCTTCATTCGCGAGGCTCAAACCGCCTCCGCGCTGAACCATCCCAACATCGTCACCATCTACGAAATCGCCAATACCGACGGTGTCGATTACATCGTCATGGAGTTCGTGCGCGGGTCCACGCTTCGCGAGGCGATCCCTCCCAATGGCCTGGACCTTGCCGATGCCCTGAAGTACGCCAACCAGATTGCGTCCGGCCTCGCTGCGGCGCATGCGGCAGGCATCGTGCACCGGGACGTCAAGCCGGCCAACATCATGATCACGAAAACCGGGCTGGTGAAGCTGCTGGATTTCGGCCTGGCGCAGATCGAGCAGCCGCACATCGACGAATCGGCGCCCACCGGAGAGATCGCGCCGCTGCATCTCACCAGGCCGGGAACTATCATCGGGACGGCGGCCTACATGTCGCCGGAACAGGCGCAGGGCCAGGGGACGGATCAGCGATCCGATATCTTTTGTTTCGGTATCGTGCTCTATCAGATGCTGACCGGCGCACTGCCCTTCCAGTCGAATTCCGAAGTGGGCTTGATGTACCAGATTGTGCACGCTTCGACGCCATCGGCCTCGCAGGTGCGTCGGGATCTGCCGCCGGCTCTGGATCGTGTATTGCGCACCGCACTGGAGAAGGATCCGAAACTCCGCTACCCCAGCATGGAAGGTTTGCTAACAGATCTTCGCCAAGTCACCCGTGAGATGGAAACCAACACCATCGTGATGGAGCCGTCGGTGGCGCGGCGGCTCGCACAGAAGCGGCGCTGGCGCAGTCCGGCAGCGATCGTCGCCTTTGTCGCTTCTTTCTTGTTATTGGCCGGAGTCCTGCTGTGGAAGTTCGCGCCGAACGTGTTCGCTCGCGTGCCCACGGAAAAAAAGATTGCCGTGCTGCCCTTCCGGAATATCGGCGACAACAAAGACAACGAAGCCTTTCGCGACGGATTGATGGAGGCCCTCACCAGCGAGCTCACCGAACTGTCGCAATTCCACGGAACACTCTGGGTGGTCCCCGCCACCGAAGTGCGCCGCGGCGCATTCACCAGCGCCAAAGACGCCGAGCGCGCGCTGGGCGTCAACCTGGTGATTACCGGCAGCGTGCAGCGCGATGCGGCGCACGTGCACCTGACCGCCAACCTGGTGGATGCGAACACCCTGCGGCAGCTCCGCTCGCGCGAAATCACGCGGCCGGCCGGAGAGGTGGCCAACCTGCAGGAAGCGGTGGTACAGGAAGTCGCCGGCATGCTCCAGTTGGAGCTGGGAACACGGGAGCGCCAGGTGCTCGCCGCGGGAGAAACCAGCGCATCGGGCGCCTATGATTACTACCTGCAGGCGCGCGGCCATTTGCAGCGCCGCGGCAGAGGAGACATTGACCAGGCTCTCGAGATGTTCCAAAAGGCCATCACGCTCGACCCCAAGTACGCGTTGGCCTACGCGGGACTCGGTGAAGCCTACTGGTGGAAATACCGCGTCACCCGCGATACGCAGTGGACTGAGCCGGCTCAAAAGAATTGCAAAACTGCGCTTGCACTGAACGATCGACTGGCCCCGGTGTATGTCACGCTGGGTATCATCGACGAAGGCGCCGGTCAGCACGAGGACGCGATTAAGGCCTTCCAGCGGGCGCTCCAACTGGATCCCATCAGCGCCACCGCCTATGCCGAACTCGCCAACGTCTACGAGGCGACGGGCAAGCTGGACGAAGCCGAGTCGACTTTCAAGAAAGCCGCCCAGTTGCGGCCCGGAGATTGGACCAGCGCAAGCCTCCTGGGCGCGTTCTATTTCCGTCGAGGCCGCTATCCGGAAGCCGTAACTTACTTCCGCCAGGTCACCGAACTCGCGCCCGAAAACGCCGCCGGGTATTCCAACCTCGGTGGCTTGTTCTTTAGCGCCGGACAGTATAAGGATGCGGAGGTGAACTTCAAGAAGTCCCTGGATCTGCGGCCTACTGCCAACGCTTATACCAACCTGGGCACCATGTACTTTTTCATGGATCGCTGCGCCGACGCAATTCCGATGATGGAGAAGGCGGTGGAGCTGACGCCCAAGGGGGAACAAGTGTGGGGCAATTTGGGCGACGCCTATTCTTGCTCTCCGCCGGAGAAGGCCAAGGCAACTCAGGCTTACCAGCGCGCCTTGCAATTGGGAGAGGAGCGGCTGGCCGTGAACCCCAAGGACGCGGATGTCCTGGGGCGGGTTGCGCTCTATCAGGCGAGGCTGGGGAATCCGGCCAGCTTGCTGAGCATAGCGAAGGCGCAGCAGCTTGCACCGGACAATCGCCAGGTGGTTTGGCATGCAACTCTCGTCTACGAACTCGCAGGCAAACGGGATCTGGCCTTGCAGGCTCTGCAGGCCGCGCTCAAAGCCGGACAAGCGGCCGATGAAGTGCGCCATGAACCTACGCTGCTCAACCTGCGTGCCGATCCACGATTCACGCGCCTGATGGCCGGGCAACCGGTCAAGGCAAAATAGGAGCAGATGACCGCGTCACTCCGCGCGCTGCTCGCGAACCTGATCGACTACGCCGGCCTGTATCCGCCCGCGGCGTTGCCGTTGGCGGCAGTGATTGAGAATTACCGGCGCTATCTCGCTTCGCCTGACGGCTGGATATTGAACCGCTTGGTCTTGCCCGCCGCGAAACTCCATGAAGTCCGGCTCGGCGGCGATTGGCGAGTGACTCTGCTGGTGGACGGCGAACCCGGACCCTTACCGCACCAGATAGAAGCGCTGGAGACCAAGGCCGGAGGCGGCCTGTCGCTGCCCACCTATTGCGAAGTGCCGCTGGATCAAGTCGCCGGTGGATTCGCCAAAGTCCGGACCGGTGGATTGACGCCCGATGCCATTCCCTCACCCTCAGACCTGGCTGATTTCTTATGCGAGTCCGCCAGCCGACGCCTGCCGTTCAAAGCCACCGCTGGATTGCATCACCCCATCCGGTCCGATCGCCGGCTAACCTATGCGGCCGACTCCCCGCGCGCTGTTATGCACGGGTTCGTCAATGTCTTCGCGGCCGCCGCGTTCGCCTGGCATGGCATGGAACGAAATCTGGTTCTCGATGTTCTCAAGGAAACCAACGCTGCGAGCTTCGAGTTTGGCGATGAGCAGCTCCGCTGGCGAGGTCACCAGCTTACCGCGCCACAGATCGCACAGACCCGCCGCTACTTCGCACACAGCTTCGGTTCCTGTTCGTTTGAGGAACCACTCGACGATCTGAGGGAACTGGGTTGGCTGCCATGATCGACTCGACGCACGATCCCGCGCTCGAAAGTTGGGTGGAGTCCGCGAACCGGCCGGGTGCAGATTTCCCGATCCAGAACCTGCCGTATGCGACTTTCCGGCGGCGCGGAGAGGAACGCTCGCGCCTGGGAGTTGGAATCGGTGAGATGCTGCTGGACCTGACCGAAGCCCTCCAGATTGCATCGATGCAATCGGTGATGGCCATGCCCCGCGCAACTCGCTCCTGCTTGCGGCGGCGCATCAGCGAATATCTGACGAAATATTCGAGCGGCGCGGAACGATTGCTCAGCCCCATCGCTGAAGCCGAACTGCTGTTACCCTGCGACATCCCCGATTACACCGATTTCTACGCGTCCATCCAACATGCCACCAACGTCGGCAGCATGTTCCGTCCGGATAATCCCCTGCTGCCGAATTACAAATGGCTGCCGGTGGGATATCACGGCCGCGCATCTTCGGTGGTTGTCAGCGGCACTCCAATTCGCCGGCCCTCCGGACAACTGGTGTCCAATCCATCCGGCCCGCCGGTCTTCGCGCCATGCCGCTTGCTGGATTACGAACTGGAGCTCGGCGCTTTTCTTGGACCCGGAAATGCGATGGGCGAGCCAATTCCCGCCGAGCAGGCGGACGATCACTTGGCCGGCGTGTGTCTGTTGAACGATTGGTCGGCGCGCGACATTCAGACCTGGGAATATCAGCCGCTGGGTCCATTCCTGGCGAAGAATTTCGGCACGTCCATCTCGCCCTGGGTAGTCACCATGGACGCGCTGGAGCCATTCCGCTGCCCTGCCCCCGTGCGTCCGCCAGGCGACCCGCTTCCCCTGCCGCATCTGACCGCACCGGGCGACACCGCGTTCCACATCAACCTGGAGGTCTGGCTCCGCTCGGCCCGCATGATTGAACCCGTGCGCCTGAGCAGCGGCGACTTCGCGTCAATGTATTGGACCATGGCGCAAATGATCGCGCACCACAGCTCAAACGGATGCCCCTTGCGCCCCGGCGACCTGATCGGCAGCGGCACCGTTTCCGGCCCGGAAAAGCAAAATCGCGGCTCGCTGCTGGAGCTGACCTGGCGCGGCACAGAACCGCTCGAACTACCAACCGGCGAAACTCGCAAATTCCTGGAAGACGGCGATGAAGTGATCCTGCGCGGCTGGTGCGAAGCCCCCGGATTCCACCGCATCGGCTTGGGCGAATGCCGCGGAGTAATTCTTCCCGCACGCTAATTGATGGCCGCCGATGAACGCAGATAAACGCAGATCGCCAACACATGATTTATCGGCGTTCATCGGCGTTCATCGGCGGCTAAAATTAGTTACACCTGTGCCAAAATCATCTTCTTGATCTTCCGGATCGCCACCTCGTCGCGTTTATAGAAAATCCACTGCTTGATCCGCTTCGGACGCACCAGCCCCGCATCCACCAGAATGCTCAAATGCTCGCTCGCCGTCGGCTGGCTCACCCGCAACTTGCGCGCGATCAGCACGCCGCACACACCGTCCTTCACCAGGTCGCCATCCACCTGCCGCGGAAAATGCGCCCGCGGATCCTTCAACCATCGCAGGATCTGCAGCCGCCGCTCGTTGGCTAACGCTCGCAAAGCAAGGTCAACTTTCATATAGACACTTAGCTAACTGACTAAGTATACTATAGCCATGATCCTGACCCGGGAGCGGATCGCCGCCACCTCCCTGCTCCTCAAACCCTACATCCGCCGGACGCCCGTCATCGAAGTCTCGGCGGAAGACTTCGGCCTCACTTCCATCCGCTTGCAATTCAAGCTGGAACTGCTCCAACACACCGGCTCCTTCAAACCGCGCGGCGCGTTCACCAACCTATTGACCCGCGACGTTCCGCCGGCCGGCGTGGTAGCGGCTTCCGGTGGCAACCACGGCGCCGCGGTTGCCTACGCCGCGATGAAGCTGGGCAAGCTGGCCCGCATTTTCGTCCCCACCGTCTGCTCCCCGGCGAAACTGGAGCGCATCCGAAGCTACGGCGCCGATCTGGTCATCACCGGCGACCGCTATGCCGACGCGCTCGCGGCAAGCGAAGACTGGGCTACACAGTCGGGCGCAATGCCGGTCCACGCCTACGATCAACTGGAGACGCTGGCCGGACAAGGCACCGTCGGCCTGGAATTCGAAGACCAAGCTCCCGATCTCGACACGCTGCTCGTAGCCATCGGCGGCGGCGGGCTGATCGGTGGAGTCGCCGCCTGGTACGCCGGACGCATCAAGATCGTGGGCGTAGAGCCGGAAGCCGCGCCGACCTTGACCAAAGCACTCGCCGCCGGCAAACCGGTGGACGCCGAGGCCGGTGGAATTGCGGCCGACTCTCTGGCGCCCAAGCGCGTCGGCGAACTGATGTTTCCCATCGCGCAGAAATACGTCACGCGTGTTGTCTTGGTACCCGACGCCGCCATCCAGCAGGCGCAAGAAGCCCTCTGGAACACGCTGCGGCTGGCGTCCGAACCCGGTGGAGCAGCCTCGCTAGCCGCCCTCCTCGCGCGCCGCTACCAGCCGGCGCCTGGAGAACGCGTCGGAGTCCTGCTGTGCGGCGGCAACACCACCGCGGTGAACTTCGCAAATTGAGAATCAAGGAGACCTGTGGATGAGTTCTTATCGCTATCGAGTAGTCGATGTTTTTACCGAGCATGCGCTCGAAGGAAACCCACTCGCGGTATTTCCCGACGCGTCGGGCATGGATGACGCCACCATGCAGAAAATCGCCAAGGAGATGAACCTCTCCGAAACCACGTTCGTGCTCCCGCCCACCAGGCCGAATTGTCTCGCGCGCGTCCGCATCTTCACCCCGACTCGTGAAATGGTTTTCGCCGGACATCCCACCATCGGTACCAGCTTTGTCTTGCTGGACGAAAAGGCCGCGCCCGCGAACAGCGAGCGATTCAATCTGGATGAAAAGGTCGGCCCGGTCCCGATCCGCGTGGAGCACGGCGCGCGCCCGCGCATTTGGCTGACTACGCCGCCCATCCAGTGGGGAAAATCGTTCGACCGATCCATGTGCGCCAGAGCGCTCGGCCTCGACGCCGGCGACCTGCTGGATCTAGCCCCACAACTGGTGAGCGCGGGAAATCCCAATGTATTTATCGCCCTCAAGGACAAGAATGCCGTCGACCGCTCGTGGCTCGATGCCGCCGGCTTGGCCCAGATCAAGGAGCCAGGCCAGGATGCAATCTGCATCTTCGTCTTCACACCAACACCCGACGGCGCGTACTCGCGAATGTTCGCCCCCGAGCACGGCGTGATGGAAGACCCGGCTACCGGCAGCGCCACTGGCCCGCTAGCGGCCTACATGATGCGAAACAACCTGGCCTCGAAAGCGGCAGGCGCGCGCTTCCTCAGCGAACAAGGCACGAAGATGGGCCGCCGCAGCATCCTCTATATACAGGTCAACGGTGCTGCGGGAGTCGACGGCATCGAAGTCGGAGGATATGTCACCCCGTTGGTGAATGCCAGTATGGCTTTGTAAGTCCCGAAGTGACAAGTTTTCGTCGAAAACGACGTTTTTCCGCCTCGCCTCGGCGCGCAACCTATTGATTCTGTTATTTGCCCTCCTTTGGAGCCCGACTTGCCTACAATCCGCCGGAGAACCATTTTGGCGACTTCCGAATCTGCACTCACTCACATCAAGACTGCGCCCACTCGGACGAACCAGGGCAGGCATCTCGACTTATGCCTGCTGGCCGGCATCGCGATAGCCGCCGGCGCAATCATCATCGGAATCTCCTGCACCGGCGTCGGCCTGAATTACTTTCTCCAGCCCACAGGTGCCGCTATCGTACTGGGCGGAACACTCGGCGTGATTCTGATCACGACACCTGGACATTCTCTTCTGCATTCGCTACGCCGGGTGATCGACCTGATCGCGGCGCCGAACGTCAATCGTGAAGCGCTGATCGAGGAGATCGTCTCTTATGCGCGGGCCGCGCGGCGCGGCGGCATAGTTTCTATCGAGCCACTGTTAAAGAACACCTCCAACGAATTCCTGCGCGACTCGCTGCAACTCGCCGTCGATGTGAACAATCGCGCCGAGCTCGAAAGCCTGCTGGATACCGCGCTGAGAATGGCGGAACGGCAGGGCGAGACCGACGCCAAAGCGCTGGAAGTAGCCGGTGGATTCGCACCCACCATCGGCATCATGGGCACGGTGGTCGGGCTCATCGAAGTGCTGCGGCAATTCTCGAATCTGCAAGCGGTGGGCTACGGAATCGGCACGGCTTTCGTCTCCACCATCTATGGACTCGCGCTGGCGAATCTCCTGCTGTTGCCGGCGGCGCACCGCATCCGATCCCGAGTCGCCGAGAACTTCGAGACCCAGGAGCTCATCATGGAAGGCGTGCTGGCCATCGTCGACACCGTCCATCCGTCCTTGATTCGCACGCGGCTGAATTCCTTCCTCCGCGGCAACGGCAAGCAGCTAGACCTCGCATCTCATGCGGCGTAAACCGAAATATCTGGAATCGGATCACAGCACCCGCGAGCGCTGGCTCATCAGCTACACCGATATCGTCACCATCCTGCTGATCCTGTTTGTGGCCGTTGCCGCCCAGGGAATGAAAGCGCGCGTCACTCCGCCGCCCCAGCCGGCTCCGCCATCTCCAATCGAGAATCCACGCCAGTCCTTGATCTTGCTCGGCGAGCGCCTCAAGCAGCGCGGCATCGATCTTCGTATGGAAGCGCGCGGCCTGGTGATCAGCCTGCCCCAGGTGATTCTGTTCGCGTCCGGCGAGGACCACGTCAATCCCGCTTCGCTGCCCCTGCTCACCGAAATCGCCGGAGAGTTGCGCGCCATCCCGAACAAGATCGCCCTGGTTGGCCATGCCGACACAGTGCCCATCCACAACAACCGCTTCCACAATAATTGGGAGCTCTCCGCTGCCCGTAGCTTGAATCTGCTCACCCTATTCAGCGGGCAGTTCGCAATCCCCGAATCCCGCCTCTCCATCCAAAGCTATGGTTCCAACAGCCCCAGAAATGACAACGATACCGCGGACGGCCGGGCTGAAAACCGCCGCGTGGAAATGCTGATCCTGGCAGAGACCGCCCAATAACTTTTCCGAAGCCGTGGCCGTGACGGCGGCGGCCGCCCGGTCAGGGAAACGCTAAGCCTGCTAAACGTAGCGTCATACGTATCTGCGCAGGACCAGCATCGCAAACCCGAACAGGCCGACGGGGGCGTCGGCCGCAGACCAGGGGGTCCGCCCCACAATTCGATCCCAACAGGCAGTACAATCTTGGGCGTTCGCGCCCAAACACTAACGGCGTTGTGTTTAGCGGCACTCAACGATCATCTTCATCCCGTATTTGGTACGGAGAGTGATCAGCGGTAAGGTCGCTACGCGCTGGGCTGGGTGGAGCCGCAGCTTCCATTTTTGGGCCAGCGTGGCCAGCAGCAGGACGCCCTCCATCCAGGCGAAGCGCTCACCGATGCAGACTCGTGCGCCTCCGCCGAACGGAAAATACGAGAACTTGGGGCGTGCGTCGCGGGCTTCCGGCGTCCAACGCTCGGGGTCGAAGCGCTCGGGATCGGGGAACCAGCGCGCGTCGTGCTGCGTGACGTAGGGACTCAAAATGCAAATCGACTTCGCCGCGATCGCGACCCCGCCCAACTCGAAAGGCTCTTTGGACATGCGGCCGATGGCCCAGGCCGGCGGATACAGCCGCATGGCTTCGGCGAAAACCATTTCGGTATAGCGCAGGTTCGGAAGATCGGCCATCGAAGGCGCGCGGCCCGCGAGGACCGAATCGAGTTCCTGGTGCAACCGGGCTTCAGCCTCCGGATTCTGCGACAACAGGTACCAGGTCCAGGTAAGCGCGTTCGCCGTGGTTTCGTGACCGGCGAGAAAAAGCGTCAGCGCCTCGTCGCGCACCTGTGTGTCGGTCATGGAACCGCCATCGGATTCTTCGTCCTGGGCCAGCAGCAGCATCGAAAGCAGGTCGCCCGAATCTTCACCGCTCTTGCGCCGCTCCCGGATGAGACCATAGATGGTCTGATCCAAACGGTCGCGCGCCTTCTGGAAACGGCGAATGGACGGCAGCGGGAGCTTGTCGAGATATTCGGAAAACGGCATCATCAGCATACGGAACATTTTGAGCACGGTGGTCAGCGCTTCCCCGATTTCGGGCGCTTCCGATTCCACGTCGGCGCTGAACAATGTCTTCCCCACCACGGAAAGCGTCAGGCGCATCATCTCCTCGGAGATGTCGAGCGTTGCGCCTGCCTGCCAGCGATCCCGGCAGCGCACTGCGTACTCACTCATTACCGCCGCGTAGCCGGCCAAGCGGTCGCGATGAAACGCCGGCTGGACTAGGCGGCGCTGGCGCAAATGAGATGGGCCTTCATTGGTCAGCAGCCCGTGGCCCAGCAGGATCTTCGCGCGTTGCAGCGCGCGGCTCTTGGTGAAGTTCCCCTGATTGGTTACCAGGATGTCCCGCACAAAATCGGGATGGTTCACCAGGTACGCGTGGTACGGGCCGAGCCGGAAATACGGCAAGTCGCCGTAATCGCGCGCCGCGGCCATCAGAAATTCGATGGGCTTGGCGCGAAACGCCGGGAGGTTGCCCAACAAGGGCAGATTTTTCGGTCCGCGCGGTTTATGCGCAGTCAATTGCACGATGCTACTGCTTCGTCCGGCCAGTCCTCATCATGGTGAACGGATCGTTGTCCAGCGTTACGCCGATAAATCCGATGCACATCTCGTCGACGGTGCGCTCGCCCCAGCCCACGGCGATGATGGGATTGTTCGGATTGCGGGGGTTGTTCGCGGTGTTATCGAACGTGCAGGTGACTTTCACCTTGGAATAATTCGGGATCTGAATCGGGTCCGTGTAAGTGTACGCGCCCTGCCAGTTGAAATCCCATTTGTCTTCGTAAATCATCGGCGTGACGTTGCCGCTGCTGTCGATCAACTCGGCCTTGATTTTTGTGCCGATCAGATGCATGTGCGGGAAAATCCAAATGGCCTTCGCGCTGATGGGCAGCGGAATCGGCGGGAAGGTGGCGACGACATCCTGAACCGTATTGGCTGGCACCTTGAATGAAGTGTTGACCACCGGAATGTTATACAGCCGCTTCTGGATGTCGCTGTGCATGAAGTAGAGGCCGATCTGCGATTGATCGGGACCAGTGGTCCCCCACGGATGATAGTGGACTTGCATTACGATTCGCGCACCGCCAGGGACCAGGATTCCGACGCCATCCGGCAGAAAATGCGGACGCGTGCCGGGGGCCCATCCGGCGATGCCGCCGAGTGAATCGAGCGCGGCCAGAAGATTCGAGGTATCGGTGGGAATTCCGGAGCCTCCGAAACAGGTGTAGCCGGGATTGCCGTCTTGCCCATCCAGGGCGGCCGCTGTGCCGGTGGTATCGGTGAAGATCAGCACGTGATGGACGATCTGATGGTTTCCGGCACGGACGTCGATGGCGCCGAAGTAGGTGTCCTGCGTCAAACCGGTATCGGGAAGAACAAAGCAGCGGTACAGATCCTGACCGATGGGCGGGGTGAAACTGTGCGGCATGGTCAGGGTGATGTCAGGATCGCCCAAACCCCACACGCTGGTGTTCGTTGGCGGCGGGGGCGCGTTCGCGGGATCGCCTTCGAGCATTCCGTTGGCCACCCAATCCAGAATGGTTTGCTTTTCATCCGGAGTCAGCGAGTAGTTGTCGCGGAAGTCGCCGTAACCAGCCACTGGTTTCCAGGGCGGCATGGTTCCGTCGTTGATGGCACGCACACTGTCGAAAGCCCAGGTCACCGCGTCGTCGTAGTTGTTCAATGAGAACGGGGCGACGTCTCCATCGCGATGGCAGATCTGGCACTTGGCCTGGTAGATCGCGGCGACGTTATCGGAGTAAGTGGGCTGCGCCAGGGCGATCGAGCCCAGAGCACACAAAGCGAGGGGCACGGCCATTAGGCGGGCGAGCATATGTTTAAGACTATACATCATGGGGGGTGGATGGTGGGAGGTGGGTGGCGGATCTTGATGGTGCACTGCGATGGCGCCAGGCGA
>DASQGY010000010.1:0-54788 GCA_035632375.1 Bryobacteraceae bacterium | reverse complement strand
CACTGGAGCGGCGACGGTAGGTGTCGTATCCGCTGGTGTTTCTGTTGGCGCGGCCGCCTGTTCGACTGGACTAGGTGGTTCGGTGGATTCAACCACTGGAGCGGCGACGGTAGGTGTCGTATCCACTGGTGTTTCTGCTGGCGCGGCCACTTGTTCGACCGGACTTTGTACTTCGGCCGATTCGACCACTGGTGAGGACGCGACAGGTGTCGTCTCCGCTGGTATTTCTGTGGCCGCCTGTTCGATCGGACTTGGTACTTCGGTGGATTCAACCGCCGGTGCGGCAACCAATGTCGCCTCGGCTGGCGCTTCAATCGGCGTGACTGCAGGTTCGAGTGGATTTGCTGCGACCGGTGCGGCCACGGCAGATGCGCACTCGGCAACCGGCTCGACCGGACCTAATGCTTCCGCAGATTCAACCACCGGCGCCGGCAAGACCGATGTCGTTTCGGCGGCTGTTTCAGCCGACGCAGCCGTAGACTCAACTACCGGTGCGGTCACGATGGATGCAGACTCGGCTGGCGCATCCACGGGCGGGGCAACCGGCTCGACCGGACGTGCCACTTCGATGAACGCAACCACCACCGGTGCGGCCACGACTGATGTTGACTCGGCCAGTGTTTCAACCGTCGTGACAGCCGGATCGACCGGACCTACTGCTTCCGCAGATTCAACTACCGGTGCGGGCAAGACGGAAGTCGCTTCGGCGGCTGTTTCAGCCGTCGCGGCAACCTGTTCGGCCGGATTTGCTGCCTCACTCGTGGTTCCCGCGGATTCGGACGCTACTTCAATCGGTGTGGCGACCGGCTCAACCGGACTTGCTGTTCCACGCACCAATGGTGTCTCAGTAGCCGAGTCGGCTTCGATCTTCCTCACCTTGGGCTGGTTGGGCGGCGCCGCTGCGCTTGCAGGTCCCGTTATTTTTGAAACACGGGCCTTCTTGGGCTTGGTATGGCCGCCAGTTTCAACCGGCGCCCCGCCGGGCGCTTCCGGATACTTGACAGGCAGCGTTACCAACGCCGGCCCAACTTCTGCCGTTACGTGCGGGGCAATGGCCGGAGCAACGGATTCTGCGAGTGCGGCCAGCTCCGATCCCGTCCCTTCACCCAACGGGAGAGCGATCTGCCGCGGATCGACTGGGGTCCCCTCTGCGGACTCCACCAGCGGCCGGACGAGCGAATCGATTGTCTCCGCCGCCGGTACGCTGGGACCGTGCTCGGCGGCTACTGCCTGGCTTCCGTTGCCGGGGGCGCTGCCATTCGAGGAAACCTGAACCGCGCGCTTCGCAGGCGGGTGGAAGATCGAGTCTTGCGGATCGGCGCGGAGGGTTTGAACCAAGGCCGCAACAGCCTCCGTTTTCGCGGCATCCTGCTGCGCTGGAACAGCCGATGCCACAACATTTTCCACCTTCGCGCAAGCCGGACATTCACGGACCTTAGGCGAACACTCGCGCCCGCATTCCGGGCAGATCCAGTACAGCATGTATCCAATGTAGGCCCAAACCGCATTTTGAGCCGTCAGTGAGTCACCCTACGTGACCCTAGGGACGGGCCTTATCTTGCTAACTGACTGCCCTTAAAGGGCATTCACTGTAGGACTCTATACTTAACACTGGTGCGACTACATCGCAGATCGGCGAAGAATCCTAGGAAACTAGGGATTCTTCCAGGCAGTTTCAACCCGCTTACTAGAGCGCATGTCGAACTGGCCGAGGCCGCGCGATGGCACGTGGATGAAGTGCTCCTGGTTGTACCCAGCGTCTTCCCGCACAAGGACTACTCGGGAGCCACCCTGGAAGAGCGAATTGCCATGATCGAATCCGCGGGGCTCACAGTGCCCCACTCGATCGGCGCCAGCGAACGAGGCTTGTTTCTGGACATCGCCCAGGAATGCCGCGAGCACTACGGCCCGGAGCTGCGTCTGTACTTTCTGTGCGGCCGAGATGCGGCGGAGCGCATCCTCACTTGGGACTATGGCCGGCCGGGAGTAGCTGAGGAAATGCTTCAGGATTTCGAGTTGCTGGTTGCGCCTCGCGGCGGCCCGCTCCAGCCTCCGGCCCACCTGGAGCACCGCATCCACCCGCTCGAAATCCGCGGCGAATACGATAACGTGTCGTCTTCGGAAGTGCGGGAACGGATCGCGCGCGGCGAACGCTGGGAGCACCTGGTACCGGAATCGATCGTGGAACTAGTGAAGAAAATCTACTCGTGAAGGCTGGTGTCGAGAAAAGCACGCAGCCGATGGCTACGGCTGGGATGCCGCAATTTGCGCAGCGCCTTGGCTTCAATCTGGCGAATGCGCTCGCGGGTGACGGCGAAGTGCTGGCCCACTTCTTCGAGCGTATGTTCGCTGCCATCCTGCAAGCCGAAGCGCATCTTGATGATCTTCTCCTCGCGCGGGCTCAAGGTCTTCAGCACTTCGGCGGTCTGCTCCCGCAGGTTCAGATTGATCACTGCTTCGGACGGCGAAACCACGCGCCGGTCCACGATGAAATCGCCCAGGTGCGACTCTTCTTCCTCGCCCACAGGCGTTTCCAGCGATATCGGCTCCTGCGCGATCCGCAGCACCTTGCGCACCTTGCCCACCGGCAGCTCCATCTTCACCGATAGCTCTTCGGTAGTGGGCTCGCGGCCCAACTCCTGCTGCAACTGGCGCTGCGTGCGGACCAGCTTGTTGATGGTCTCGATCATGTGCACCGGAATGCGGATGGTGCGCGCCTGGTCGGCAATCGCGCGGGTGATGGCCTGCCGCACCCACCAGGTGGCGTAGGTGGAAAACTTGTAGCCGCGGCGGTAATCGAACTTGTCTACCGCTTTCATCAGCCCGATATTGCCCTCCTGGATTAAGTCCAGGAACTGCAGTCCGCGGTTGGTATAACGCTTGGCGATGGAAACCACCAGGCGCAGGTTGGCTTCAATCAACTGCTTTTTCGCCGACTCCGCTTCCTGCTCGCCCCGCTCGACGATCTGCAGCGTACGGCGCAATTCGGTGGAGCTTGCTCCGCATTCTTCTTCGAGTTGCTGGATGCGCTGGCCGCACTGTCGCAGTTCCTTGCGCAAATCGCGCGTGGGCTGCCCGCCATGGTGCGGTTCTTCGAGCTTCCGCTGGATCTTGGCGATCTCCCGCTCGAGCGGCTTCAGTTCATCGACGGCGCAGCGAAGCCGGCCGGCCAGGTTGCGGCGGATGCCCGTGCCAAAGGCGACGTTGCGGATGATACGCGAAATCTGCACCATGTTCCGCGCCAGGCCGTAGCGCAGCCCGCGATGCTGCTTCGGTTTCATTTGGCGGGAAATGGCCTGCAGCTTTTGCCGGCATTGCTGCGACTTCTTGTAATATTTTTCTATTTCCCCGATCTTACCCAGCAGGTCCTCGTGCTGTGCGGTGAAATCTTCGTCGGTGATCACGAATTCCGGCAGCACCAGAATGTCCCGCACGGATGCGCTGCCGCCCCGCAGATCCTCACCCAGTTGGATGATCTCGCGGATCACCAGCGGCGAACGCGAAAGCGCCTTGCGCACCGCCCACTGCCCGCGCTCGTTGCGCTTAGCCAGCTCGATTTCGCCCTCGCGAGTCAGCAACGGAACGGTGCCCATTTCGCGCAGATACATGCGCACCGGGTCGTTGGTCTTGTCGCCGACGTCCTGCGCCAGTTCCAGATCGGCGAAGTCGTCGTTCTCGTCCTTCTTCTCGAAATCGATCTTGGGCTCTTCCAGGATTTCGACGCCGGCATTGTCGAGATCGGAGAGAAGATCTTCGAACTCGCGGCCGGAAGAGAAATCTTCGGCGAGCAACTCGTTCACCTCGTCGTATAAGACGAACCCCTTTTCCTTGCCAACTTCCATGAGTTGCTTCAGCCTGCCGTACTTGTCTTCCGTGGCCACTGGCACCCCGTTAACCAGCGTAGTAACTAACCTCAGTCCCATTCAGTGTACAACATCGCCCCGGCGGTCTTGGATGAGCCGATATCATAGCTGGCTCGGATTCTCCCGCCTCGACCGCCGGTCGAGCTCTTGGGCCAGCCGCATGGCTTCCTGCAAGTTCCCCTCGCGCTCGGCGGCCTTGATTTGCGCCCGCAAAGCTGCCACTTCGGTTTTGGGATCCTGCTCCTTCAACCTCCGTAGGCAAGCCAACGCCTGCTCACCGGCCTTGGCTTCTTCCAGTACTTCATCGGCAAAAATCACAGAGGACAATAGATCCCGGTCGGCGTCGCCCAGGCGGCCTTCCAGGTCGGCAAAACGGAACGGCGTTCCGTCCGCATGCAGGCTAAAGAGCGCCCTAAAGACGTTCTTAGTGACAAACCGGTCCACCACCGGCATCCCGCTCAGTTCCGGAATCACACCGTCGCGCGCCGTGTCGCTGGCGAGCAGCGAATTCAGCAGCAGCCGCTCGTAGGGAGGCACCTCGGGACCGCGATGCACCTTCTGCTTCTCGGCGGAGCTCCGGCTGAAATGATCGCGCACCAGCTTCTCGTCCACGCCCAGATAATCGGCCACGTCGTTGGCCACGGCGAAGCGCTCCAGCCGGTCCCCAATGCGTTGAATGGCCGGAGCTACGAACTTGAACCCTTGCAGCCGGCCTTCCACCGTCCGCATGTCGAATTTCCTGCGCGCACGATCCGCCAGCCAATGGAAATAGGCAGGCGCCTTTTCGAGGCGGCTTTTGTAGACCTCCGCGCCGGAATGCTTGATGAACTCATCGGGATCGAGATCGCCTTCCAGTTCCAGCACGCGAACCTGCAGGCTCTCGTCCAGCAGCATTTGAATGGAACGCTCGGCGGCGTTCGCGCCCGCCGCATCGGGATCGAAATTCACCACGATTCGTTCGGAGTGGCGCTTCAGCGCGCGCACTTGCGTGTTGGTGAGCGCCGTGCCGCAGCTTGCCACTACATTATGTACGCCGGCCGAGTACACGCCGATCACGTCCATGTATCCTTCCACCAGCACCGCGTAATCGGCTTTGCGCACGGGATCTTTGGCGCGATGTAGATTGTACAGCACGTAACTCTTCCGATAGAGCGCGGTCTCCGGCGAATTGAGATACTTCGGCTCGTCACCCGATCGTAGTGCCCGTCCACCGAATCCGATTACTTTGCCGGACTCGTTGTGAATGGGAAACATCAGCCGTCCGCGGAAGCGGTCGAAGAATCCGGTATCGTCCTGCCGTTTCATCACCAGACCCGAATGCTCCAACTGTTCCGCTGGATATCGCTCTCCGAAGCGGCGCACCAACTGCTGTCCGCCGGGCTCGGAAATCCCCAGCCCGAATTCCGCGATCTGCTCAGGTGTGACGCCGCGGCCGGCCAAATAGTTGCGCGCCTCCGCGCCCATCGGCGCGTTCAGATTGGCTTGAAACACTTGCGCTGCGGCTTCGTGCATCTCCAGCAGTGCGCCGCGCAACTTCGAATCGGGATCGGTGTATTCGCGCTTCGGCATGGCGATGCCGTTGCGTTCGGCCAGCAGCTTCATCGCTTCCACGAAGCTGACGCGCTCGATCTCCATGATGAACGTGAATACGTCGCCGCCTTGGCCGCAGCCGAAGCACTTGAAGAACTGCATGCTGGCGTTGACGTTAAACGATGGCGTCTTTTCCGTGTGGAACGGGCAAAGCCCCATGTACCGGCCGGTGCTGCCGGTGCGTTTCAGCCGCACGTACTCGCCAATGGTCTTGACGATATCGACGGAGGATTTAAGCTGCTCGGCAAAATCCACTGACAAGAAAGTAGCACACGCATTTGGTGGATGAACAACCGGTGAGATCGCTATACCCGAAAGCGTCCACCCTCCGATCGCCGAAGTGGTGGAACTGGCAGACGCGCGGGACTCAAAATCCCGCGACCTTCACTGGTCATGTGGGTTCGATCCCCACCTTCGGCACCAACGCGAACATCATCCCAGCGACTTATTTAAGTCACTATGCGATACTGAAGGAGGATGAAACAGAATACCATCCGCACCAGTCTGGATCTTCCCAGGACGCTGCACCGTAAGCTGCATGAAGCCGCGTCCAGGAAAGGCTGTTCCGCACGGCAACTCATGCTCCGCGCAATCGAGCAAGCAATTGCGCCAACTCAACGGAAGAAGGGGCGCTTGAATCTCGACAAGCCACTGGTGCCGTCTACTGGAAAGCCAATCTCTCTGACGGAAAAGGAAATCTACGAACTCGCTTTCCCCTTTGGCAATCCCTGATATCAACGTATGGGTTGCCCTGGCCGCTGAGCACATTCATCGCACTGCCGCAGTGAACTGGTGGCGTCAACACGAAGGATCGATCGGTTTCTGCCGGATGACGCAAGTAGGACTGCTGCGTCTGCTGACCACTGCCGCCGTCATGAACGGCAGGCCTCTCAAGATGCGGCAAGCCTGGATGGTCTACGACAGTTTCACCCGCGACGAGCGCGTCGAGTTCCTGCCGGAGCCTCCTTCAATAGATCGGATCTTCCGCGAACACACCTCCAAGCGCAATCAAGCGTCACCAAAATTGTGGGCCGACGCCTACCTGATCGCTTTCGCCACGGAGTCGGATGGCAACGTGGTGACCTTCGATAAAGTCATGGCCCGGCGAGGGCCGGCCATTCTCTTGTCCTGATCGTTAGTGCGTCAAATCATAGACAAAATAACTCGCCACGATCCGGTACGCCAGCGACACGAATGCAGCGCCAGGGTGGGATCTTGCCGCTGGTTATTCGGATTCGGAAAGTCCGAGGCCGAATTCAAGAGACTTCGGCTCGTCGCCCGGTCGCAGCGCGCGGCCGTCGAATCCGACCACTTTGCCGGACTCGTTGTGAATCGGAAACATCAGCCGTCCGCGGAACTGGTCGATGAATCCCCCGCCCTCCTGCCGTTTAATCACCAGGCCCGAATGCTCCAACCGTTCCGCCGAATACTGTTCTCCGAAACGGTCCCCAACCCGCATCGCGTTCAAGCTGTTCGACGCACCAGTTGCGTGGACAGATCCGCATGCCCCCGGTTTTTCTCCAAAAACGCGACACTGGAAGCGGATGCTGATCCCCGGCGCTGCGGTCCTCGAAATCTCGAATCTCGACGACGCCATCGCCGCGCTGCCTAACACCGACGCCGTCTTCCTGGTCCGCGCGGGCGACCGCTCCGCCTACCTCGCCAAGACCAGCATGCTGCGCCGCCGTCTGCTGCGAATCCTCAAGCCCGCCGATGGACTCCGCCGCTCGCTCAATCTCCGCGAAGTGGTCACGCAAGTGGACTACTGGCTCACTGCGTCGCGTTTCGAATCGGCTCTGCTGCACTACTCGCTCGCCCGCCAGCATTACCCGGACGATTATCTGCGGCTGGTGAAGCTACGGATGCCGGCGTACGTGAAGTTGATTCTCGCCAACGAATTTCCGCGTACGCAGGTGACCACGCGCTTGAGCGGCGGCCGTGGCCTTTACTATGGACCCTTTCGCACCCGTGCCTCCGCCGAGCTGTTCGAGAGCCAGTTCCTCGATCTGTTTCAGATCCGCCGCTGCCAGGAGAATCTGGAGCCAAGCCCGCAACATCCCGGCTGCATCTACGGTGAAATGGGCAAGTGCCTGCGTCCCTGCCAGCAGGTGGTGAGCCCCGCGGAATACCAGGGCGAGGTGCATCGCGTGGAAGAATTTCTCACTGGCGACGGTGCGACTCTGGTCGGCAACGCCAGCGCCGCTCGCGACCGTCTCAGCCAGGAAATGGATTTCGAAGAAGCCGCGCGCCAGCATAAGCGTGTGGAGCGAATTCAGGAAGTGCTGGCCCTGCGCGACGATCTGGTAGGCGACATCGACCGGCTCTACGGCATTGCCGTCGCCCCATGCACTAAGTCCGACCACGTGCTTCTATGGTTCGTCTGCCAAGGCTCCTGGCAAGCCCCGCGCCGCTTTCCCCTCACCTCGCACATCTCCCTCGACCAGCGCCTTCGGGAATTGGTTGCGTCCATCGAACCGGTCGCCGCTCCCCTAGCCGAGAAACAGGAGCACCTGGCTCTGCTAGCGCGTTGGCACTACTCAACGTGGAGCGATGGCGAGTGGATCGGATTCCACGGCCTGGATCAGGTCCCCTATCGCAAACTGGTGCGCAGCATCTCGCGCGTGAAATCAAGCAAAGAAGGCGGCGAAAGCCGCAATCCTTCCCTAACACCTAGCACCTAAAACCCAGCACCTGGTTTTCTAGTTTTCCGGCCGGATGGCGTAGTATCCCTTCCGCGCCTGCACCTTCCAATCCTTGTTGTTCGTCCTGATCTCCAACTTGCGGAAGCTTCCGTCCTTGGCCGGATTGGTCGGCGTGTAGCCGATGGCGTACTGGCTGCGCATCTCCGCGTTCAGTTCATCGAAGGCATTCTGCAGCGTCATCTTACGGTCGATGTGGAACACATGGCCGCCGGTGTCTTCCGACAGTTGACGAAGGTATGAATCGCTGGTGCCGCCGAATACCATCCCGCGGCCGTAGTAAAACTGGCGGTCGACGTAATAGAAACCGTAGATGATCGCATCGGCTTTTTGTGCGGCTTCGATGGCCTGCTTGATGGTGTAGCGGCTCCCCTGATCCTCGCCGTCCGTGATCACTACAAGCACCTTGCGTCCCACTTGCCCCTTCAATTGATCGGACGAGGCCAATTGCACGGCATCGTATAGGATGGTTCCCCGCGGCTGCGAAATCGTCGGCACAGGCCCCGGATGCAAACCCCCGACATCGGAATTCACCTTCAGCCCCTCCAGGCCGGCCCGCAGCAGTTTCGGCGAGTTGGTGTAATCCTGCAACAATTCGGCATCCGAGCCGAAGCTGATCAGAAACGCGAGGTCCTGCTTGCGCAGCACCGAACCGAAAAACTGATAGGCTGCGTTCTTCTCGATCTCGATCAGGTTCATCTGGCTGGCGCTCACATCGATCAGCAGGCCAATGGTCAGGGGCAGATCCGTCTCGCGGTTGAAGTACTTGATGGTCTGCTGCTTGCCATCCTCGAATATCGTGAAGTCGTCCTTGTTCAGGTTGCCCACCAGACCGCTCCTCTTGTCGCGGACGTTGAACATGACGCTGACCACGTCGACATTTACCGTGATGGTGGAGGGTGCGTCCTGCGCGCCCAGCGCGGCGCAGAACAGGATGAGGGCAATGGCTCGCATAGGCTTTATATTGGTAGATGCACAGTTCTTAATTCTCGTTCCAATGCGCAAAGCAATCCTCCATCTCAAAAAAGCCGACCCGGTGATCGGCGCCATGATCGACCGTGTGGGCGCCTACCGGATGGAATACCGCGAGCCCAGCTTCGACACCCTGGTTAGATCCATTGTGTACCAGCAACTGAGCGGAAAGGTAGCCAAGGTGATCTTCGGGCGACTCCTTGACGCCGTACCGGGCAAAAAGCTGACCCCGGCCGGCATCTTGAAGCTGACCCCGGCGCGGATGCGGAAGTGCGGGCTCTCCAAGCAAAAAACCGCGTACATCCGCGATTTGGCGAGGAAGACGGCCAAGGGTCACCTGAAATTCGAGGCCTTGCCGGCGCTTCCGGATGAGGCGGTAATCGAGCATCTAACGCAGGTGAAAGGGATCGGAGTCTGGACCGCTCACATGTTCCTGATGTTCGCCCTGGAACGCCCCAATGTACTGCCTACCGGCGATTTGGGAATCCGCTCGGCGATTCGCAAAGCGTATGGATTGGAAGATCTGCCGCATCCCAAGCAGATCGAGGAATTAGCCGCCTCCTGGCATCCCTACTGTTCGGTAGCAAGCTGGTATTTGTGGCGAAGCCTGGACAATCAGGCGGCTCTTGCCTGACCGTATCACTTCAGGAAAGCAACAACACGCTCCACCAACGAGGGCTCTTGATCGACACCATCGATCTTGCCAATCATGTGCCGCAGCGTAAAGCTGAGTGTGAGCCATGCCAGCAGCGCCGCGAACAAAATCTTCGCCGTCTTGGTTTTCTGCTTGGTCGTGCGGCGGGGGCCATCTTTGGGTTGGCTGCGATACCGCAGGTACAGGACGCCGAAGCAAAGGCCAGCGCCCAGCAACGTAATAGGCTAAATCATGCTAGCGCACCCTGACTACTTTCCCGTCCACCAGGCGAACCACGACAGTTTCTCCGCTGTCCAGATCGTAGGTAAAGGATTCACGGACGCCTTCGTCGCCGGTAATGGCAAACCGCGAACTCGGCTCGCCCAGCCGGCTCAGTAGATCTTCGCGTGTAGTTCCGGGAGTCACTGCGGACAGGGCCTCAGCCGAAACGATCCGCTTCTTCTGAGGAACCTCAGGTTCCTTCGCTCGTGGTACAGGCACGGATTCCACCGCCACCATGCTGGGCTGCGCTCCGCGCGACCTGTAGCTCGAACTCGACTGCCGAATGCCTCTTCGGAGTTCCTCGCTGCGCGCCTTCTGATCGATCCGGTTTTCTTCCCGCTTTTTCGCGAGCCACTCTTCCGACCTGTTAGTAGCGCGCTCCTGCAAGAGTTTATAGATATCGCGGCCATTCACTTCGCGCTCGATGGATGCGACCGGCCAGGTCTTCTCGCCGATGGCGTGATAGGTGGCTTCACCCAACTCGCCGTCCATGAACCGTACGTCGAGCTTGATTCCGTTGGCAGCGTAGTAATACCACCAGGCATGGCCGTCGCTTCCGAAGATGCGGTTCGGCTGGCCCAACGCCGCCTCCACTTCCTCGTTTTTCATCCACAGACGGAGCGATTCCGCGCGATCGAGTTGGAAAGGCCGATGGTGTAGGAACTGGACGACGCCCGGCTTTGAATCGAGCTCCCAGAAGATACCGCCCTTCGATGGCGGATACACTTCGCGATTATCCTGGCTCCACCAGCGCCCGTTGATTTTCCGCAGCCGCTGCTGGTTCTTCCCCTCGTCGACCAGTTTTGTGTCCGTGACGTGAGGCGGCTGGGCCAGTAGAATCGCCTGGCTGATTGCCAGCCACGCGCATAGGCGCACGCCCGCCTTAAGCAGGTTCATGCCTATGGATCGGATCGAGGTCGATGTCAGTACAGGGTAATAAGGTATTTTGGCCCGAAACCCTCGGGGTTACTGCCGTTTCATGCCTACTCCGAACTGGTTCCCAGCCCGAACCACCTTGCCGCCCGCGATAGCCAGGTCCAGAAGTTTTTCGCTCTGCACCTGCCGGCCGGTCTCGTCCTCGAGCGTCGCTACGATCTTCTTCGTCGCCACGTCGATTATCTCGCCGGTGGAAGAATAAGCGAATCGCCCGTCCATACTGAAGCTGAGCCAGCCGACGCAATCCCGCTGCTTGATGCTGGCCGTCTGTTTGGGCGGCATCACGGTGGAATCGAACACGTGGATCGCGCTGTTGGCGCAATCGGCCACCCACAGTTCCTTCTCGTCCGGGGTCATCGCAATTCCGTGGCTGGGACATCCATGGCGCTTCACCGGGCCTTGTTTGTAGCCCGCGACCTCGACGTGGTAGAGCTTCTGGCCGGTCCGCAGATCCCCCACTTCGAAACCCAGCAGGCCATTCACGTTGACGAACACCAGCGTCTCGCTACCGTTGACGGTGAACGGGCGGATCACATTATCGAATGGCCCCACAGTGCTCACTACCTTGCTGGTCTTGGGGTCGGCCACCGAGAGCAGCTTTGACCGCAACCCGGCGAGGTAGACGTGTGTACCATCGGCGCCATAGATGGTGTTGTGAGAGCCTGATTTGGTCTCGATGGAAGCCGTCACGTCGCCGGTGGCCGCATTCACTACGTGCCACAGCGGTCCTTCCAGTTGCGGAACATACAGAAGCTTGCCGTCCGGCGAGATTGCCATACGGTCGCATCCGCCTTCGTAGCTCTTGTCCCAAATCTTTTTGCCGCTTACGGCATCGACTGCGATCATGCGATTCAGCGAGGTGACGTAGACCCGGCCGGTCTTCGCGCTGGCGGCGATCCCCTTGACGTTTTCGGGCGCTTTGCCCTCCGGCACATCCCATGTCGGAATGCGGCGCACAAACTTGTATCCGTGGTCGATGTCGAAGACCAGGATCCCGACACCACCATATTCCACATAATTGCGGGTTCCCGGACTGGCGACGTAAAGCAGATGTTGTTCTTGTGCCGCTGCGGACACCAACAGCAGTAGGGGCGCCAGCCAACGAAGCTTACAATTTGTCATGCTCGATCCTCCAGCCTGGAGAGTGCGTCGGACCAAGCAGGTTAGCAGGCCCGCCGCGGTAAGTGCAACCAGCAGGCTCGCGTCGTTTGCAATTTCCCTCTAGCCGACGGCTGCAGCCGTCTGAAGAAAGTCCCCCCGCGCCTTCAGGTCTTGAGCGAACACCGAAACAGTCTGGTCCTCCCATTGCGCATTCACCATCCCAGACTGAAGCGAGATCGTATCGACCTTGAGCACGGCGCCGACCGGCAACGTGACGATCTTCATTTGCCCGTTCACGTCGCGTGACACACCCACCATAGTTTCGCGAAGCTTGTACTGATTCATTTTGAGAGTGATCTAGTGTACACTCTGGATGGCTTGTTTTCATCTTAGGGAAACTACCGGTTCGGGTTGCCAAACGTACCCCACCGAGGCGGATGTACAATTGAGGAGACAGGTCTCCCATTTCATAACGGCCCGTCGTTTGCTTAGGTTGTCAAGAGGATACGTGTGAAACCCACGGACGTTCGCGATCCGAACTATTACCATAAAGTTGTAGACTGCCAATGGGCTTGCCCGGCCCACACCAATGTGCCGGAATACATACGGCTTATCGCGCAAGGGCGCTATACCGACGCGTACATGCTGAACAGGGAGTCTAACGTGTTTCCAGCGATTTTGGGACGCACGTGCGATCGCCCCTGCGAGCCGGCTTGCCGGAGGCAGCGCTTGGATGGCAAACCAGTGGCGATCTGCCGGCTGAAGCGGGTGGCGGCCGATCAACGGGGTGAAATTGCGCACCTGCTGCCCCAAATCCCCAAGAAGAAGAACGGTAAACGGGTGGCCTGCATCGGCGCAGGGCCAGCGTCGCTCACGGTGGCTAACGACCTGATGCCGCTCGGCTACGAAGTAGTGATGTTCGAAAAGTACGACAAGCCCGGCGGGCTGATGCGCACCAACATTCCAGCGTTTCGGCTGCCCGAGTCCGTTCTGATGGACGAGGTGAACCAGATCCTCGACATGGGCGTGGACATCCGCTACAACGCAGAAATCAAGAGCATGAAGGCGCTTCTTGCGGAAGGCTTCGATGCCATCTTCGTTGGTACCGGCGCGCCGCGCGGCAAGGAACTGGATCTGCCAGGACGGCACGACACGGACCGCATCCATATCGGTATCGACTGGCTGGAATCCATCGCCTTTGGACACACCACGTCGGTGGGCGAGAAGGTTCTGATCATTGGCGTGGGCAACACCTCCATGGACTGCTGCCGGTCGTCCTGCCGGCTGGGCGGCAAGAGCATCAAGGTGATGGCTCGGCGGCCACGCGGATTTTTCAAAGCATCGCCGTGGGAGCTGGAGGACGCGGAAGAAGAGGGCGTAGAGATTATCGTCAACCACGCGCCCACGCGCTTCGTGATCGAAAACGGCAAGCTGACCGGGATGGAGTTTGAGCGCGTGGAGTGGGACAAGGGCGCGAAGAAATCCACTACCATCGACAAGGTTTTCTTCCCCGCCGACGATGTGATCCTGGCTATCGGGCAGGAGAATTCGTTCCCCTGGATCGAGCGCGACATCGGCATAGAATTCGACAAGTGGGACATGCCCACAGTGGACGAAAAGACCATGCAGTGTACGCGCGAAGGTATTTTCTTCGGCGGCGATGCGGCGTGGGGTCCGAAGAATATCATCTGGGCGGCCGAACATGGCCATCAGGCGGCGATCTCGATTCACAACTACTGCCAGGGCGTTTCTGTTTCCGAGCGCCTGCCGCAGGGCGTGAATTTGATCAGCCAGAAGATGGGCATGAGCGAGTGGAGCTACCACAACGATTACAATCCGGCGCAGCGTCAGAAGATGCAGCACGTGGATCTGAAGCGGCGTTTCCAGCAGATGAACATCGAAGTGGAACTGGGCTTTTCGGTGGAGCAGACAGTGCGCGAAGTGCAGCGCTGTTTGAACTGCGATATCCAGACCGAGTTTGCTGCCCCGCGCTGCATCGAGTGCGACGCCTGCATCGATGTCTGCCCGGTTCAGTGTCTAACTATTACACGTAATGGAGAAGAGGAAGATCTCCGGCAGCGTTTGTCGGCGCCGGCTATCAACCTCGAACAGGCCCTCTACGTTTCGGCTCCGTTGCCGCAAACCGCACGCATTATGGCCAAGGACGAAGATCTCTGCGTCCACTGCGGGTTATGCGCGGAACGGTGCCCCACCGCGGCATGGGACATGCAGAAGTTCGAGCTCCTCATTCCTTACGCAGGGAGGCCAGTGCAAGAATGCGTACTCGCGTAAACGATTTCGCGATTAAGCTCGCCAATGTAAACGGAACCGGCTCGGCCAGTGCGAACGGTCTGCTGATGCAGGCCATCTTTCGCATGGGCATTCCGGTTTCCGGCAAGAACCTCTTCCCTTCGAACATTCAAGGGCTGCCCACCTGGTATGAGATCCGGGTGAACCACAAAGGCTACACGGCCCGCGCGCTGGACTACGACCTGATGGTGGCGATGAACTCGCAGACCTATGGCAAGGATATCCGCGAGGTGCGGGAAGGCGGCTATCTTCTTTACGATTCCACCTGGCCGCTGGATCCGGCTTTGATGCAGGTCCGGGACGATGTCAACTTTCTGGGCGTGCCCTTCGCGCAGCTCTGCAACGAGAGTTTCCGGGAGCCTCGCGAGCGCATCCTGATGAAGAACATCGCCTATGCGGGAACGCTGGTGGCGATTCTCAACGTGGACATCGACGTGGTGACGGCGCTGCTGGATCAGAAATACGCGGCCAAGAAGGCGCTGCGCGAGTCGAACCATCGCGCGCTGCGGTTGGGCTACGACTACGCCAAGGACCATTTCGAATGCCCGCTGCCGTTCCATCTGGAAACGATGGACGCGAACAGCGACAAGATCCTGATTGACGGCAATACGGCCACGGCGCTGGGCTGCGTGTATGCGGGCGCGACAGTAGCGGCATGGTATCCCATTACTCCGTCGACCGGGGCGCTGGACGCGTTCAAGATGTTCTGCGAAGAATATCGCCACGACAAGGAAACCGGCAAGAAGAATTACATGATCATCCAGGCCGAGGACGAACTGGCGGCCATTGGGATGGTGATTGGCGCCTCGTGGATGGGCGCGCGGGCGTTTACTTCGACGGCGGGGCCGGGAATTTCGCTGATGAACGAGCTGCTGGGTTTGGCCTACTACGCCGAGATTCCAGCCGTCGTGATCGACGTGCAACGCGTCGGACCATCCACCGGCATGCCCACTCGGACGCAGCAGGGCGACGTGATGGAATGCGCCTATGCGTCGCACGGCGACACCAAGCATATCTGTCTGTATCCGGCGAATCCGAACGAGGCGTTCCATTTTGCGCCAAAGGCGTTCGACTTGGCCGAGCGTTTCCAGACTCCAGTGTTTCTGCTCACCGATTTGGATATCGGAATGAACGACTGGGTAGTCCCGCGGCTCACCTGGGACGATTCCTATCAGCCCGACCGCGGCCGTGTGTTGAACGCCGAAGATCTGGCGAAAATTCCCAAGTTCCAGCGCTTCACCAACGAAGACGAGAACTACATCGCTGCGCGGACTTTGCCTGGCGTCGATCCGAAGGGATCGTTCTTTACGCGCGGCTCCGGCCACAACAAATATGGTGGCTACACCGAGACGCCGGATGAGTATCGCGAGGTGATGGACCGGCTGCTGCTGAAGCACAAGGCAGCGGCTAAGTTCGCACCCGAGCCGGTGATTATCCGCCGGCCCGATCCACAGTTTGGCGTAATTACGCTGGGTGGCTGCGACTTGGCTGTACGCGAGGCTCTGGATCTACTGGCCGAACGGGGCGTGGTGGCCGATTTCATGCGCGTGCGCGCATTCCCATTCCACGACGATGTGGAAGCGTTTCTAGCCGAACACGATTTCTGCTTCGTGGTGGAGCAGAACCGGGACGCCCAACTCCGGTCGCTGCTCACGCTCGAAACGGGCGTGGCCAAGGAGAAGCTGCGGTCGATTTTGAAGTATGGCGGATTCCCGCTCAGCGCGACGCACGTGATCAACGGAATTCTGGGATCGCTCGGCGTGCCGGACCCGCAGGCGCAGGAGCTTGCGCCAACCGCCGCCGGGGCGGAACAGCAAATGGAGGAATAGGTCATGCCATCCATCAACAAACCCATCGCCACGCATCCCAGCCTGCAGAAGAACGAACTCGGCCTGACCATTCGCGATTACGAGGGAGGGATGTCCACTCTGTGCGCCGGATGCGGGCACGATTCCATCACCGCGGCGATTGTTCGCGCGCTTTGGGAACTGTCCATTACGCCGCACATGGTCGCGAAGCTCAGCGGGATCGGTTGTTCATCGAAGACGCCGGCTTATTTCGTCAACGGAGCGCACGGGTTCAACTCGGCGCACGGGCGCATGCCGCCGATCGCGACGGGTGCGAACGCAGCGAACCACGATCTGATTTACGTTGGGATTTCGGGCGACGGCGATTCGTTGTCCATTGGGCTTGGCCACATGTGCCACGCCATCCGCCGCAACGTGCGGATGGTTTACGTGATCGAGAACAACGGCGTGTACGGGCTCACCAAGGGCCAGTTCTCGGCGTCGGCGGACGTCGGGTCGAAAAGCAAAAAGGGCGAGGCGAACAATATGGCGCCCATCGATCCGGTGATGCTGGGGTTGAGTATCGGCGCTACGTTTGTGGCGCGCAGTTTTTCGGGCGACAAGGAACAATTGGTTCCCATCCTGAAGGCGGCGGTAGCGCATCGCGGGTTCGCCATTGTCGACGTGATTTCGCCATGCGTGACCTTCAACGATCACAGCGGATCTACCAAGAGCTACCTCTACACGCGGCAGCATGAGCTGAAGGCGACCGAGACGGATTTCGTCGCGCCGGCGAGCGAGATCCTGGCGCACATCGGCCAGAACGGCGCGGTGAACGTGGCGATGCACGACGGCAGCGTGATCCGCTTCAAGGGCGTTCCGAGGGATTACGATCCAACAAATCGCGAAAAAGTGGTGGCGTACTTGGAAGAGCATCAAGGCAACGGCGAAGTGGTGACCGGTCTGCTGTACGTCGATGAGAAGGCGCCGAACATCCATGAGATGAACGATACCTGCGACGTTCCGCTGACCAGGGTGCCGTTCGAAAAGCTTTGCCCTGGCGCGGAGACGCTGGCGCGGCTGCAGGAAGACTACCGGTAATACAGACGTCCATACTGGCCTAGGATGCCGGTTCGAACCACCTATTGGGGTCTGCCGAGGACGGACTCGCAATTCGCGGTATTTCACCTCGACGTCAAGACCATGATCATGAGCGGTGGTGCGCCCGTGATTTTCGATTGCTTGGGTGACGCCGAACGTCACTGCCAATCGAAGGTCACCGACACGCCGGCACTGGGCTGCCGGATCTACACAACGACGGGGGCTGTTGTCCGCACCGTTTCCGACGATCGGCTATTCGCGAAACATCACGGCCGGCCAGCGGCGTAGCGCAACGTGGTGATCGGGAGTTTGTGCCTGATCGCGGGCGTGGGCGGTGTAGCGCTGGATGCGTGGCTGGAATGGCGGCTGACGCTGGGGGTCCTGTTGGGCGCGCGATTCTTGTGGGTAGGGACTGTGAAAGTCGCGGAGGGCGTTGCCGCGCTCACGGTACGATCGGAATAGACTTGCTGCTACATCCGGCGCAGGAGCCGCGGATCGAAAACGAAGGGCGAAACGCTGTCGACAACAACAGCGCCGGACTCGATCAGCGACGGGTGTAACAGAAAGTTGTTTTCCTCTGGAATTATTACCGAAGGCACTGCCAGAACTCGATCCTGCTTCTCCCTGAGCCAAGTATCTCCGATCACTTGGGTGTCGCTGCGATTTCTCCGAGCCCAGTGTGGCCGAGAACCAACTGACCACCACGGGCTGTCAAGGAGACGATCTCATCGGGAATGAGGGCTACAACGCAGACGAAGGGGTTTCGCGGGTCGGCATCTGTGAGTTCCTCGATACTCCCTATGTTTACGAGCACCTCCAGCAGTGCGAGAGAACGGTTGGCCGCCAGATACACTGCGGGCTGGCCAGAGCTATTCCACCGGCCACCGTAGAGTCGCGATCCTTCTCCGTTCAATTTTGAATACTTGGACTTGCAGATTCTAACTGCTCTCACACGGGAAGGCCGTGCTCAATGCTAGTGAGAATCGTGTCAACCCGTGTCCGCCCACTGGCGGTTTTCAGCGCTTCAGCGGGCGACATGCCCAATTCGATGTGGTATGTGGCAAACCAGCGAACGGTGCGACTGGCGGTATCGAACACTTGGAGAGCGTGCTGCCAAAGCGGATCGTCGTCCGCCAACGGAGGCCGAGCGTCACCTGGCAACCGCTTGTGTGGGGAGGTGCTATCCACACCTTGATTCTATCGAATAACCGCGCGTCGAGTAGCTCATCCAGTCGTGCTTGCTATCATTTTGTTTAACCCCCGATGGAATGATCACCGAGAAACAAGTTGTACAGTTCGACTCGATCGCTCTGGACGCCGGAACGACGCTCGCGCCGGTGGATGTCGCTTATGAAACCTACGGCGAGTTGAATGCGGCGAAGTCGAACGCCATCCTGATCCTGCACGCTTTTTCCGGCGATGCGCACGCTGCCGGAATCGACAAGGATAGCGGGAACACGGGGTGGTGGGACAACATGATCGGACCGGGCAAGGGTTTCGACACCGACAAATATTACGTGATCTCTTCGAACGTGCTGGGCGGGTGCCGCGGCACCACGGGTCCGATCTCGATCAATCCCGCAACCGGCTGCCCTTTCGCGATGACCTTTCCCGCAGTGACCATTCAGGACATGGTGCGATTGCAGAAGATGCTGATCGATCATATGGGGATCAAGAAACTGCTCTCTGTTACCGGAGGGTCGATGGGGGCCATGCAGGCGCTGCAGTGGGCGGTGGCTTATCCGGACTCGATCGCGTCGGCGATTCCAATTGCCGGCACGGCGCGGCACAGTCCGCAGCAGATCGCGTTCAATGAGGTGGGGCGGCAAGCCATTATGGCCGATCCCGATTGGAACGAAGGCAACTACTATGGGCATCGGCCGCCGGCGCGCGGCTTGTCGGTGGCGCGCATGGTGGGGCACATCACGTACATGAGCGACGCGTCCATGCGGGAAAAATTCGGGCGTCGGTTGCGCGATCAGAATCAGTTTGAGGTGGAGAGCTACCTGCGGTATCGCGGCAGCCAGTTTGTCGACCGCTTCGATGCCAATTCGTATTTGTACATCACCAAGGCCATGGACTATTTCGATCTCACCAACGGCCATTCGCTCAGCGCGGCGTTTGAAGGTGTGAAGGCGCGATTCCTGGTGATCAGTTTCACATCCGACTGGCTGTATCCGAGCTATCAATCGCTCGAAGTAGTGCGCGCGCTGCGCGGCCGAAATTGCGACGTGGCTTACTGCGAGCTGCCGTCGAGCTATGGCCACGATGCTTTCCTGGTGAACGTGACCGAGCAGGCCGAGCTGGTCCGCGGATTCTTGGCGAGCACATTCCGGGAGCGAGCCTAGCGTGGCGCGGGATTTTGTCCCCGAGCTGCTGGGCCGCAGTGACTACGCCATTATCAGCGAACTGATCGAGCGCGACACTCGCGTCCTCGATCTGGGTTGCGGGGAAGGCGAACTGCTGGCCTGGCTGGCGGAGAACAAGCACGTGGATGCGCGCGGCGTGGAGATTTCCGGGGCGAAGGTGCAGCAGGCCATCGCGCGCGGCGTCTCCGTTTTTCACAGCGACCTGGAGGATGCGCTGGCCGATTTACCGGACCAAGCCTTCGACTACGTGATCTTGAGCCAGACGCTGCAGGAGACTCGCGAACCGTTGAAGGTGCTACGCGACATGCTGCGCGTGGGTCACCGGGCGATTGTGGCGTTTCCGAACTTCGGGCATTGGCGCGTGCGGCTGGCGCACCTATGGACCGGACGCGCGCCGAAGACGAAGTTGTTTCCCTACGAGTGGTACGATTCGCCGAACATTCATTTCCTGACGGTGCACGACTTCGAAGGGCTGGTGAATACCGAACACTGGACCGTGGAACGGCGCATTTTCTTGCAGGGCCCGCGCACGGTGAAATCGCTTCCCAACCTCCTGGCCGAAGTGGCGGTTTTCCTGGTCCGCAGGTAGCACAGGCTTTAGCCTGTGAATTCCCTTTCGCCCCACTCGCGAGGTTTTATCAGCCCGCGGAAAAGCCCAACCGCTTACTAACGTGCGCGGCTCAGTAGAACCAATACGCTACCGAGCCGTGACCGTTAGGGAGCGGTTTTTGCCACGCTGCTACGGCCGGTAGTCCGGTGGCTTGATATCGTTGGCGCGCATGTACACCTCTGCTTGTGCGCGATGATGCGCGGTGTGGACGTACATGCCTAGCAGGATCTGGCTACCGGTGGTATTGGGCCGCTCGAACCAGCCCACCTCATATTGCTTCTTGAGCTGGTCCTCCGTGATGGTGGCCAGTTTCTGGATGCAGTAATCGAACGAGTCGCGAAGTCGGGCCAGGATTGCCGGCTTATTCCAATCCTTCGGTGCGGGCGGCGGTGGCGTCTTGTCGTCGGAAACCTGTGCGAAACGAAACCGGTTGGAGTCCGCGATATGCACCATCAGCGACGCGAAGTTCATCTCCGCCGGGTTGGGCTTGAAGCCGTAGAACTTCTCCGGCATGGCCTCGGCGACGGCGAGGGTGAACTCCTTGGAAGTTTTCCAATTCTGGATGAAATCGGCCCGGGAGAGCAGGCTGCTGCCCGGCTGCGCCAGCAAAGGCGAGCAGAACAGCAGGAAAGCAAAACGGGTCATGCTCAGAACTTGTAGGTTGGGGGCTTGATGTTCTTCAGGCGAAGGTAGACTTCCACCTGACCGCGGTGGTGGGCCATATGCGTCTGTACGCCCATGCTCAGCTCGCGAACCGAAGTCTGGCCACGCATCTCGTTCAGTTGGTCGTCGGTCATGGGGCCAACGATGCCGGCGCAATAATCGAATGACTCGCCAACCAGTTTCATTACAGTTGTCTTGTCGAAGTTCGCAGGCTTGGAAAAGGGTGACGATTTCGCGGCGGCCATGCGCGCACAGTATCCATAGTTCGCTTGAGCGATATGGGCGATTTGTTCCCCGAAACTCATTTCTTCGGGGTTGGGCTTGAAGGTGTAATTCTCGGCCGGCATGGCTTCAGCGACGGCAAGAGTTAGATCCTTGGCGGTATTCCAATGCTTGGCGAATTCGGCGGCGTACTTGGATGGGCCCTTGGCGTCATCGGCGGCGAAAGCGGCGACGGAAAAAAGGGCGCAAAGAGCGAGGGAAACGAACAGCTTCATGGTGGACAGCCTCCTGTGATTGTGGAACAGATTCGAGCAATTCAATATAGCAAAGACCGTAGGTGCAATCATAGAAAGAAGTCAGCATCAAACCTGGAAGTTCCATGCTCGTCGGCATCAAGCTGCTTCACAAGGTGTTTTGGCTCTTCTTCGTTGAATGTATCTTGGCGATCCCCGTGGTGGGCTTTCACCATCAATTTCTCTGGTGGGCCGTCCTGACTGTGCTGGTGTTGGCGGAGTGTGCAGTCATCGGGCTGAACCACTTCCGCTGTCCATTGACGGATCTGGCATGCCGATACACGAAGGACCGCGCCGATAACTTCGACATCTACCTGCCGCTGTGGTCGGCTCGTCACAATAAGGCGATTTTCGGAACGCTTTTCGTGGTTGAGGAATTGTGGCATGTGGATCATTTCCTCACGCTAGGTCCGCGCTAGCGGACGTCCATCTCCATTAACAAAGTGTCGATCAGTTCACCCGCAGGGAGCGTGCGGGCACGGGCAACCCCTTGTCCGGCCCACAGAGACAAATAACCGGCCAGTCCTTGTTGCGCCGCGGCGGTGCGCATCGTCCGGGTTAGCGCGTTCTGCAGCGGGTAGGGAAGGATGATGTTCTCGCGGCCTTCCAACCGCGTGATGAATTCGTTCCTCAGGCCGCGAGCGGGGCGGCCGGAGAAGGCGCGCGTGACGACGGTAGTATCGGTTCTGGCGGCCAGGATCGCCTGCTTATGAACCGGCGGTGCGCCCGATTCGGGAGAAACCAGGAACGCGGTGCCCAGTTGTGCAGCAGAAGCGCCGGCTCGAAGGCTGGCGACGATGTCGCGGCCGTCCATCAGCCCCCCGGCAGCGATGACTGGCAGGGGAGTAGCTGCGGCGATGCCACGAACCAAGTGGAGCGTTGGGATCATCGCCGCCTCGAATGGACCGGCGAACGTTCCCCGATGTGCGCCCGACTCAGCGCCTTGCGCGGCAATCGCGTCAACACCGGCGTCCGCAAGCAAATGGGCTTCTTCAACGGTGGTGGCCGTGCCGATGATGGTGATGGAGTGCGCCTTGAGACGGGCGATCGTGTCGCGATGGGGAATGCCGAAAGTGAAGCTGAAGATGGGAGCGCGAGCTTCGAGCACTGCTTCCAACTGGGTTGGGAAGGGATCAGGCGGCATCGCGGGTAACGCGGGGGGCGGCAATTGCAAGATCAGGTGGATCTCCGCCAATAGATCCAACATTGGTGCAGTGCCGGCGGGCACGTCGCAATTCCACCCGCCGGCGAACAGGTTCACGTTGAAGGGCTTGTCCGTGAGCGCGCGGATCTTGCGGATGGCGTCCGCGATCTGGTCCGGCTTGAGATAGGCTGCGCCAAGCGAGCCGAGGCCTCCGGCGTTCGAGACTGCGGCCACTAATTCCGGAGTGCTTGGTCCACCACCCATCGGACCCTGGATGATCGGGTGCTCGATTCCCAGACGCTTGGTGAGTTCGTTGGTAGCCATCCGTTTGCTAAAGCCCGTCCACCAGGATGGCATCGCCAGTGGAACCACGTTGGCGGACCTCGATAAGCGGCGCGTACTCCGGGTCGCGGTACCAGGCCTGGGCTTGCTCCCTGGACGGAAACTCGAGCACCACCATGGCGCTGGGTAGCGGCGGATCACCTTCGATGGAATCTATCTTGTCCGTGCGCACCAGATAGCGTCCGCCGTGCTTGCGGAGAATGATTTCGTTCCTGGCGACATATTCCGACACCCAGGAGGGATCGTGAATCTGAAGACGGCCGATTACGTATGCGGGCATATTCAAGCATTTTAGCGGGAACCAGCCTGATGGTTGGGGCGTCAAATTGTCCAGCGCAGAAGAAAGGAAGGTTCCTTATGCGAACCTTGTATCTCTCAGCGCTTGTCGCCTGCGGCGTACTGCTGGCGGCGCCGGGGACCGATGATTACCGCGTTTCCGGACCTTACACCCACGACAACCTATCCATTTTCCTGATCCACGGCAAGAGCGACGGCAAAACGTACCTGACGCTTCGCGAAGGCCTGGAGCAGAAGAAGGTTGTGGTCTACGAGACCAAGCAGGTGAACGAGCTGGCGATCGAAAACCTCTCGGACGAAGATGTTTTTGTGCAGGGCGGCGACATCGTCAAGGGCGGGCAACAGGATCGCGTATTGCCGACCGATTTCCTGCTGCCTGCCAAATCGGGCAGAGTGCCGATTTCATCGTTCTGCGTTGAGCCAGGCCGGTGGACGCGGCGCGGGTCGGAGCCTGCGCAGAACTTTAGCGTTTCGACGGAGACAGTAGTCAACGCCGATATGGCAAAGGCCATGAAGGTGAAGAAGAATCAGGGTGACGTGTGGAGTGAGGTGGCGAAGACGCAGGGTGCGTTAATGGCGACCACCGTTGCGAGCTCCGATGCACGGGCCAATCCCACTCACAGCTTCACTCCGCCATCGAGCTTGCAACTCACGCTGGAAAGCAAAGCGGTTGCCAAAGCTGTGGACGGGTATTTGAAAGCCCTTGCACGTGCGGTCGATGGGAAACCGGATATCGTCGGCTTCGCATTTGCGGTTAACGGGACAATAAACAGCGCGGACATCTACGCGTCATCGGAATTGTTCCGCGCGATGTGGCCGAAGCTGTTGAAGTCGGGGGCGGTGGAAGCCGTCCGGTCGCTTCAAAAAGATCAGAAGTTCGAGCCGCCGCCTGCCACTACCGTCGAGGCCGTGCTTCATGCCAAGGATATCGCCAAGACGTCGACGGCAAAGGTTGGCAAGATCACTCTGGTGAACGGCGAGACCGGCAAGCAACTGGTCTTTGAGTCGCGAGACGGCGAGGCGTTGATCCACCGGAACTACATTGCGAAGTAAATTATTTCGCCGGCGGACCCGGAGGATCGTTCGTCACAGTGTACAGCTTGCCGTTGCGCATATACAGGCGCTCGGCTTCCGCGCGGGTGAAGGGGCGTGCGCCGCGGCGGTTGAAGACCGTTAGCTGATTGCCGTCTTCGTCCACCGCGCGGTCCCGATCGATGCCCTTCGACACAGCCAAGGCCGGGCCTTTGGTGTGATACGTCCCGATCAGCTTCGGCGTCGGCTTCGGGCTGAAGCCGAGATAGTTCGGATTGTCTTCCGGTGCGAAAAGCTGAATGATGCGCATGCCGTTGTGTCCATCGGCCAAGTAGGCGAAGGCGCTGGCGGCGACCATGCTCAGCTTGACGTCGCGAGTGTCGTTGATCTCGCCGCCGGCGTTATAGACCTGCTCCACCTTGGGATGCTCGGGGTGTTCCAGGTCCACGATCACCAGGCCCTGCTTGCCCCCTGCGACATAGCCGTAGGTGCGCGCGACATAAATATTGCGAGCATCTTCGAGCGGAGCCATAGCGCCGGGCACCATTTTCGGATGGGCCAGCGAAGTGGCGTCCAGCGTTTTGATGCCTTGTTTGTCGACGACGAACGCATAGCGGAATTGTACAGCGACGCCCTGCGGATCCACCAGATCCGGCGCGCCGATTTCGGTTTCCACCTTAGGCTCCAGCGGATTCTCGATGTTCACCACCACCAGTCCGCGATTGCACAGGATATAAGCGTAATGCCCGGCGATGGTGATGCGCCGCGCGCCGTTGAGCACGCCGCCCGGATTGAAGGACAGCGCCTTCTTCAGGAAATTATTGGCCGGGTCGCCGTCGAGCAATGTCAGGACGCCGGGAGCCTTATGCTTCAGATTCGGGTCGCCGATGATCACCAGGCCTTCTTCCAGGTCCGTGACGTAGAGGAATCCATAGAACAGCGCGATGGGTTGCTCCTCGTTCTCGGGAAGTTGCGTTCGCAGCGGATCGACGGCGAGCGTCGACGGCGATCCGACGGCCGTAGCGTACTTGGTCTTCACGTAAAAGCGCTGGCCCAACGGCGACACCGGAGCGGTGTTCATCTTCTCGGAGAAGTCCTTGTTGTCGATGTTGGCGACGTCATAAATGCGGAAGCCGCCCTTGCCCAGCGCAGCGTACAGATACTCGCCGCGTAGCTGCACGTCCAGAACGTTACCCGCATGATGATCCGATTCGTCGAGCTCGCCGTGATGCTTTTCGATCTTCGCGTACTCTTCGGGGTAGACCAGCTTTTGCAGGTCGCTGCCAAATATAGCGGGCGGATCGTCATGCTCGGCGACGGTCACCGCGTCGAATCCCTTCTTGCCCTCCGCCACATAAACGTAGCGGCCCATAAAATTAACGAGATTCGTTCCCTGCATCAGGATCTGCGCCATCCAGGCGTTGTTGTCTTCATTCTTTGAGACGTGACAATCCGTACAGGTTTTGGTTTCGGTGGACCGGACCGTATGCGGGAAATAGGTACTGAAGCCGAAGCCGCTGTAGCCCGGCGCGGAGATGGTCTGCTGCATGTAGTAGAGCCAATCGCGATTGGCGTTTTGCGAGCTCACGACAATGGCGCAGGTGGACCGCGTCGGCGCAATGCGATGGTTAGTCACCGTGCCGTCGATGCCCAGCATATAGATGTCGTCGCGCAGCACTTCAAAATTGTAGGAAGTATAGTTGCGCGTAGTGAGCCCCTCGTTGTGCAACATGGGCAGCTTCTTGTTGGCAATCATGGGCAGGTGACAGCCAAAGCAACTGGTGGTCCAGGAGGAGTGGCATGCATAGCACGTCATGCGGCTATTGGCGTGGGCCAGCGAAGATTCGTCGGTGGGCGCGCCACCCCAGGTGGTTCCGTCCTTTAGAATCGTCTTCGCCAGACGCGATTTCTCGCTGTAATGCTCGTTGCCGGGCGTGATGGTGTCCATCACCTGCACCACTTCCCAGGGCTCGCGTTTCTCATCGACCATTGATCGCTGATACAGCTTGTCGTTCAGCCAGTAAAAACGTTTCTGACGCCAGGGCGTGCGCATCAGAGACATGTCGGTGCCGCCTACCGGCGCCGCGGCTGCGGAGGTCTTCAGTGTGGCTTTCTTCGAAATAGTGCCGTGGCAATCGATGCAATCCACTTCCACCGCGTTGCGCGTTTCACCGTACAAGTTGCCATTGCCGTGGGCATCCTGTGCGAAGTGGCAATCCTCGCAATGCATGCCTTTTTCCAGATGGATGTCCTTCAGGTGAACGCCCTTCTGGAATTTGTCCTTGTCGTCTGGCGGGACAATGTTCTCCTTGGCGTCCAGCATGTTGCCTTTGCGGTCGCGCTTGTAGACGGCGCGGAAGACCCAACCGTGGCCGTGGAAGTCGGCGAATTGCGTGTGCTTGAGCTGGGAGTTGAACTCGGGCGATCCGATCTTTTCCAGAAAGTCGAGGTTCTTCCACTCGCCGTGCACCGCCGCGCCTTCCGGATTGGCAAGCCAGGTCTGGAAGCGGTCTTCATCGGTAATCTTGTGCGGCTCCTTCGGATACATGAACTCGCCGTCGGTCTCGTTGTCCCACCAGGTGTAGCCGAGATAGGTAGCTACCATGTTCGTGCCGGGATGGATGTGGCAGACGATGCACTGGCTGGTGGGGATGGAGCGCGTGAATTCGTGCTTGATCGGATGACCAGCTTCGTTCTTGGGAATTGTCGGATCGACTTGAAAGCTGTGAGCCTGATTCCCGTACGAAGCGTAAGGTCCGGAGTGAACTGTCGACCGGTCGTTGGCGTAGATGACGTGGCAGGCAGTGCAGCCGCTGTTGCGGTAGTCGCCGGGGTGATCGTTGGTACCGGGGAACGAGAGAATCGGATCGAGCAGGCGCGTTTTCTGGAGGCCCAGAAACACCGGGTCGGTGCGGAGCTCGGTGCCAAGGCCGCGGTCACTCAACTTGACATCCGGAGCGCCGGGATCTTCGTCGCCGGGGTTGCCGAGCTCGGACCGTTCGCCACCACCGCGCTCGAAGACGCGCAGGATGTTGCCGGGCTGCGAAACTTCCCAGCGGCCGAGTGGGTCGAGCTGCGGCAGGACGCCCTTCGTTTTGGTCAGCTCTTGCGATGGCGGCGGCCAGGTCTTCACGCGCTGGGCGGTGCCGTCGGGGCCATAGCTCTCGCCAAACACCGCATCTTTATAGGGGTATCCGCCATTGTTGTAAAGCGCCGCTTGCCACAACATAGCGCCGTGGGTCATCATGCTGGTCTGGACGGCCCGCACTTCTTTCGCATGGCAGCCGGCCTGCCCGCAGGTGGTCTCGGCCACGCGCAGATCGCCCGGGTTAACGAACTTGATGTACTCTTCACTCTCCTTCAACCAAGTGGCGAAGGGCCGCACCGGATTGGCCGAGCTTTTCCACATGCTGGGGATGCGCGGCTGCGGATGCGCCTGCTTCTTGGCTTGCTCGTAGGTTGCATCGCCGGGCTTGGTTCCGGACGGAGGTTGGACGTCGGGTTTGCCACCATGGCAATCGGCGCAACCCAGGCGGACGGTGTTGGTGGTGTGCATCGACGGCGAATCGGTTTTACCGTGGCAGGCGATACAGCCGAAGCTTTTCGAGTCGGCTTCTTCCTGGGACTGGGTCAGGCGAAGAGTCAGGCGGGCGCGTTCCGCTGGCTGCTGGGCCGGCGCGGCCGTAGCGGTCGACGGAGGCGGTTGATCCTGCGAACGCTGGGGCTGCTGGGCCATCAGTAGCGTGCAAAGCAGCACACACAGCCCTGCCGACGCTGCTGCGATGGAGAACCGGACTAACGGCTGAACTGGACTCTTCAAGCGATCACCTCATGAATAAATGCAGTCTGCCCCACTGGCTTCGACCTAAAATCGGAATCGGACATTCGCGAATACAGAGAACAAAGTTCGGTTAGTGGAAATCTCACTGAAACCCCGGAACGGCTGAAAACCATTCACCCCGCCCGTGATCACGATGTTTTCCGATAGCGGCGGCCGGTACGTAATACCGATTCCGGAGTCCGCCCCGATACCGGAGTGGATCGGCTTCTGGAACAGCAGCGCCTCCAGCGACTCGGTGCGTGCGAAGCGCATCAGATTCAGGTTGACGAAACCCTTCATCTTCGGAGTTATGTTGATGTCCACACCGGCGTTGTACAAAAAGATTCCGGGATTGACGAAATTGGATTGACCCTGCAACTTGCTGGAGCGAAGGTCGGGTACCAGGCTGCCGCCGTTCTCCAGCGCGACGCCGGTTCCAGTGAGCCGCACCCCTTCCCGATTCCAGAAGCTGAAAAATCCGCCGGCGAAATTCGGGTTGTCGAAGATGGTGTCGAAGCCCCGTGCGGTGACATCGCGCGGACTCTTGTCGCCCGATGCATAGAAGAAGGATGCACGGTAGCGCAGCCAGTCCTTGTCGATCGAAAGCTCCAAGGCGGCCATCTGGGCATTGATGTCCACTTTGCGGCCGGCCTCAGTGTTGAATGTGTCGTGACCCAGAACTTGATAGAAAGCGTGAGTGATGTTCATCCGGCCGATGTGCCCATCGCCCGTGAGCCCGTAGTAGAAGGCGCGAATCGCGTGCGGTTTCACCCGGCCGATCGCCGCAGGCCGAGCCAGGAAGTTGTTGTTGTCGAATACGAACGAAGGATCGTCCTTGTCGTAGTGGAAACTGACTTGGATGGTGTAGCCGGGCGTGAAGAAATCCTGGCGATACAGATTGCCGATGAACACCTGCCGCTGCCGGTATTGCAGACTATTCAAGCCGCTGTTGGTGTCCTTGTCCAACATGGCGAAATACGCGGCGTTGTACTGATAGCGATTGTTGTGCAGGTTGCCGAAGATGCGGATACCAGGCTCCTGGTCGTGAAAGATGAAGCCGCGGAAATCGCTGTTGAAGGACTGGATGCCGACGCGCACGGAAATGAAATCGTACTGATTGCCCCAGTCGTGGAGCTTCGCTTCGACGAACGCTTCCTGCAACCCGACGTGAGTATCCAACCGGGTAGTCCCCTTGCGCACGTCGGCATTCACGATGCCGCGTTCCTGAGTCGCGATGTAGTTGATGTTGATCTCGGGTGTGAACTTGATTTGCCAGTCCACCGGCCGGAAGGCGGTGTCGCCGTGGAAGAGCGTGGCTGAGAACGCCATGTTCTCGCTCATGAAGTACTGGCCGAAGCGGCCGAAGAATTCGGAGCTATCCGGGCGCTGCGAGCCCAGGTTGCTCGGCACCGGCAAGCGGCGGCCGTCTACAAAAGTGTCGCTGGTCAGGTTCAGATTCAGGAAAGTGCGGTTGCCGAAGATTGGGTAATCGCCCTTGAGCTTGTTGCGATTGAACGGGTCGTACCAGTGGCCCTTAACGTAGGGAACTTCGCCCGTCTTGTAGCGATGGTAGTCGGTCGGGAACGGGTAGTTCCAACGGTTGGGGATGGCGTTGAGGACTTCTTCGCGCGGAGGAATCGGCGGCAGCGGCCGCGGCTCTCCGGTGGTCTGCGGTGGAGGCTCCTGGGGTAAGTTGCGATACGGAGAGTTGGGGCCTTCCTGCCCGGGTGGCGCTGGCGGGATCGGGCCGAGGCCCGGTTGGCTCGGTACTTGGCGCACGCCCTCGCGGCCCGTTGGGACCGCCCTCATGTTGAATTCGAGTGTGTACACGTCGCCGGCGGCGAGCTGAATGTCGCCCCGCGCGAAAGGTTCAAAGCCGTTCAGCGTTGCTTTTACCTGGTAGCGCCCGGGCGCCAGATTCAGGAACTTGAACGCGCCATCGCCGGTGGTCGTGGCCGGAGTGCTCTTCCCGGTGGAAAGATCCTGCAGAATAACGCTCACGCCACCAAGACCCAGGTGACCCTCGCTGGTCCACACGATGCCTTGAATATTGGCTGTAGTTGGCGCGGCTTGGCGCGGCAGGCGTTGCTGTTGGCCCCCGCGCGCGGCCATAGCTAGGCCGGCGCTCGACAACAACAGGCAAACCAACGAACCGGCTAGCGCCGCTTTCCGTTTACGCTCGATTTCCAACGCGGGTTTTCGCACAAACAACCTTCCTATCAAATCACAACCGGACCTGCCGGTGCACGTCCCCCAAACCGGGTGAATCGATACAACATACCAAAACTGGCTCAAGGTTGCAGCGTGGGGGCGACATAGGCGTAGAACAACACGATCAGACCGATGATCGAAGCAAGCAAGACGCTGTGTTTGAGCGTGAATCGGAAGAGCCGGGCCTCGTCGCTGGAAGCCATTCTGGTGGCCGCCGCCGCCACCGCGATGCTGGACAGGCTGATCATTTTCCCCATCACACCACCGCTCGAATTGGACGCGGCCATCAACACTGGGTTCAGTCCCAGGCGCGAGGCGGTCACCACCTGGAGGTTGCCGAAGAGCGCGTTGGCCGAGGTGTCGGAGCCGGTGAGGAAGACGCCCACCCAGCCGAGGATCGCGCTGAAGAACGGAAACACAACTCCGGTCGTGGCGAAAGCCAGCCCGAGCGTGGCCGTAGCGCCGCAATAATTCATCAGGAAGGCGAGCCCCAGAACCGCGGCCAGAGTGACCAGCGGGAGCGCGAGCTGTCGAAGCGTACTCCCGAAGGTCCTCAGAAACTGGTCCGGCCTGATTCGCAATACGATGGCCGAAAGCAGAGTTGCGATCATGCACGCCGTTCCCGATGCGGAGAGCCAATTCAGATTGAACATCGCGGCGTACGGCGATACCGATGAGGTGACCGGCGGGATGCGCGCGATCTGATTGTGCAGGCCCGGCCATGGAATCTGGATGCTGACCGAATTGAGCGGACCCTGCATCGGTTTGTAGCCCCACAAAAGAACACACGCCACCAGCAATAGGTAGGGGCTCCATGCCAAAAGCACCCGGCCTCCGGAGTGCCGTTCGGGGCCGGTGGTGGTGTCGATCGAGGCGAGATCGGGCTCGGGCACATACTTGTCCTTCGGTTTCCAAATGAGGAATAGAAGCACCAACGCGCCGATGGCGGTGAGTGAGCTGATCAGATCCGTTAACTGCGCCCCAACGAAATTGGAGATCAGAAACTGCATCCCGGCAAAGGCGACGCCGCAGACGGCCGCTGCGGGGAGAACGCCCCGGAGCGCGGGCCAGCCGCCCATGACCAGCACCAGATAAGCGGGCACGATCAACGAAACGGGAGCGCAGATGCGGCCGACTCCGGCGCTCAGTCGATCGAGCGGGAGTCCGGTGATTCCCGCCAGCGTCACGACCGGGATGGCGATGGATCCGAAGGCGACCGGCGCGGTGTTGGCCAGCAGGCAGATCGCCGCGGCGTAGAACGGCGAAAACCCCAGCCCGGCGAGCATCGCGGCGGCGACTGCCACGGGCGTTCCGAATCCCGCTGCTCCCTCCATGAACGCCCCGAAGGCGAAGGCGATGAGCAACGCTTGCAGACGGCGGTCGTGCGTCAGGCTCCCGATGGATTGCTTGATGGATTCAAACTTGCCGGTGTCGACTGTGAGCCGGTAGAGAAACACCGCCCAGATCACGATCCAACCGATCGGAAAGAGACCGAAAGCCGCGCCATACGTAGCAGCGCCGAGAACCTGGACTGCGGGCATTCGGTACAGGAACAGCGCGACCAGGACGGTGGCGGCCAGTCCGCTGAGCGCCGAGATCCACGCCGGTTTACGCTTAACGCCGAGTAGGTAGAGCAGGGTGAAGATAGGGAGCGAAGCGACCAGCGAGGAGAGCAGCAGACTTCCTTGGATGGGCGTGTAGTTTTGCTGCCACATTGTCGCGGGTAGAGGAAGTATAGCGCAGAAGAAAGTTGCGTCGGCTACACGTCATCAGCCCGTGGGGCAGGTTGCCAACCTGCGCGCGATTGTTAATCGCGCTGGACCAAGCGGGTTGCCAGCCCGCTGCAGGTTATCAACCTGCCCCACTGTCGGCTGATCCAGCGAGCGAGTTACTGGAGAGAAGGGGAAGGCAGTTATTCGAGGAGACGGGCGGGATTTGTTTTGGACATTTGGTCAATTTCAGTGGGGGTGAAGCCGCTCTTACCTAGGCCAGTGAAGAAGCTTGCGAGGCCGTCGGGATGCAGCGGGTTGTTCGCTTGGCCCAGGTCGCTCGAGAGGATTACATGTTGCGGGCCAACTTCGCGGATGGCGGTTACATATTCCGGAAGCTCAAACATTTTGTTTGGCCCGATCAGCGCATTGTAGACGAACTCGATGTATGCGCCTTCGGCTGCGGCTTCGCGCATTTGTGCGACGGACATGCGGACCGGGGCTAGCATGGCGTGAGTCACCACCATATGCTCCACACCCTGGCGGCGGCCCTCGCGGACCAGCATGAGTCCTTCGGTGGGGGAGGAATGGCCGGTGGCCAGCACCAGGTGATGCTTGGCAATCAAGCCGATTACTTCGCGCACGTCGGGCAGCAACTGGCCGTTCCGCGCCACCGGGACGTACGGCCGGTTTTCCTTGGAATAGCGGACCTGGTTCTCGGCGTCGAAGGTGGGCATCCAGACCACGCGGCCCCAGCCGCCTTTCACCATGGTCATGCGTTCGACGGCAGCGGGATTGATTCCACCCACAGTGCGATTCAGGTCGATTCCTCCGAAAATTTCGATCCCCGGCACTTCCTTGCGGACCAGATACGCTAGGGAGGCGGTGGACTCGTAGTGGTTCTTCAGCACCAGACCGCGCATGCCACGACTCTTGGCCAGCCGGGCGATGTCGATGGCGTCGATGGCGTCGATGGAGCGGGGGACGCTGTCGGGATCGGAATGGACGTGGATATCGATGACGCCGTTCAGGGATTGGGCCGCGCAGGACGCCGCCAGTAGGATGAGGGGGCCGAGGACACGCCGCATTGGTCGAGTGTAGCGCGCACGTGGAATCGAGGTACAATGGGATCGTCCCATAAAGGAGGCCGTATGTTCCGTTCTATTGGCTTGCCTGAACTGCTGGTCATTTTGGTGGTCGCCGTTCTGCTGTTTGGCGGAAAGAAGATCCCCGAATTGGCGAAGGGTTTGGGCGAAGGCATCAAAAACTTCAAGGGCGCCTTGAAGACCGAGGAACACAATCCCAATCCCGGCGTCGACGACAAGAAGCAGGCCTAAGGCTTCCTGGGATGCTCGCACTTTGAGCGGACCTGAATCGACTTTAGAAATGAAAACCCCCGCGATCGCCTCGCGGGGGTTTTTCATTCTAAGTTTGCCTGTCGCGGTTTGCTACTTCTTCTTGGGTACGATGGCGTCCTTCACCGCCTTGGCCACCCGGAACTTCACCACTTTCTTGGCCGGGATCTTGATCGCTTCGCCAGTGGCCGGATTGCGGCCCATGCGGGCTTTGCGGTCCACGCGCACCAGGCGTCCGATGCCGGGGATCACGAACATTCCGCTCTTCTTGGTTTCGCGAACGGCCATGTCGGCGAAAGTGGCGACGAATCCCTTCGCCACCTTGGTGGTCAAGCCGGTTGCGGCCGCCAGTTCTTTCACCATCTGAGACTGCGTCATCTTGTTTGCTGCCATTGACTTCTCCTTATAAGGTTCTTCCATCCATCAGCGCGCGGCTACGTAAAAACATAACCGAACGAATTTGTTTCCTAACAAATCATACGGGATGGCGAGAGCGATGTAAAGGGCAGAATGCAGAAAAATCGGGTTTTTCCTCAGTTTTTTGAAGGCCGAGCGTCCCGGAAGCCTGTAAAACGGGCTTTCGGCGCTGATGGAGCCTTCCAGGCCTTGGATTTAGGCGCTCTGAGCGGTCTTGTTGAAGGTAAGTTGGCCTTTGCCCACAGTGATGGAGGTAACTTCGCCGTCACTTTCCGGCGCGAAGCCGAGTTGCTTCCGGAGTTGCGCGTCCAGGTTTTCGCGAGCCTCGGGATTCGCTATCAGGTATGCGCGAGCATTCTCGCGGCCTTGGCCAATGCGCTCGCCGCCGAAGCTGAACCAGGACCCGCTCTTTTCCACCACACCTTGCGCGACGCCGAGATCCAGCAGATCGCTTTCGCGGGAGATACCCTCACCAAAAAGGATATCCACCTCGGCTTCACGGAAGGGGGCGGCTACCTTATTCTTAACCACCTTGATCCTGGTGCGGTTGCCGACCACCTTGTCGCCGTCCTTGATGGCGGTCATGCGGCGCACTTCGACTCGGACCGAGGAGTAGAACTTCAGCGCGCGCCCACCGGTGGTGGTTTCGGGATTGCCGAACATCACGCCGATCTTCTCGCGAATCTGGTTGATGAAGACCAGCAGCGTGTTGGTGCGGGCCACCGTACCGGTCAGTTTGCGCAGCGCTTGCGACATCAAGCGGGCATGCAGGCCCATGTGGCTGTCGCCCATTTCGCCTTCCAACTCGGCCTTCGGCACCAGGGCCGCCACCGAATCGATCACCACTACGTCGAAGCCTCCCGATGTGATTAGCGCGCCAGTGATCTCCAGCGCCTGTTCACCACAATCGGGTTGCGTGACGACCAGATTGTCGACGTCCACGCCAAGCTTGCGTGCGTAAGCAGGGTCCAGGGCATGTTCCGCGTCGATGAAGGCGGCTTCGCCACCGGCTTTCTGCGCCTGGGCAATCACTTGCAGCGCGAGCGTGGTCTTGCCGGACGACTCCGGCCCGAAAACCTCGACTACCCGTCCGCGCGGGAATCCGCCGACTCCCAGGGCGGCATCGAGCGAGATGGAGCCGCTGGGTATGACCGCGACCGGCAAGACGTTGCGCGATCCGAGCCGTAGCACAGAGCCCTTTCCGAACTGTTTGTCCATTTGGCTAAGCGCGCCGTCGATGGCCTTCTGGCGGCTGGCGATGTCGGTGGTGGTTTGCTCTTTCACGCTTGGTTAGTGATCGGGGCGGGAGAATCGTCTCAGAGGAAAAAGGGTTTCAGGCGTCACCTCAGCTAACTTGGGGCACTGTTCTACGTCATAACAGCCATGCACGCTCTATGGATGGAGATTCGGTATGGCGTTCGATCCCTGCTGAACAGTCCAGGGTTTGCGCTGCTGGCGGTTCTCGCCCTGGCATTAGGGATCGGTGCGAATACGGCCATTTTCAGCGTCGTGAATGGCGTTTTGCTGCGGCCGCTGGCTTATGGCGATCCAGACCGCTTGGTGGTGATTCTCCATGGCGGGTCGTCGCCGGCGTCACCGGCGGATTATTTAGATTGGCGTAAGCAAGCGCGCTCGTTCGAAGACATGGGCGCTGCGCAGTCGTGGGGAGCCACGCTAACCGGACGGGACAACGCCCAGCGATTAGTGGGGATGCAGGTGAGCGCCAATCTGTTTTCGGTCTTGGGCGTTCAGGCCATCAGGGGCCGTACCTTTCAGGCCGGTGAAGATCAGGCCGGACGTGAGCACGTCGCCGTCTTGAGCTATGGGTTGTGGCAGAAGCAATTTGGGGGTGATCCGCAGATTGCCGGAAAGCAGATTCTCCTGAATGGCGAGACCTACGACGTCGCTGGAGTGATGCCGGAATCGTTCCGCTTCGCGCCGTTCTGGGTGACGAACGCAGAGATTTGGGTTCCGCTCACGCTGGAGAAGCGTCTAAACGACCGCGGTGGGCGATCGCTGCGAGTCTTCGCGCGGTTGAACAAGGGCTTGTCGCTCGAAAAGGCGCAAGCCGAGATCGATGTCATTTGCAAGCGGCTGGAAGATCAATATCCGGTAACGAACGCGCACATGACGGCTCGGGTGATCCCGCTGCAGGAAAAAGTCGTTGCCAACATCCGCTCGACATTGTTGGTGCTTCTCGGAACCGTTGGGTTCGTTCTGTTGATCGCTTGCAGTAATGTGGCGAACCTGATGCTGGTGCGAGCCAGCGGAAGAAGAAAGGAGACAGCCGTGCGGCTGGCGCTAGGCTCCAGCCGTTGGCGCTTGATCCGGCAACTGGTAGTGGAGGGCCTGCTGCTCTCGGCCGCCGGCGCTTTGCTGGCCACCTGGATCGCGCGCTGGGGCATGGCTGCGTTGATCGCTTCGCTCCCTGCCGGGAGCCTGCCGCGCTTGGAAGAAGTGCAAGTAGACACAACCGTGCTTGCCTTTACCGCTCTGATCGCTCTGGCCACGGGAATCCTCTGCGGTCTTGCGCCCGCATTGCGCGCGTTCCGGACGGATTTGCAGGAGGCGCTGAAGGGTGGCGGACGCGGATTAACGCAAAGCGGCGCCGAACGGCGCACTCGCGCGCTGCTGGTGATCGCGGAAGTTGCGTTGTCGTTGGTACTGCTGGTGGGCGCCGGCTTGATGCTAAAGACCTTTCAACATCTCGAAGCCGTGGAACCTGGTTTTGATCCGGGCCATCTCTTGACGCTGGAGGTCGCGGCGGGCGGCGCGTCGTATGCCGGCCCGGCACGGGTGCACTTCTTTGAGCAATTGCGGCCGCGCCTGGAAGCGCTGCCCGGTGTGGATTCGGTCAGTCTGATCAACCATCTGCCAATTAGCGGTGATGTCTGGACCATCGGTATTGTCGTGGCGGATCGCCCAGCGCCGCCGCCAGGCCAGCAACCGACTGCCACTTATCGCGTGGTGCAACCCGGCTATTTCGCGACGATGAAGATCCCGATCCTTCGCGGGCGCGATTTTACGACTCACGATTCAGCGGACGGCGCGCCTGTGGCGATCGTAAACGAGGAGCTTGCGAAGCGTCACTGGCCGAATCAGGACCCCATCGGACAACGCTTCCGGATGACCGCGCGATGGATGACCGTGGTTGGCGTCATCAAGAATGTCAAGCAAACGGATTGGATCGGTGAACCCGATGACGAGATGTATCTGCCGCACGCCCAGGTAGACGCCAGGGCGTTTTCCTACATGACCGTGGTGATGCGCGCGCACGGCGATCCGCTCGGATTGGCCAAAGCGGTCGAAGGCGAAGTGCACGGATTGGACAAGAACGTTCCGATCGCCAGAATGCAAACTATGGAGCAGGTGATCGGTGACAAGCTGTGGCGCGGGCGTCTGGCGATGACGCTTCTCGGGTTGTTTGCCGGCGTGGCGGTGGCGCTGGCCTGCCTGGGAATCTACGGAGCGATCTCGTATAGTGTGGCGCAGCGAACCGGCGAGATCGGCATTCGCATGGCGCTTGGCGCGCAATCGTCAGAGGTGCTGGCGATGGTGCTGCGCCAGGGCTTGACCGTAGTGGGCATCGGCATCGCGATCGGCTTAGCCGGCTCCTGGATGTTGACCCGCACCCTTACCGGCTTGTTATACGGCGTCCAGACAACCGATCCGGCGACATTCTTCCTCGTGCCAGTGGTCCTGATAGCGTTGAGCGCCCTAGCGTGCGCACTCCCAGCGATTCGCGCCGCCCGCGTGGACCCGCTAACCGCCCTCCGCCACGAGTAAACCAATTCGGTGACAGGATACCCTTTCCCCAATTAGCCGAAATTCGGTGCCAGGATACTCATTCCCCAATTCGCAGGACCAATTGTTCCGCCTCTTCTGCCTGCGTCTTCCGCCGGCCGCGACGCCTCGGGCTCAGCCTCCGCTGTGCAGCCGCTTCCAGTTGCTCGGTGAACGCGGCGGAGCCAAACGGCCGACCGGTCATGGTCGCCTGCCGAATCCGTTCGCCCAGCGCCTCCTCCTCGACACCGATCCGCAGCGTCTCGCGCCACCTCTCCGGAGTGTAATACTCCCGCCAGTGCGCGATATCGATGAGCTTGTCGCTAGCATCGTTGACATGCGCCCGCGCACTCGACCACGGATAATCCTCCGCGATGTCCGCCAACCCTCCGCGCACCGGATTTCGTTCGATATAAGACATTACCTGCCATACACCTGGAGCGTCCACCGGGCACGAGTAATAGCGCGCCTGCCACAGACATCCGGTCGTCCCCGCGCGCACGTTACGGTAGCGGGAATAATCGCGATGCGTGCAGCCGAGTGCACGGGCCAGCCCGATCGCGCTGGGAGGCACCGCCAGCAGGTGGATATGGTTGGTCATCAGGCACCAGGCCCAGATACCCAGCTTGTGCTTGGCGGAGTATTTCTTTAACAGGTCGAGATAGACGCGGCGGTCCTCACGATCTTCGAAGACGATCTGGCGGCGGTTGCCGCGCTGGGTGATGTGGTGGGGATATCCCTCCGCCACGAATCGAGGCATTCTGGGCATTTCAACTACAGAGTGCCGCTGGGCGCGCCAGCCTCTCCGCCGAGAATAGGGGAAAGAGTATCCTGGCACCGAATTTTGGGGAGAATAGGGGAATGGGTATCCTGGCACCGAATTTGGCGGTTAAGGCGGCGCGTGGGCGCGAGATTTCTTGCCGGGGGTGGCATCAGGAGGCGGCGCTGCGGATGCTCATGAATAACCTCGATCCCGAGGTCGCCGAGCGCCCCGACGAACTTATCGTCTATGGCGGCACTGGACGCGCCGCGCGGGACTGGCCCTCCTTTCATGCCATCGTTCGTTCGCTGCAACAACTGGAGAATGACGAAACGCTGCTTGTGCAGTCGGGAAAACCCGTCGGGATCTTTCGCACGCACGCGGAAGCGCCAAGAGCGCTAATCGCCAATTCGAACCTGGTCGGCCATTGGTCGAACTACGAGCAGTTCAACCGGCTGGAGCGCCTGGGCCTCACCATGTACGGGCAGATGACCGCCGGCTCCTGGATCTACATCGGCAGCCAGGGAATCGTGCAGGGCACCTTCGAAACTTTCGCGGCTGCGGCCAACCGGCATTTCGGCGGATCGCTGCGCGGCAAGTTGGTCGTCTCCGGCGGAATGGGTGGCATGGGCGGCGCGCAGCCACTCGCCGCCACGTTGAACGATGCGTGCTTCCTGGGCGTCGACGTCGACCCGGCGCGCATCGAGAAGCGGCTTAAAACTGGCTACTGCGATCGAATCGCCTGGAATCTGGACGAAGCGTTGCAATTGGTCAACGATGCCCGCAGCCGCGGAGAAGCGCTGTCGGTTGGTCTGGTGGGCAACTGCGCCGATGTAGTGCCGGAACTGGTCCGCCGCTGCGTAGTCCCCGATATTCTCACCGATCAAACCAGCGCACACGATGCGCTGCAGGGGTATGTGCCGAATGGAATGGAACTCACCGAAGCGCTGGCGCTGCGGCGTTCGAATCCCGACGAATATATCAAGCGATCGGTCGACGCGATGGGGCAGCACGTCCAAGGCATGCTGGCGCTCAAACGCCTCGGTGCCGTCACTTTCGATTACGGGAACAACATCCGCGCGCAGGCCGAGAAAGCCGGTGTCACGGATGCGTTCGAAATCCCCGGTTTCGTGCCCGAGTACATCCGGCCCATGTTCTGCGAGGGCCGCGGCCCATTTCGATGGGCTGCGCTCTCGGGATCGCCCGATGACATTCACACCACGGACCGTCTGGCGCTGGAGATGTTCCCTAAGAACGAGACCCTGGCCCGATGGATGAAGCTGGCCAAGGATCGCATCCACTTCCAGGGTTTGCCGGCGCGCATCTGCTGGCTGGGCTACGGCGAGCGCGCCGAGTTCGGCTTGGCGATCAACGACTATGTTCACCGCGGCAAGATCGAAGCGCCCATCGTCATCGGCCGCGATCATCTGGATACCGGATCGGTGGCCTCGCCTTACCGCGAAACCGAAGCCATGCGCGACGGCTCCGACGCCATCGCCGACTGGCCGCTCCTGAACGCCCTGGTGAATACGGCTGCAGGAGCCTCCTGGGTTTCCATTCACAATGGCGGCGGCGTCGGCATCGGCTACGCGCAACATGCGGGCATGGTGGTGGTCGCCGATGGTACCGAACAAACCGCAGGCCGGCTGGAACGCGTACTCACGACGGATCCGGGAATGGGTGTGATCCGCCACGCCGATGCCGGATATCCGCGAGCCATCGAAGTTGCGCACGAACACGGCATCAAGATACCCATGGATCCGGCGCAGTGAGCAAACTCGCGGTCGTCGGCTGCTCGCAGCTTGTAACGCTCGCCGGGCCACCGCGTCCGCGAACCGGCGCCGAGATGCGCGACTTGGCCATCATCGACGGCGGCGCAATGTTCATTGACGGCGGAGTCATCCAGCGGATTGGCAAGCTGGCCGAGATTGAAGCTTTGATCGACGGCGGATGCTCCGTGATTGACGCCGGCAATCGCGTAGTGATGCCGGGTTTCGTTGATGCGCACACGCATCCGGTCTTCGCCGGCAATCGCGCCAATGAATTCGAGCAGCGTGCTCTTGGTGCAACCTATGCCGAGATCGCCGCGGCCGGTGGCGGCATCCGCTCCACCGTTCGCCAGACCCGCGCCGCCAGTGCGGAATCTCTGCGGGAAGCAGCCGCGAAATACGTCGGCTGGTTCCTGGCGGGCGGCACCACAACCATCGAGGCCAAATCCGGCTATGGCCTCACACCGCACGACGAATACAAGTTGCTTCGCGTCATCCGCGATCTTGAACCTCTCCGAACAGTTGCGACATTTCTAGGCGCTCATGAGATTCCAGACGAGTACCGTAGCCATCCCACGAAATACGTGGACCTGGTGGTCGAAGAAATGCTGCCGGAGGTTGCCTCCAAACACCTCGCCGAATACTGCGACATTTTCTGCGAGCCGGGAATCTTCGGAATTGAAGACACTCGCCGTGTTCTGACGGCAGCGCGCGCACTCGGTCTCGGCCTGAGGCTCCATGCCGACCAACTTTCGCAGTCCGGCGCAGCCGAGCTCGCCGCCGAGCTGCACGCCAGTACCGCCGATCATCTGGAACACACCGGCGCCGGCGGAATCGCGGCACTGAAAGCTGCCGGCGTGCAGCCGGTCCTGCTGCCCGGTTCCGTCTATGCGCTCGGCTCCACACGATATCCGGACGCCCGCGCCATGATCGAGGCCGGTCTCGGCGTCGTCCTGGCCACGGACTTCAACCCCGGCTCCTCGCCTACCACATCCATACCCATGATCCTGTCGCTCGCCTGCACTCATATGAAGATGACTCCGGCCGAAGCCGTCACCGCCGCCACCATCAACGCAGCCTACAGCTTGGGCCGCGGCGATAAGATCGGTTCACTCGAGCCGGGCAAGTATGCCGACTTCGCGATCCACGATTGCCGCGACTACCGCGAGATTGCCTATTTCTTCGGTGTCGGCCAGACGCACGCGGTGTACATTGGGGGCCGCTCGGTCCTTTGAGAAAACCTATCTGAGCGCGGTAATCGGGTCGATGCGCATCGCACGCCGGGCAGGTAGATAACAGGCTGCAGCAGCCATCGCCATCAGGATGCCCGCCACCGCCGCGAAGGTAAATGGATCGCTTGCTGTTACTCCGTATAGCAGACTCGCGATCAGACGCATAGAGGCCAGGGCGGCTAAGTTTCCGATCGCTATTCCAGACAGAACCAGCTTCCCTCCGTAGCTGAAAACCAGTTTCAGGATCTGTGCGCGTTGAGCGCCTAACGCCATTCGAATCCCGAGTTCTTGAGTACGCTCGCCCACTGCATAAGAAAGGACGCCGTACAAGCCCGCGCAGGCCAGCAACAAAGCGAGCACGGCAAACGCGGACAGCAGCATCATCAGGAATCGCCGCGTGGCCAGCCACCGCTCCACGATTTGGTCCATGGACTGTTCACCGTAAATGGCCTGCTCCGCATCCGTCCGCGTTGCCTCCCGGATTGCGCCGACCAGTGCCAGAGGTTCGCCTCGAGTGCGCGCCACCACGCTGAATCCCCCAGTCACCCCCAATTTGAGCCACCTGCCGGCCAGTTGCATGTGTGGAAAATACATCTGCCGCGTCACCCATTCCTTCGGATCGCCGCCCACGTTCCAATGATTCACGTGACCGACGATGCCGACGATCTCGGCCGGCCCGATGAATGCGATATCCAATCGCTTTCCCAGAGGATCTTCCTGCCCGAAGATACTGGCCGCCAAATTTCGATCGATAATCATCACACGCGAAGCACGCTCGTCGTCATGGTCCGTGAAGAGACGCCCCCGCAGCAGAGCAATTCGCATGACGCGAAAATATTCCGGGCCGACGTGATACCAAAGCGCCGATGGTTTTGACTTCTCCTCGGGCGCGATCTGGCCCTCCCGCTGGAACCGCACGACATCGCCCACTCCGCTCAGGGGAAGAGGGTCGAGTATAACGGCTGCGCCCTCCACACCTTGAAGCGCCTGCAGCCGGCTGGTCAGGTTTCGAAACGACGCGCGGATTGCCGCGGGCTGCGAAGCCACCACTGGAGGAGGCATCACTTGGAAGGTAAGCACGTTGCGTGCATCAAATCCGGGCGTCACCTTCCAGAGATTCGCGACGCTGCGAATCATCAGGCTCGATCCGGCGAGAAGGACCAGCGCCAGGGACATCTGAACAACCACGAACACCGCCTGCGCGCGATGACCACGGCCGCTGGATCCGCGCGCGCCTTCCTTCAGTGCATCGCTCAGATCGTTGCGAAGAATTCGCAGCGTCGGCGCCAGGCCGCAGACCAGCGCTGCGAAAGTAGAGAGGCCGAAGGCACACAGCAGAACTCTAGAGTCGAGACCCGCTTGAGCCGCTCGTGGAATATCGGCCGGAATTCCCAATACCGCGGCTTTCAATCCGAACCACGCCAGCGCCAGACCCAGCACACCCCCCATCGCCGAAAGCAACAAGCTCTCCGCCACAAGCTGCCTGGCCAAGCGAAAGGCCCCCGCGCCCAAAGCTGTCCGCGTGGTGAATTCACGGGACCGTCCAGCGGAGCGGACCAAAACCAAATTCGCCACATCGGCGCAGGCGATCAGAAGAACCAGGGCAACCCCGCCGAGCACAGCCAGCAATGTTGTCCTCACGCGGAACACCAATGTTTCCTGCAGGCTCTCCATCGTGATGCCGACATCGCGATCGGCATCGGGGAACGCAGCCGCGAGATTCGCAGCCACCCTACTCAGATCGGCGCGAGCGGACGCTTCCGAAATACCGGGTTTTCGTCTGGCCACTACCAGCATGCCAGTGGTCACCTTGCGGTCGCGAAAGGTGGGCTCCTCCCACTGCCCAAGTGGAACGTACATTCTTGCGGGGCCCACCATGCGGCCAAGCGTGCGCAGGCTGCGCGGCGCAACTCCGATAATGGTGTAGGCCGAACCTCGCAAGCGAAGCACACCGCCAATCGCCGCCGGCGAAGAGCCGAATCGTTCGCGCCAGAAATCCTCGTCGAGCATCACAACCCGACCGGTGCCGATCCGGTCGTCATCGGGCTGGAAGGAGCGACCCGCCAGTGGCTTGATGCCCAGCGTGGTGAAAAGCTCCGCCGAGATCATTGCCGCATGCAGGCTCTCCGTCTTGCCTTCACCCACGAGGACGAAGTCCTCCGGACGGCAGGCCGCCACCGTTTCGAATGTTTGATTCTGGTGCTGCCAGTCGAGAAAGTTCGGATACGAGACCGTGAACCGCGTGGTCGCCGGTGTTTTTTCATACAACACGAAGAGATCGCCGGGCCGCTGGAACGGAAGCGGTGCCAGCAATGCTGCGTTAACAACCGAGAACACTGCCGTCGTCGCGCCGATGCCCAACGCGAGGATGAGCGCGGTGATAGCGGTGAAACCAGGAGTCCGCCGAAGTGTGCGAGCGCCGTAGCGTAGATCTTGGATCGCGTCCCTAAGCCAAAACATGTTCATGGATTCCGCAATCAGTGTAGCCAGCCAGGGTATTCCGATCTATCCGAATCTTGCGGCCCAATCTCCGCACTCCCCCTCCGACGAGAAGTGATGGGATAATGATCGCCTGGGATGACTCTCCTCAAGATTTCCTCTCTGGCGTTCCTGGCAATGGCCGAAGCCGCTGGCGCTACAGCAAGCTCCACCACTCTCCAGAGCTCCGCCAACCCGTCCATCTTTGGGCAAGCCGTAACGCTGACGGCCACGGTCTCTCCGTCTGCGGCGACTGGCCGCATTACTTTCTACGATGGCGCTGCAGTGGTGGGTATCGCGACACTCTCCAGCGGCAAGGCGGCTTTGACAACCGTTGGCCTGTCATCCGGCATCCGATCGCTGAAAGCCTATTACAACGGCGATGCCACCTTTCAATCGAGCGCCTCCACCGCCCTCTCACAGCGAGTGGCCTCGCTTGGGCAGAACGGATTCCAGCCGGCCGTCAATTACGCCGACGGCACTCTACCCCGAGTAGTTACGGTAGGCGACTTCAATGGAGATGGCAGGGCAGACCTCGCCGCGCCTAGTTTTGGGACTAATCAGGTAAGTGTGCTGCTCGGCAAGGGGGATGGAACGTTTCAGGCAGCGGTGGCCTATGCCACGGACCTTGGACCCGCTCAGGTCGTTACAGGCGATTTCAATGCGGACGGCCGGTTGGATCTTGCGGTTTGTAACGGCGCTAGCGCCAGCAGTACCGTCAGCGTGCTGCTGGGCAATGGCGATGGAACCTTTCGTCCGGCGGTCAATTACAAGGCCGGTGCAAATCCGAATCACCTCGCCACCGGCGACTTCAACGGCGATGGCGTGATCGACATCGTGACGGCGAACTTCTCGGATAGCACGGTGAGTGTGCTGCTGGGCAATGGGGACGGCACTTTCCGGGCGGGAATAATTAGCGCAACGATCACGGGTCCAGGAGTAGTTGCGGTGGGAGACTTCAACCGCGACGGCATCGGCGACCTCATCCTGGTCAATTCGGCGTCAGTGGCTGTGATGCTTGGCAAGGGAGACGGAAGCTTTCAACCGGCGGTTAGCTATCCGGCCGGTCAAATTCCTGTGTATGTAGCGCTGGCGGACTTTAACGGCGATGGCTCGACCGATCTCGCAGTGGGTAACGGCGGCGACGACACCGTCAGCATCCTGCTGGGCAAGCCGGATGGAACGTTTCAACCGCCGGTCAATTACGGCGCACCGAAGAATATTCAGTCCGTTGCGGTGGGCGACTTTAATGGTGATGGACGCGCTGATCTGGCCGTTGCGGATTCGGGAAGCAATAACGTGAACGTTCTGCTGGGCAATGGCGATGGCACGTTCCAGGCGGCTGTCCCTTACGGTGTCGGGAATCAACCGACGTTTGTCGCCGTGGGCGACTTCAACGGCGACGGCCGTTCGGATCTTGCAGCTTCCAATTTTGTTGGAAACAACGTGAGCGTGCTCCTCGGTAAGCCGTCCGACGGGCCGCACATTACGCCGGGAGGAGTGGTGGGAGCGGGGCTGAGTGCGCCACCGGTGCGTTCGCTCTCCGCCAACGCGATCGCTTCCGTATTCGGCGACACCTTCGCTCCTGACGGAACTGTGAAGGTGGTCGGGCCCGCCGATCTGGGCAATGGACGACTGCCAACCAACGTCAGCGGAGTCTGCGTGTTCGTGAACAACGTGGCTGCGCCGATCTTCTTTCTGTCGCCGGCCCAAATCAATTTTCAGGTTCCGCAACTTCCCGCCAGCGGGAACGTGGGTGTCCAGGTTGCCATAGCCTGTAACACGCCTCCCTACGAAATTCGCACCTTCAGTGAACCGGTGGCTGCCGTGGCTGCCACGCCCGAGTTCTTCTACTTCAAGCAGAGTCCGGATGGCAAGAATCCGATTGCGGCTGTGAACGCGTTGAACGGGAGCTTCATTGGTCCCGCCGGACTGATCGCTGGCGTGAACTTTGTATCGGCGATTCCTGGAGATTTCGTGATTCTGTTCTTGACCGGCGGCGGAACCACCACCCCGGCGTTTGCGCCGGGCGAACTGCCTGGCGGTATCGGAAACGTCACTGCTTCGACAGTCATTACCTTGGGTGGGAAGCAGATTGCACCGAGCGATTTCTTTTACCTGGGCGTGACGCCTGGCTTCGCCGGCCTTTACCAGTTGAACATTCGCATACCGGCGGGAACACCTCCGGGCAGCCAGCCCGTAGTGCTCACCGTTGGAGGCGCGGCGTCCCCGGCAGGTTATCTCTTTATCGGAACGAGCCAATAAGCCCGAAATCCTTTGGTGCCCTGTAAGTTTTTCCTACCGGCCGCATGAGGCATTGCTCCTTTCATTTCCACTTGGCCCAGTAAATTCAGTGATCGCTCAGTGCGCGCTCTTTTGGTAGCCGCCTTGCACTCTAGAACATTTCAGCAAGGAGGTAACATTGTGAAACTCTCGAAGCCAAACTTAATGATATTCTGCGTCTTCCTGAGTCTCGGAGCGGCAAACTCGCTAGCTCAGCGTGGCCACGGTGGCGGGATGCCTATGGGAGGTGGGATGCCCATGGGACATGCTGCACCACCCATGATGTCCGCACCCGCAAGACCGGCTATGCCGGCCGAGCCAACTTCCAGGCCGAACTCGTTTGGGCGTCAGATGGCTTCGCAACAGCAAATGCCTGCCAGCCAAATCACCGCGCACCAAATGGCGGCGGCCAGGCTGAGCAACAACGCAGCGCTTTCGGCGAGATCGCAAGCCTTGTTGCCGCCAGGCGCCAGCGTTCAGGCTGCCGCCACGGGGTTCCGGAACCAGGACCAGTTTCTCACCACGCTGCATGCCTCGCGCGACCTGAACATTCCCTTTGCCCAGTTGAAGTCGCGCGTGACCGGATCGCAGCATGAATCGCTGGCCAAGGCCGTTGCGGACGTCCGTCCCGGCTTGAGTCGTAGCCAGATCAAGACCGATGTGCGCACCGCGGAACGCCAAGCCAACGGCGACATCGCAGCAGCGCGAATTTCAACGCAACTGAACAGGTCCGGGAGGGTGCAACGCCTGCTGCCGGCGGGAACCAGTTTACAGTCCGCTGCGGCCGGCTTTAAGAATGAAGGGCAGTTCCTTGCGGCGCTGCATGTTTCGCGCAATCTCGGAATCCCGTTCTCGCAACTAAAGGGCAGAGTAACGGGACCGAACTCGGAATCGTTGGGGCGCGCCATCCAGGATCTGCGACCTAACCTCAGCAAGCCAATGGCTAAGGCCGACGTCAGGCTGGCTGAGACTCAAGCCAGGAACGATAGCCAAACCATGCTGTTGGCGCGCAGATAGCGATTGCACCCAAATCGGAGCTTGACCCATTGGCCCGAATTTGGGCGGCTATACAGCGTTACATCGATGTTACACCCGCGGTGTTTCTACGCGGGCTCTTGACAATTCAACCCTACAATCCCTGGCAATGCGTAAAAAACGTGGTACACTGATTTTGTTCCCGCGCCCAAAAACTTAAAGCATTGCCAGAGGAGTACCGTGCGCATTCATTCACGCCTTCCCCTTCTGTCCCCCGTCTTTTTCCTGATTGTCTCTTTGCTATCTAGCGGGCATCTTGCCGCGCAGAGTCTGACCATGGTGTCCGGCAACGGCCAGATGGTCCTCGAGCAGTTCTTTTCGCAGCTTCCCTTGGTTGTCCAAGCCAAGGATGCCAGTGGGCATCCCATGGCGGGCGTCACGCTGAACTGGGCTGTCAGCCAGGGCACCGGCACGCTTCGCAACCCGACTCTCACCACCGATGCGAACGGCATGGCCAGCACGTCGTTTCTGGCCACCACCCTGGTGCAAACCGCATCGTTCGAGACCGAAGTGATCACCGCCAGCAGTTCTGTGGGAAACGTGAATTTCTTTATCACCACCGTCCTCAGCAGGCTTCCAAACGGGGGGCTTTCGGCGCCGCCCCTGGTAGTGCTGGTCACGCCGGCCTTCGAGAATCGGAATTTCAGTGGCGCCTCAGGCAGCACGATACCCGGCGGCGTGGTGGTTCAGGTGGCTGCGCAAAGCGGACTGCAGCAAGGAATGGCTGTCCCGAATGTTGGCGTTCGTATCATCAATAACCAGGACCCGACCCAACCTTCACCTGCAGCTTGTGCGGGGTCTACCGGCGTGGTGCTCACCGACAGTAAGGGCTTCGCCACCTGCGACCTGGTGATCACCGGGCCTCCCAGTACCACGCAGTTGACGGCCATCGTGGGTGAGATACAGCAGACTTCCATTTTCATTCTGACCGTGACTCCAGGCATCAGTTGTAGCTATTCGCTCTCCGCCGCCGCTCAATCCTTCGCCGCGGCGGGCGGCGCGGGATCGGTGAATGTCATCGCCGGGCAGGGCTGCGGATGGAATGCAGCCAGCAACGCGTCCTTTATTACTGTCACCTCGGGAGCCAGCGGCGCGGGCAACGGGCCTGTCGGGTTCTCCGTCGCAGCCAACAGCGGCGCGGCACGAACCGGAACCTTGACTATCGCCGGCCAGACCTTCACTGTAAATCAGGCCTCGGCCACTCCGGGTGCTTTGGCCATCGCTACAGCATCCACGCTTCCCGCGGGCACCTCGGGATCTTCTTACTCGACAACACTGTCCGCGACGGGCGGCCAGCCGCCCTACAGTTGGCTGATTAGCGGAACTCTGCCGCCAGGTCTCGCGTTCAACGCGCCCACCGCCACTATTTCCGGCACCGCCGGCGCGGCTGGCACTTATGGTTTCACCGCAACCGTATCCGACAGCCTTGGCGCGCAGCAGTCGCAGAATTTCAGCATCACCATCAACAGCGCCACGTCGGGATTCAGCATCACCAACGTCTCGTTTGCCAGCGGTGTCGTCGGACAAGCCTATCAACAGGCGCTAACCACTTCGGGCGGTTGCGCCACTCCGTTCTCGCCGATGCCTGCGTTTAGTGTGTCGGGTGGAGCGCTGCCTCCCGGATTGATCGTTCAAACCAATTCCGATTTCTCTCGATCCATCACCGGCACCCCGACCACCGCCGGTACGTTCAGCTTCACTCTCACCGCCACCGACGCCTGCTCGAAGAGCGTCTCCGCCGGTTACTCCATCACCATCAACGGAACCGTCGGAACGCAGCAGATGATGGTGAATCCCACATCAGTTTCGTTCACCGTGGCCACGGGTGGCGCGAACGCTCCCGCCGATCAAACGGTGGCCGTCACGTCTTCCAGCGGCGTCCTGAACTATAACGTGGCCGTCGCCACTACAAGTGGTGGCAATTGGCTCGTGCTCCGGACTGCCGCTGCCGGCAATACGCCCGGAAGCGTTACCCTCGGAGTGGCAAACTTCGCTGGTCTTGCTGCGGGAACCTATAACGGAACCATCACCATCACGTCGTCGGCATCGAACAACCCGGTTGTTGTGCCGGTGAGCCTCACCGTGGTAGCCGTCACAGCCACCATCTCGGTGAGCCCCACTTCTTTAACCGTCAGCAACCCCACTTCCACTACGTCCCTGGTGACGCGACGGACCCTGATCGTGTCCAGTACAGCGACGGTACATTTCACCGTAACTTCGTCCACCACAACGGGCGGCAACTGGCTCAGCGTGAGCCCTTCGCAAGGAGATACATCCACCAGCGTCCTGGTCACTATCGATTCCGGCGGCTTGGCGGCAGGAGCTTACAACGGTTCCATCACCGTCACGCCGGTCGGAGGTGCGCCGCAAACCATACCGGTGACCCTCAATGTTCTTTTCGCCGCTGTCTTGTCGGGGACGCCGGGTGCGTTGACGTTTAACTATCAACAAGGCGCCACGTTGCCGGGCAGCCAACTCCTCACGGTCGGCACCACGGGTCCGCCGGTGAATGTTTCCATCGCAACAGTTACACAAACCGGTGGTAACTGGCTGCAGGTAGATCGGATCAACGGTACAGCGCCCCTGATTGTGAACGTGTCGGTTGCGCCCGCCGGGCTGAGTCCTGGAATTTATGGGGGAGCAGTCTACGTGGTAGCCGCCGATCCAACCATCACGCCGCTTCCCATCAACGTCTCGCTAACCGTTTCGCAGACTGCGCCCTCCATAGTGTCGGTTACCAATGGCGCCAGCTTCGCTCCGGGCCCGGTATCGCCGGGCGAGATTGTAACCATCTTCGGCGGATTCATGGGTCCCGCCGCTTTGACCGGTTTCCAAATCACTCCCGCCGGAAAATTGGCCACCATCCTGGCTGGCACCCAGGTCTTCTTCGACGGCTTCGCCGCGCCCATCGCCTACACTTCCTTGGGACAGGTGTCCGCAATCGTGCCATACGAGATCACCGGCCAAAGCACCACGCAGGTGCAAGTGAAGTTTCTCGGCGTCGCCTCCAACGTGCTCACCGTTCGAGTGATCGATTCATCGCCGGGTATTTTCGTGCTCGATGCATCCGGCCAGGGAGCTGTCCTGAATCAGGATAACAGCGTCAACTCCTCGACCAATGGCGCTGCTCCCGACACCATCGTGAGCATCTTCGCAACCGGCGAAGGTCAAACCGATCCGGGCGGAGTGGATGGATCGCTCGGTGGCAGCGTTCTGCCTCTGCCCCGGCCGCGGTTGCCGGTGACAGTCATGATCGACGGCCTCGCCGCTACCGTGCTCTACGCCGGCGCAGCGCCCACGCTTCCGGCAGGAGTAATGCAGGTGAACGCCCGCGTGCCCACGGGGGTGCGTCGCGGAATCAGCGTACCCATCACCATCATGGTGGGAACCGCAAGCAGCCAGTCCGGCGTAACGATCGGCATTCGGCCCTAGTAACCCTCGCATAGTAGCGGCCCGAAACGGTTACCGGCCCCGAATTACCACGGACAAAGTGGTATTGGTCCCAGACCGATCAAACCTCTTCTTGAAGATTACGCACGACCTTGGTCACCATGCTCCTCGGACTGAAACGAATCGACTGCGTGAGCAGCTTGTTCTTCAAGCCCGGGATCGCCACGGGCTTGCCCGCCATCATGGCTCGATACCCGGCCTCGGCGACGGTCCTGGCGTCCATGATCTTCTTGCCCTTCACCAGCCGCGAATCCTGCATCTTTCCGCGCTCCTGGAATCCCGATGCGGTGGGGCCGGGACACAGCGCCGTCACCGTCACTCCGGTACCCGCCAATTCGTTGCCGATGGCTTCGGAAAACGAAAGCACGAAGGCTTTCGTCGCATAGTAGATGGCCATCAACGGCCCCGGTTGAAACGCAGCCGTCGACGCGACATTCAGGATCCGGCCACTACCCGCAGCGATCATGCCTGGCAGGTACAGTTTCGTGAGCAGCACCACGACGGTCATGTTGAGCTGCATCATGTTCAACTCGTCGGCCAATTGCGTTTCGGCGAACTTTCCGAACACCGTGAACCCGGCGTTGTTCACCAGCACGTCGACCCTACCAACTGCGCGATGGATGTCTTCGGTGGCGCCGGGGAGCGTCAGGTCCTTGGCGATAACCTGAACGGCAGCCGGCTTCAGCTCCGCGGCGAGTTCCTCCAATTTTTGTCCGTTGCGAGCCACGAGAACCAGATCGTAGCGCTCGCGAGCCAGGATGCGGGCCAACTCCAAGCCGATGCCGCTCGATGCGCCGGTGATCAGTGCTGTTGGCATATAGTGACCAGCGCTTGGGCTTCGGCGGACCGTCCTTCGCCCACCGGCCCTATGCTCTCCGCGGTCTTGAACTTAACGGAGACTTGGCCGGCCTCGATCCGAAGCGTCTCGGCCAGCTTCGCGCGGATGGCTTGCCGATAATCCTTCAGCTTGGGCCGCTCGAGAATAACTGTAGAATCCACGTTCACGATGCTGTAGCCGTTTTTCGCAACCAAGTCGTGAGCGTGGCGCAGGAACTGCAGGCTGTCCGCGCCTTTCCAGCGAGGATCGGTATCCGGGAAATGCATGCCGATGTCGCCGAGGGCGGCCGCACCCAGCAGCGCATCGGTGATGGCGTGCGAGAGGACGTCGGCGTCGGAGTGCCCCTCCAAACCAAAATCACAGGGGATAGTCACGCCGCCGAGAATCAAAGGCCGGCCCGCTGCGATGCGGTGAACGTCCCAGCCCTGCCCGACGCGGATGCCGTTCAAGAGGATACCCCGCCGGATAATTCCTCGGCCAGAAAAAGCTTGGCCAGATCCATATCCGACAGTTTGGTGATCTTGATGTTACGGTCGCTGCCCGGAATCACGCTGACTTCCACCTGTTCCAGGCGCTCCACCAGACTGGACTCATCGGTTCCAGCGAATCCGTCCTCGCGCGCTTTGGCCACGGCCTGTTGCAGCAAATCGTAACGAAACACCTGCGGCGTTTGGGCCAGGATCAAGCGCTCTCGCGGAATGGTCTGCCGGATCTTGTTGCGATGGACTTGCTTTACCGTGTCCACGGGAACGATGCCCACGATCGCCGCACCGGTATCGGCGGCCTCGGCGAACACTTTCTCGAGAACCGAGTGTTCGATGAACGGGCGGACAGCGTCGTGAACGGCTACCAGTTGTGTCTCCGGTCCGAGCGTCGCCAGCGCGTTCTGCACCGATTCCTGACGGCTGTCGCCGCCCTCCACCAGCCGCACTGGTTTCGGGAAGTGTTCCTTCTGGAGCAGGTCGCGAACCCAGTCCAAGTCCTCGGCGCGCAAGGCCACCACGATCTCGGCCACTGCGGGCGAGGAAACAAATTTTCGGATGGTATGCAACAGGATGGGCGAACCGTTGAGCAGCATGAACTGCTTCCGGCTGGTCCCGGCTTTCTCCGGGACAGTTCGGCCCATTCGCGTTCCCAGGCCAGCGGCTGGGAGAATTACTGAAACTCTCATTCCAACTCTCGTTAACCGGCCGCCGTGACTCCCGATCCACGCGGCTCGGTGGGTTGCGTACCCGAGGGATTGTCGCGCGGCGTGTCGTGACGTTCCGTGCGGCTCTTGTCATGAACAGCGTGCACCCGGTCGTCAAACCGGCCGAAGATCATCTTGCCGGCCGTGGTCTGCAGCACGCTGGTGACGGAAATATCGATGGTCCGCGAGATCATCTTCTTGGCGTTGTCCACCACCACCATGGTGCCATCGTCCAGATAGGCGACGCCCTGGTTGTATTCCTTGCCTTCCTTGAGAATGAAGACCCGCATGGTCTCGCCCGGCAGCACGATCGGCTTCAAGGCATTGGCCAGCTCATTGATGTTCAGCACATCGACGCCATGGAGCTGAGCGACCTTGTTCAAGTTGAAATCGTTGGTCACGATCTTGCAGTTGTACACCTTGGCAAGTTCGATCAGCTTCATGTCTACTTCGGGGACGGCGGGAAAATCGTCCTCCAGGATCTGGACATTGAGCTGGGTCATTTTCTGAATGCGCTGCAAGATATCGAGACCCCTACGGCCACGATTCCGTTTCAACGAATCGGCCGAATCGGCCACCAACTGAAGCTCGCGCAGCACGAACTGTGGAATAACCAGAGTTCCGTCCAGAAAGCCAGTTTCTACGATATCGGCGATCCGGCCGTCGATGATCACGCTTGTATCCAGGATTTTGAACGATTGGCTGGAAGTCTGTTCACCGCCGAAAAGGCCACCCAGCGCGCCCAGGTTCAACATTTCGCCTTTGCTTAAGCCGACCACCAGACCCACGTAGCCCATCCACAGCAGCAACAATAGCTGGAGAAAGGAGACAGTCGCGGAATGGCCGGGGAGCGCCCGCTCCAGGATCAAGGAGATCAGGTAGGCGCCGACGATTCCGAGTAACGAACCGAAGGCCGCACCGAACAACCGCTTGAGTGTCGTTTTCCGCACCTGGATTTCAAAGATCACGATGACGATGCCGAATCCGAGCCCAGCCGCTGCCGCATAGCGATCCTCAAGTTCGAACGGTTTCAGGAACCAGGCGGAGACCGCCAACAGCAGGATAAATAAGACACGAATGAGTAACAGGCTATTCACGAAACCACCCCCAACGAGCGGATTGGCGCCACAAACAAAGGACCTACGTTACATGTGCGCCCTTGAGTATAGCACTGATAATAAGAGCGATGCCTATTTTCCGGGGCCTCGAGTTAGGAGAGAGTTGAGGGAAAGGTAATAGTAGCGCCAGCACGCGGGCGCATCCCAGAGGAGACCAGTAACTAGAGTGCTTTGGCTAATTCTTCGGCGAAGGCACTGTGGGGGCCTTGCGGCGAGTTTTGATTGACAGGACGCTTGTGCTTTCTACCGCCACGCTCCCGCCGCGGCCCGGCCGGGGCAGCAGTGCGACTCACTTGGCCGACAGGTCCCGGAGCTTGCCCCTTCGACTTAGGCGGCTGGGCCTGATTGGCCCGGAGTAGCCGGTCCTCCAGGGGCGCGCGATCGAATCGGCGGATGATCAGGCTCATCTCTTCCGAGTTGGGAGTGTCGATGAACGCAAATCCCTTGGACTCCTGCGTCTCCGGATTGCGAATCACCTTCACGTCGTCGAACACAAGGTTTTCTGCGTTGAGCCAAGACTTGATATCGTCCTTGGTTACCCACACAGGCAAATTTCCGAGGAAAACTGTAAAGGCCATTCGAAGGTGTCGTAACTCCGTTATCGGGGATTTTGCAGAACTGCTTCGCGGATGCGATCCATGAAAGCTACTTTATCGTAGCACAGCCGATTCGGCCCAGCAAACGAAAAATTTGGTCTAAGCCAGTGTCTTTCAAGGAGAAGTACTCTTGGCGCCCCTCGTGACCACGCCCGGGGAAACACCCATCAAAAGATCACTTCGAAATCGCCCCGGTACCGCCGATGGTAGTTTCCAAAGAAAACGCCGTACTCCGGATCGGCGGTGTTGGCGTGTACGGCCAGCGCATTGAAATGATTTGTCAGATTGAATCCGGTCAGAGACAACCGTAAGGTGTACTTGGGGTTGATCTTGAAGTCCTTCAGCAAGCGGCTATCTGCCGAAAAAAAGTGGGGAAAGCGGGTGGAGTCGGCGTTCGGAGTACCCGCATAATTCTGCAACACGTCCAGCCGGGCATACGGGAAGCCGTTGCGGTATTCAAGGATCGGTAGAAGCTGCAGGTCCCAGAATGGAACCCTC
>DASQGY010000009.1:0-8059 GCA_035632375.1 Bryobacteraceae bacterium | reverse complement strand
TTCGGCCCGGTTCCGATTCGTAAATAGAAACTCTCCAACGGGGTCAGATCCACCGGCCCAGGGCCTGCGGATCGCCGAACCAATGCCAGGGATCGGATGAAAACCGGAGCCACGCTCATGTCCGGGTATGGACACCAGTGTCTGGTCGGCCTTAGCTTGCCGAATCTACTTTGATTCTCACAAACCTGTCAAGTGGCCAAGGGTTTCTGTCGCCAGAGACGTTCCCGCTAGGGATCGACTATCGCTCGTGTGAACGTGGGTTTTCGTATGCGGACGGCAGGTGTTCGCATGAGTGCGAACACGGCACGCAAAAGTGCGTGCGCTACCCTCCGGCCAGGGCCGGCGATTTGAAATTTTGAAAATAGGCGATGGTCTCACGTAGGCCGTCTTCCAGCGAGACGCGCGGCTCCCAACCCAGCACTCGCTTGGCCTTTTCCACGTCCGGCTGGCGCTGCTTCGGATCGTCTTCCGGTAGCGGGCGGAACTCGAGAGGCGCAGTGGTTTCTATAATCCGGCGGATTCTCTCCGCAAATTCCGCGATGGTCATCTCTTCCGGGTTGCCCAGATTCACCGGCATCGCTTCATCCGACAACATCAACCGGTACAGACCATCCACCAGATCCGTGACGTAGCAAAAACTGCGGGTCTGCGATCCGTCGCCGAATATCGTCAGCGGCGCGCCGCGCAGCGCCTGATCCACAAATGCCGGCACTACCCGGCCGTCGTGCAGTTGCATCCGTGGACCATAGGTGTTGAAGATGCGCGCAATGTTAGTGCGCAACTTGTGCACCCGATGGTAAGCCATGGTGAGCGCCTCGGCATATCGCTTGCTTTCGTCGTAGCAGGAGCGCACTCCCACCGGGTTTACATTGCCCCAATAGGTCTCCACCTGCGGATGGACTTGCGGGTCGCCATAGCATTCCGATGTTGAGGTCAGCAGGAACCGGGCATTGTGCTTGCGGGCAAACTCCAGCAGATTGCGCGTGCCGGCCGCGCCCACATCCAGCGTTTCCACGGGATGCTCGAGATAATCCTTCGGGCTGGCCAGCGAAGCCAGATGCAGAACTCCGTCCACCGATCCATCTATCTCGAACGGCCGGCACACGTCCACTTCGCGAAACTCGAACCGCGGGTTCCCGCGAAGATGCTGCAGATTCCGCGCATGGCTGGTGACAAAGTTGTCGAGACCGACCACGTGGTGGCCTTCCGCAATCAGCCGGTCGCAGAAATGGGAGCCGATAAACCCGGCGGCCCCGGACATTATAAGTCGCAAACATTTATGGTAGCGGAATCCATTTCGTTACGCGCGCCACACCTGCGCTACACTCGCTGTTTATGGTGCAACTCTCCTGGCCGGAGACTACCTTGTTTCTGGCGCTGTTGGCCGCTTCCGCGTTCGGGTTCCTGTATCGCTTCTCCAAAGTGTGGCGCATCGTGCTCCATTCGAAAAAGGACCCCGGCTTCAGCATCCGGCCCGTGGGCCGCCGCGTTCGCGATTTTGTCGTCGAGGTCCTGCTGCAAGGAAAAGTAATCAAGCAGCGCCCGCTGCCTGGGATCGCGCACGCCTTCGTGTTTTGGGGATTCTGCGCCTTCGCGCTGGTCACCATCAACCACTTCGCTCAAAGCGTGGGCCTCAATCCGATCGCGCGCGATGGTTTCTTCGGCAGATTCTACTTCGCGCTGGCGGCGATGTTCGCAATTGTGGTTGCCATTTCCATCGCCGGCCTCGCCTTCCGGCGGCTGGTGATCCGGCCGAAGTGGCTGGGGGCCGTGTCCTATGAATCGGGCTTCATCGCGCTGCTGATCTTCCTGTTGATGACTACCTACCTGGCCACATTCCTGCCCGGCATGGAAGAGAGCAAGCCGCTGTGGTGGGCGCACACGCTGGCGCTGCTGGTATTCATGCCGCTGATCCCGCATACAAAGCATCTGCATCTGGTGCTGAGCCCGATCACGGTATTTCTGAAGCGCGACACATTCAGCAAGATTCCACCGCTGGTGGGCGACGACGATTTCGGTCTCGACACCGGGAAGGATCTCACGCAGATTGTTTCGCTCCAGGCTTTTAGTTGCGTGGAGTGCGGCCGCTGCACTGAACACTGCCCAGCCAACAATACGGGCAAGGTTCTGAACCCGAAAGAAATCGCGCTCGGCGTGCGCCACTATCTCAATGAATTCGGACCCGCGAGTGAAGAGCCCCTGCTCGGAAAACATCTGTCGCAGGAAGCGGCGTTCCAATGCACTACCTGCGGCGCGTGCGAATTCCAGTGTCCGGTTGGCGTGCAGCACCTGCCCATGATCATCGGACTGCGGCGCGGCGCGGTGAACACCGGCAAGTGGGAGGACGATTACGGCACCAAGTTGTTCTTGAATCTGGAGCGCAACGGCAACTCGCTCGGCTTCTCTTCCACGGAGCGGGACAAGTTTGTCCAGAAGAACGAATTCCCGATCTTCGACGGCACGCAGGAATACTGTTTGTGGCTGGGCTGCATGGGCTCTTATGATCCGCGCGGCCGCGAGATCGTAACCGCGTTGGCACAAGTGATGCGCAGCCTGAACGTCACCTTCGGCGTCCTGCGCAAGGAGAAATGTACCGGCGATCCGGCGCGGCGTCTCGGCAACGACCTGGCGTTTGGCCAGCTCGCGGAGAATAATTTGGAGACGCTCCAGCAGAGCAAGGTGAAGAAGATCGTTTCCATCTGCCCGCATTGCGTCCGCACCATCGGCACCGATTGGAAGGAGTACGGCGAAGCCCCGCCCATCGAGCATCACAGCGAATTTCTGGCGCGGCATCTGGATAAGCTGCCGGCCAAGACCGGCGAAGGCGAGACCATCGTCTATCACGATCCCTGCTACCTGGGGCGCTATCGCGGCGTGTATGATGCCCCTCGCGACGTGATCGGCAAGTTCGCCACGGTGATCGATCCGCCACGGGCGCGCGAACGATCGTTCTGTTGCGGCGCGGGCGGTGGACTGGCGTTCCTGGGCGAAGAGAAAGGCCAGCGCGTCAGCGTCACGCGCGCCGAAGAATTGGTCGCGACCGGAGCAAGCGTGGTGGGCGCCGCCTGCCCGTTTTGCAACACCATGTTCCGCGATGCGCTGTCGGGCATCTCGAAAACGCCGCCGAAGCTGCTGGATATCGCGCAGATCGCGGCGGCAGCGCTTAGTAGAACTTCCAACAACCCGGACTGACCAGCTCCAGCAGATGACTGTCAGGATCGCGAAAATACAGGCTGAATCCACCGCGCGGCCAGGTGACCCGGCTCTCGACAGCGACGTTGGCCGCGTTCAGCGACTGAGTCCATTCCTCCTCATCCTCGGCCGCGATGGTGAACGCCAGGTGCGTTTGGCCATCGCCATCATGCGGCGGAAGAACGCCGCCCGGAAACACGATCGGCTCCAGCGTGCCGCGTTTTCGGAACAACAGCAGTACCTGTTGGTCATGAACGTTGAGCGCGCAGAAGCGATCGTCTGCCACAAGTTTCTCGAAGCCAAAGAGGCGCTGATAAAAGTCGATGGAGCGCGGAAGCTCATCGACGTAGAGCGAAGTTTCGAGCACGCGTCCGACGGTAGGCATATCGATCTTCCAATGGTACAATCGGAGAGTTGGCGCGGGAAGCGGTTGATGGCTCGCGCCGGTTTCCAGTTCAGTCTTCCCCCAAGAAGGAACGGGCGCGTAGCTCAATTGGCAGAGCAAGTGACTCTTAATCACTAGGTTGTAGGTTCGATTCCTACCGCGCTCACCACCCGGTTCAAGGAGCAAACATCGCCTTCACCGATTGCATCGTAATGAAGAGCTTGTTCCGATGATCGGGGAACGCTACGAAGCCGTATTCCAGATAGAAGTTTCGAGCCTTCTCGTTCTCGGCTTCCACGACCACTGCGATTGCGCCGGCGGTTGCGGTATTTTCCAGGCATCGATGCAGGGCATCCATCAAGAGTGTTTCGCCAATCCTCTGCCCACGGTATTTCTGGTCGCGCGCTAATCGTCCGATCAGGATCGCGGGTAACTTCGGATAGCCAGGCAGTCGTCGAGCGACGTCCGGCGGTAAGTCGCCAGTGTCAATGGCGTAGCTCGAAAGAGTGTAATACCCGAGTACGGCGGCGCCTTCCGCCAGTACGAAAACAGCGGCGACCTTTTTCCGGACATCTTGACTGGCCTGAGTTCTGAAGTACTGCTGGAGCGACTCCACTTCGCAAGAGAAGTTCTCTCGGGAATGGTGCTGCTTTTGAAATGGCTCGATTACCCGCGTCGCCATCTGACTTTCACGACTTACCTAGCGGAATGCTTCCTTGTATCGGCGCGCCGCTTGACGGGCCTTGGCGGTGGGCCGGCCTGGATTCAGCAACGCGTGAATGAACACTTCGCGGTCCTTCGCGCTTAGCGTCAACACTTCATGCTCCCGAATAACTTGCTTAGCGGCAGATTGCGCCGAGGCTACCAGGAAATCGGTGATACTGCGACCTTCCAGCTCCGCGGCGCGTGCGATGAGCTGCTTCTGCTCGCGAGTGACGCGCGCTTCCAGCCGCTCGGCTCTCGGCATCGTTGGTGTGCTCATTTTCGACTCCAACTCCATTGTACGGCAATTTGCCGCACGGACACTTCTCCGACGGCTGCTACCCCATCACCCACAGCAGAGGCGCCAAGCCCAGCGCTGCTAGACCGGCCAAGAAGCACAGGCTTTGGATACCGGTCGTGCGGCCGGAAATGGCGTAGGCGTAGATCCCTTTGGCCAGGTTGTTGCTGGCGGCTGCGATCAGGATCGCTGCGGAGGCCACCTGCCACGCCGTGACTCCTCCGGCCGATTGGGTCATGCCCATGATGAATGGGTCTACGTCCGCGAGTCCCATCACGGCTGCCAGCGAATACACGCCAGCGGTGCCCAGGTAGGTGACCGCCAGGTGCGTGGCGATCAACATACCTACGAACAGCAGCGCAAAGAGAAAGGCCGCGCGCATCTCGAGTGGATTCTTGGGGTGGAATTCTCTCTGGATTTCTTTGTTGTTCGGATCGGGTAGCCGAGTCCAGAGCCAGCCCGCCGCGACGGCTATTACCGCCAGCACGACGAAGGACGGTCCCAGCGTGAACATGAGGCCCCGGTTGAACAGCGCCAGCAGCGCGGCCAGACGCAAATACATCATGCCGCAAGCGATTAGTGTTCCACCCGAAAAAAGGTGCGGCCGATTTTCCCGAGCTGCTCTTCTGGCCATTACCACGGTGGTGACCGTGGAGGAATAGGCGCCGCCAAGAATTGCCGCAAGGACCACGCCGCCCTCTCCCTTGGTGAGTCTGTCGACGACGTAACTGCCGTATGAGACGGCGCTCACCGCCACCACGACGAGCCAGGTCTTGAAGGGGTTGATCTGAAATGGGCCGAAGCTCTGGTTCGGCAATACGGGTAGAATCACCACCGTGAGAAGCAGGAATTTCGTGAAAGTGAGGATCTCTTCGGGAGCGATGCGCTTGGTCAAGTTCTCCAACGCGACCTTTAGTTCCAGTAGAAACATACTGGCGACGCTGAGCGTAGTCGCGATCCAGAATTGTTCGTGAGAAACCAGCGCGCCCACCAGATACGTGGCAAGTCCCGACATCTCGGTAGTGACGCCTCCGGTCGTGGACGCGGCCAACTTGTGCCGGTAAGACAAAAGCAGGAATCCGGCGACAACCGCGAAGCCCACGGTCAATGGGAGCAACTGGGTTCCCGAGAGTAGCGCGATGGTATAGCCAATCAGTCCGATCAGAGGGAAAGTGCGCACTCCGCCGAAGGAATATTGCTCGGTGCCTGCTTTGTGTTCTTCGCGTTCCAGACCGATCAGGAACGACAAGAAGAGGACCAACAGGATTTTGACTCCTTCCGGCGGGAGCCAGTGGTAGAAGTCCATCGTTTGCGGCCTTGCGAGTCAGTGTAGCAGTTAGTGGTAAACGGAAGGCTGAGGGAGTCGATGATCGAGACTCGATGCTCGTACCAGGCTTCCAGCAACTTGATCGGATGCATATGCCCTCCGAAGGGCTGAGTGCGCGCGACACACACCTTTGCGGGCTGGCAGCAACGCTTACCAGGCTAGTACGTCGCGTCGAGCACACGTTTTGCGCCCTCACGGGGTTGGCTCGTGTCGAAAGCCGGCGCCACGATTACTCTTCCATGTAGCGCGTTTTTTTTTCTGAGTTGCGATGCGCCACGTAGTTTAACTACGGGAGTGGTTCCGCCCGGCGGATTTCCTGGTCAAGAAATAACAGATGCGGTGGGGAGCGGCTGGCGTTGTGGTTGGGCGATTCGCGGTTAAGTAGTTGAATGGGAATGGGAAACAAAATTTACGGTCTGGCGTCACTGAAAAAGGTCTCATCCGTTTTGCGGCGGAAAGGTGCGGGGGGAGTGTGGGCTGTGCCGCGAAAGTGATGAGATCACCGGCTCGGATCAGAAGGCGCCATGCTGGGAGAGTTGAGGGCCCAGCGAGCGGAACTGCTGTGAGTTGCCCCATAGCGCTGACGTAGCCGAGCCGAGGAGGAATTGCAGAAAAACGCGCGCCGGGGTCCCAGCAACTGCCCCGATGCGGAGTTGCGGCCCACGTGGTTTCACTTCTACCGGTTGATCGTTAGACGACCATGTGACCGCGACAATATTAGCCGATGCAAGGCGACTTCCCGTTCGTAATCTTAGCGGTTCAGCTTTCTCCGAGTGCCTGACCATCAGACCGAAGCATGACCCAAAATCCAAACTTCGACACAATTGGCGAGTCCAGTGCTGCGGCTTCCGCGAACCGCGAGGCTGCTTGGTCGGAGTTGCTCGCGCCCGTGCCGGAGTGCAGGAGGGTAAGTTCTCAATGGGCAGATGCCTCGGCAGGCTAGGCCATCACTCCGCGGTGCGCAACAGAGTAGAATACTCGCTTGTCAACACACAAACCGCCACCTCTTTCGGGCGTTACGCCTGACACGCGTAAAGCCTTCCGCAGAGACGCGAGCCTGCGCACCGCAACATCACGTCGGAAGGGCAACTGTGCATGCACCACGTAGTCCGAACCGAGAGCCTGGTGAAGCGGTTTGGCTCTGTCGAAGCTCTCCGTGGACTGGAAGTCGAGGTTCCAGAGCACTCGGTATATGCGCTCGTTGGACCTAATGGCGCGGGCAAGACGACGGCGATCAAGATCGCGATGAATATTCTGCGCCCCACGTCGGGACGAACCGAAGTGTTGGGCACGGATTCGAGAGTTCTTGCAGGCGATGCGTTCGACGCAATCGGCTACGTTTCGGAGAACCAGGAACTGCCCGACTGGATGCGCGTGGGCGACTTTCTTGGGCATGTGCGCCACTTCTACCCGGCCTGGGATCGAAATCTCGAAACGGAGTTGGTGCGACAATTCGATCTGCCGCTGGGGCGCAAACTCAAGTTACTCTCGCGGGGCATGCGGATGAAGACGGCGCTTGCCAGTTCGCTTGCATACCACCCGAAATTGATCGTTCTTGATGAGCCGTTTTCGGGATTGGATCCGCTGGTCCGCGATGAGTTGATCCGGAGTCTAGCGGAGCGGGCCCCCGGAGCTACCGTGTTCGTCTCATCGCACGACCTGGCGGAGATCGAGAGTTTCGCCACCCATGTGGGGTATCTGCACAAGGGCACGTTACTCTTCTCAGAGGAACTGGCGACGTTGTCGGGGCGTTTCCGCGAGGTCGAGATTGTCCTGCAGTCATCCCAACCCGCAAGCGATCATTGGCCGTCCACGTGGATGCAGATTGACGTGTTGCAGGGCCGCGTACGATTTGTAGAAAGCCAGTTCGACGCCGACCTGACGCCGCAGCGGATTCGAACGATTTTTGGCGAAGTGGGCGGTGTGACGTATCGCCCGATGCCTCTCCGGTCGATTTTCGTCGCGATCGCACGAACGCATGGAGTGCCGTCGGAACAGGAGCGGCCATGAGGCAGGCCTTTTACATCATCCGAAGAGACCTCGGCCGGCTGTGGATTGAGATCCTGATCAGCGCCGTTGCGCTTTGCCTTCTAACGTGGACTGAGTGGCAGCTCTGTACCTCCGCGCGAAATCCGCGCTGGTACAACCAGGCCAT
>DASQGY010000008.1:0-12741 GCA_035632375.1 Bryobacteraceae bacterium | reverse complement strand
CGGTAGTGGGCTCGCCGGGTGGCCAGGAGGGCATGGGGCCGTTGCTGCAAGGCTACATCGAACAATCAAACGTGAGTGTCGTCGAAGAGTTCATCAACCTCATCGTCAGCCAGCGGGCTTACGAAGCGAACTCCAAGGTGGTGAAGGCCGCCGACGAAATGTATCAACAAGTCAACAATCTTAAGCAATGAGCGCCTGGCTTCTCTTTTTTACTATGTTGAATCATCCAGCTACCTGCCGAGCCGTTAACGGCGAGCGCATTTTCGCCGCGGACCTTTCGTGGGCGGTGCCCGCGTTCTCCGTTATCCCCCGCGACACCATCATCGGATACTCGCCTGTACCCGGGTCGCGCCGCATTTTGCAATACCCCGAGTTGAAGCGCATCGGAGCGCGATTCGGGATTCCAACTCCGCCCGACGCCGAGGCCTGCTTCGAGTGGAGACTAAACCCGGTGCAGGCGGAGGATGTTCGCCTGGCTATGTTGGAATCCTTGCACACTCCATTGGTGCGCGTTGAACTCTTGGAGACGAGCCAGGGTCTCGCGCCGGCCGGCAAGCTGGAGTTTCCCCTGTCGGGTCTCTCCGCGTCCGCCGGCATCGATCCCGCCACGCCGTTGATGTGGCGAGGCTATGTGCTCTACGGCGACCGGCGCAAATTCTCACTTTGGGCTCGAGTTAGAATCTCGGCAACGATGACACGTGTGGTCGCGAAAGAAGCTCTTCCGCCCATGGGTGCCGTGGAGGAATCGCAGATCCGCTTGGAAACGTACGACGGATTCCCATTGCGCAATGACATTGCTAGAAATCTGGAGGAAGTCGTCGGCCGCGTACCGCGCCGCACCATTCGCGCCGGCTTCCCCGTGTTCCGCTCCGATCTCAGCGAACCGTTCGACGTACTGCGCGGCGAGATGGTTCAAGTGACCGCAGTGTCAGGCGCTGCCCAACTGGAGCTGGACGCCATCGCCGAGGCTTCCGGACGGCGGGGCGACTCCATTTCTTTCAGGAATCCACGCAGCGGCAAGAGTTTCCGGGCTCGCGTCGAAGGTAAAGGCAGGGCGGCTGTTGTCGCACGCACAAGCAGTCTGTTGGCGAGGGCGCAATGAACGTTCGAAAAGGAATCATCGTACTTGGCTTGCTCGCGCTACCCGCGTTGGCGGGCCTGCCAGGGAAAAAGAAGAAAGACGCCGTGAAGGTTCCGACGCCGCTCGAGCAGTATGTCAACGAAGCGTACCGCAACAGCAGTGCGCCGGAGGCGGCTCCCGCTCCCGGTTCCATCTGGTCGCCTAACGCGCGCTTCACCAACTTGGGCGTCGATCTGAAAGCCAACCGCGTGGACGACCTGGTGACCATTGTCGTGAACGAGAAAGCTTCCGCGGTAGCCACCGGCGACGTGAAGACGCAGCGCACTTCCACCGCCCAGAGTTCCATCAGCGCCGCCGGCGGTCTCACCAGAGCAGTGGGGCCCTGGGCCAACCTGGCGAAAGCCAACACCAACACACAACTGCAAGGTCAAGGCACCACCAGCCGCGGAACCGTATTGACCGCGACCTTGAGCGCGCGAGTGGTCAACGTGCTTCCAAACGGCTATCTGGTGCTGGAAGGAACCAAGCGCGTGCAGGTGAATTCCGAGAACCAGGTGATCACCGTAAGAGGCGTAATCCGGCCATACGACCTGGACCCAACCAACAGCGTTTCCTCCGACCGCATCGCCCAGATGGAGGTTCAAGTGAACGGCAAGGGCGTGGTGGGCGACTCCATCCGGCGGCCATTCATCTTGTGGCGTCTGTTGATGGGCTTGCTACCTTTCTGAGTGCCGAAAATGCGAAATTCCATCCTCCTTTCGTTGTGCCTGTTGGTCCTCGCCGGGCAAATCCAAGCTGACCCGCCGGCCGTACGGTTGAAGGAACTGGTTTCACTCGAAGGCGTGCGCGACAACCAGTTGATCGGCTACGGCATTGTTGTCGGCTTGAATGGCACGGGCGACCGCCGGCAGACGCTCTTCACCGCGCAGAGCCTCACCAATCTCCTGACGCAAATGGGCGTCACCGTTCCGCCATCGTTCATTTTGGTGCGCAACACCGCATCGGTAATGGTTACCGCCACCCTTCCCCCGTTCGCCCAGCCCGGGTCTCGAATCGATGCGACCGCCGCAGCCATCGGCGATGCGTCCGGCTTGCAGGGCGGCCTGCTGCTGATGACCAGTCTCCGAGGCATCGATGGTCAGGTTTACTCCGTGGCCCAGGGCGCAGTTGTCACTGGCGGTTTCAGCGTAGGCGCAGCGGGGACCAATCAGACCGTGAATCATCCCACTGTCGGCCGCATCCCGGACGGCGCTATCGTGGAGCGCTTAGCTCCGTCAGTAGCACCGAACAAGCACGTAAAACTCCAGCTCCACCATGCCGACTTCACCACGGCAGCTCGGATCGCCGAAGTAGTGAATCGCCGTTTTTCCAGCTCGAACCCGGCCTTGGCCCGCGCCGAGAATTCAGGATTAGTCAGCGTGGCCATTCCAGAAGATTTTGCCACGCGCGCCACCGAGTTTGTCGCCGAACTGGAAAGATTGCAAGTCCAGACCGACAGGCAGGCGAAGGTCGTTGTGAATGAGCGGACCGGCACCATTGTGATGGGCAAGGAGGTTCATGTCTCGCCGGTAGCCATCATGCACGGCAACCTAACGGTGGAGATTCAGACCGCCTACAACGTCTCGCAGCCGGCCCCGTTTTCGTCCGGCACCACGCAAGTGGTCCCGCAAGTCAACGTAGGCGTCAAGGAAGAGAAGGCGCGAAATGTGGTTCTCAAGGAGGGCGCGACGGTGGAAGAGTTGGTGCGCGCGCTCACCTCCATTGGCTCCACTCCCCGGGACATCATCGCCATCTTGCAAAGTCTGCGCAGCGCCGGAGCCCTGGAGTCCGAGGTCGAGGTCATCTAAATGAACATCGAATTCCAGTCCATAATGCCCGTTCAAACGCCAGTTTCTGCCCCAAACAAGGGCGAAAAATTGGCGAAAGCAGCCAAGGATTTTGAGGCGCTTATGATCGGGGAAGTGCTGAAAGCGGCCCATCAATCGTCCGATGGAGGCTGGCTCGGCGCCGGCGAGGACCAATCCGGCGGCCTAGCCGTGGAAATGGCCGAACAGCAATTTGCCCAGGCGCTGTCCGCCGGAGGGGGCTTGGGTATCGCTAAGTTGTTGACAACAAACCTGTCTAGAACTGCCAACTCCGGCAATCCGAACTCGAACTTGCCGCCTGCGACAAATACGGACTCGCCACGCTGACCCGTTCCGCTGGGGCACCGTGATCCAAATGATTGACGGGACTGGTGTTATTCATCGCTCCCGCCCAGCCTTCCAACAAAGTGTTCAACAAACGTCCAACTTCCAGCAGCAGCGCCTCCGACTGCTCCCGATGCGCCCGAATCAACTGCCGCTGCATGTAATCATACAGCTCTTCCAACGTGTTAGAGTATTCTTCCTGCACGTCTCGCCGCAGGGAAGCCCGCAGCTCCGACAGGATTTCGATGGCCTTGGTGATGGCGCACCCCCGGCTGAGGATGTCGCCCGAGTGCAGGGCAACCACTGCCTCATCAACAGCTTGGACAGCCGACTGATAAAGGATGTGGATCAACTCCACCGGCGAGGCCGTCAGGACTCGATGTGCGATGTATTCTCTCTTACCCTGGTTAGAAGCCATACGGCGTACTAATGTATCGACTCTGAGCGGCACACTTTTAGAAGAATTCTACTTCTAACCCTTTTATGGGGATAGGCCCCTCCTAAAAGAGATATAGTCCCGAGGTGTATTCCCAGTACAGCGTATAGCCACATCGTCCGATACCTAACCATAAGGTGACATTCAGTGACTCAGCTAGATGCCCTAGTGGATACTAGTGTGCAGTCTGTATTGTGGATTGCACAAGATAGAGTGGAAGCCGGAAGTCTCTCCGATCAGTTCCATCTCCTTTTTGCGGCCGACCTGCGCACGGCCCTTGATACACTGCGCAGGAACCCCGTGCGTGCAGTACTGGTAAACTTACCGGTGCCTGGTTGTGGTGGCGGGGAGTTACTCCGCCATATCCGGCGAGAGGCCCCGGAAGCGCCCGTGGTGGTTTATGAACCCCGTGGCGCCGCCAGCGGCGCGGCAGGTTATGGCGATGCCTTCCTGCACATTTCTGAGCCTATGACGGCGCAAGAATTGGGCGATGTGCTGCTGAACGCGATAACTCACCAGACGCCGAAGCGCGGAGAGTATCTGACTTTCCCGGTGGGATCGAGTAGCGCGATTCAAGAAGTGGTGGAAGTGGTCCAACTGGTGGGGAATCGCCGTTGTACTGTCCTGGTCACGGGAGAGACGGGGACCGGGAAGGAAGTGGTAGCGCGAGCACTGCACACCGCCAGCAAGCGTTCCGGAAAGTTTGTAGCCGTGAATTGCGCGGCGCTGCCCGACAATCTGCTGGAAACAGAACTTTTCGGACACACCAAGGGAGCATTTACCGGCGCCGTAAACGCGCGAGTGGGGCTATTTGAGCAAGCTCACCGTGGGACGATTCTCTTGGACGAGATTGGCGACATGCCGTTCCCGCTGCAATCCAAGCTGTTGCGCGTTCTTCAGGAACGTGAGGTGCAAAGGATTGGAAGCTCGGTGGCAATTCCCGTGGATGTACGGGTCATCGCGGCTTCCAACACGAATCTGGTGGAAGCCGTGGCGGCCGGCCGATTCCGGAGGGACTTGTACTACCGTCTGAACGTGGTGGCTCTCCGAATGCCTACTTTGCGGGAAAGGGTCGCGGATATTCCGGATCTATCCGAGTACTTCCTGCGGAAAATCGCGGAACTGGAGTCGGCTCAGCCAAAACAATTGTCAGCGGCGGCGCTGGAGGCTCTGATGGGGTATTCCTGGCCAGGCAACGTGCGCCAGTTGGAGCATGCGTTGGAAGCCGCAGTGGCCCTGAGTGGAAACCGGATGCTGCTGGAGCCGGGCGATTTTGACTTTCCCCGGGAGATCGCCACGCCGGGCTTTGGAGGGCTCGCCGCGCTGGATGTTCCCGAATCGGGCATCAACTTCGAAGAGCTGATCATGGGAATCGAACGGAGGCTGCTGGAACGGGCGCTGCAGAAGTCCGGCGGAAATAAGGCGCGCGCCGCCGACATGCTGCGAATGAAACGCACCACTCTGATCTCCAAATTCAAATCGCTCGAGGCGTTCGCCTAACACTGTATGGCGCAAGCCAGAGCCAGCACCGCGACTCCGGCGCAGTTGAAAGCTGCGCGCTGGGCGAATCTCGGCGAGTTCGGCGTGCCGATCGCGGTGTTGATGATCGTAATCGCGCTCATCACGCCTCTCCCCAGTTTTGTTTTGGATTTTCTCATCGTGATGGACCTGATGATGTCGGTCATCGTGATGATGGTGGCCATGTACATCGGGCGTCCGGTGGAATTCAGCGTATTCCCCACCGTGCTGCTGTTGCTGACACTGTTCCGCCTGGCGCTGAACGTGTCGTCATCCAGACTCATTCTCCTGAACGGCAACACCGGGACTGCCGCGGCTGGCCACGTGATCGAAGCCTTTGGCAGCTTTGTGGTAGGCGGTAACTACATTATCGGTGCGGTTATCTTTCTGGTGTTAATCGCCATCCAGTATGTGGTTATCAACCACGGCTCCGTGCGCATTTCGGAGGTTACGGCCCGCTTCACGTTGGACGCATTACCAGGTAAGCAAATGTCCATCGATGCCGACCTGAACGGAGGCCTGATCGACGAAGCCGAAGCGCGGCGGCGGCGCAAGGATTTGAGCGGTGAGGCGGAGTTCTACGGCGCCATGGACGGCGCTTCGCGTTTCACCCAACGCGACGCCATCGCCAGCATCATCATCACCGCTGTGAACATCATCGCGGGGTTTCTCATCGGCGTGCTGCAGCACCAGATGGACCTGGGCCATGCGCTGCAAACCTATACGGTGCTAACCATCGGAGATGGGCTGGTGACGGTGATTCCCGCCCTGATGATCTCGATATCGGGCGGCCTGATCGTCACTCGAGCCAGTTCGGACTCCAGGCTCGGAGCCCAGGTGCAGCACCAGGTATTCGGAAAACCCGAACCGCTGCTGCTGGCGAGCGGAGTGCTGGTCGCGCTGGCTCTGTTCCCCGGTTTGCCCACGGTTCCATTCCTCGCGTTGGGCGGAGGGCTCGGTTTTGTCTCCTGGCAAAAGCGTCGGAAACGCGACGCTGGCGCCGCAAGTTCGACGGAATCCGCCGCGAAACCGGCGAAGGAGAACCTCGATCCCCTGTTGCAAGTTGAGCCGCTCACCATGGAAGTCGGCCTCGGTTTAGTGAAGCTGGTGGACGGTGGTCCAAGCTCAGCTTTGTTGCAGAGGATCTCGGGCATCCGCAAGACTCTGGCCGGGCAGCTAGGGTACCTGCTGCCGCCGGTGAAGGTGAACGACAACCTGGCACTGCGGTCGCGCGAGTACTCGATTTTGATTAAGGGCGTGGAGATCGCGCGCTACGAATTGCCTGCTGGACAAGAGCTTGCGATCCCTGGCGGCGCAAATGACGGGAGCGTGGAAGGCAAGCCTACCACGGATCCGGCCTTCGGTTTGGCGGCTCTCTGGATACCGTCCGAGCGCTCCGCTTTCGCGCGCAGCCGCGGTTATACCGTGGTGGACGATGTGAGCGTGCTGGGCACGCACTTCTCCGAAGTGGTCCGCCGGCATGCGCACGAGCTGTTCAGCCGGCAGGACACCAAGAGCTTCTGCGACCGCGTGGCGCAGAGCAACCCCAAAGTGGTGGAGGATTTGGTTCCCAAAGTGCTATCGTACGCGGTGGTTCAACGAGTGCTTCAGAATCTTCTTCGCGAACGAGTATCAATTCGCGACTCGGTTACCATCCTCGAGGCGCTCAGCGAGGCTGCGCAAATGACCAAGAACCCCGTGTTGCTAACGGAATATGTGCGGCAGGCGGTTCGCAGGTCGATCGTGAAATCGCATCTGAACCCGCAGGGCGAGATCTCCGCGTACATGGTAGAGCCGGCGGCCGAGCAGGCCGTGGAATCGGCCGTAGAACACAGCGAGCATAACAGCGTGCTCGGCCTGGCGCCACAGGCGGCGCGCGATTTCGTGGCGCGCCTAACCAAGAAATTGGAACGTCCCGATACGCCGGCCGTGGTGCTGGCGAACTCCGGAGTCCGCTACTTTGTGAAGCAACTTCTGGAGACCGCATTTCCCGACGTTGTAGTCTTGTCGCACAGCGAAGTTCCGCCGGAGGTCAAGGTGAGAGCGCTGGGATGGATTGGATGAGGCGGCAATGGCAGAAGGATCAACTTCGATGAAGATCAAGTCGTATTTCGCAGCCTCGGTAGAACATGCCATCCAGCAGGCACGAGAGCAATTGGGGGCCGAAGCGATGTTGATTACGTCGCGTCGAGCTTCTCCGGAAGCCAGGCATTTTGGAGCGTATGAAGTGGTCTTCGGCATTCCGTCGCAGCATGAGAATTCAGCGCCGAAGCCGGAGGCGCGAGACTTGAGTTCAGAAATGCAAGCGCTCCGAGCTCAGTTGGATGAGATCAAGAGAACGCTGCAATTAAGCAATGTGCCAACGGCCGGCTCCGCAGCGCCCGAGGTGGAGGAGTTGATTCGCGACCTTACGGCCGGGGATATAAGCGATACCCTGGCGCAGCACATGGCGGGCGAGGCCTATGCGGCTCTACAATCTGCCCCAGCGGCAGCGCGATCTCTGCCCGGTAGTCAGTTGCTGCGCGAGTTGGCGGTGGATTCCATGCGCAGGAAACTACAGTTCGCCCCGTCGTTCCAAAACGAAGGACAGGACCCCAGGCGGATGGTGATCTTCGCCGGGCCTCCGGGGGCCGGCAAGACCACCACGCTGGCCAAGATTGCGATTCGGGAATGTCTGGCGCAGCGTCTGTCGCTGCGCATCATTTCGGTGGACCCTCAGCGGGTCGCCGCTCACGAAAAGCTCCGCACGCTGGCCGGCATCCTGGGAGCGGGTTTCACCGCGGCGAGTACCATTCAGCAGTTCATCCAGGCAGTCGACGAATTTCAGAATAAGAACATCCTACTGGTCGATACTCCCGGCTACAGCCGCGGCGACTTGGAGAGCAGCCACGACCTGGCCGGCGTTCTGAGCCGGATGGACCGGAAGGAAACCCACCTGGTGTTGCCGGCATCGATGAAACGGACGGATCTGACACGCTCCATCCACCAGTTTGAGCAGTTCAGCGCCGACTATCTGTTGTTCACCAAGTTGGACGAAACAGAATCGTTGGGGGGCATCGTTTCCGCGGCCATCGAGACGAACAAGCCGCTCTCATTCTTCGCGACGGGCCAGAGCATACCGGAAGATCTTGAACCGGCGAGTTGCGAAATGCTGCTCAATTCGGTTTTGACGTGCGAGCAGGCCAGGGCGATATCGGCGGCGTAAATGACACCACAAGCGATGACCAATGCGTCCTTCTATGCTCCGACTCTGGCGGCGAGCGCCGCCGAGCGAGAACGCCTGATTCTGGATCATTTGCCCAACGTGCGTTGGATTGCCATTCGAATCCACGAAAAGCTGGGCGGATCGGTTGCGCTGGAAGACCTGATGTCTTCCGGAGTGATCGGTTTGATCAACGCGGTGGACAGCTACGATCCTAAGTACAACGCGATGCTCAAGACTTATGCGGAACATCGCATCCGCGGAGCGATTCTGGACAGCATCCGCGGGTTGGACGGTATCCCGGCGCACAAGCGCAAGCGCCTGAAGCAAGTGGAAAAGGCGATCGCCACCGCCGAGCAACGCTTGCAGCGTGTTCCCACCGAGGAAGAAATCGCGGCGGAGTTGAATGTGCCGCTGGCCGAGTATCAGAGCGAACTCCTGGAACTGCGCAGTGTAAGCCTGGGCAGCCTGGATGAGCTCGCGGAAGGAAGTTCGGAGAGCAAACTACTGCGCTATGTGCCGCAAGATGAAGAGAACCAGCCCGGAAGGATCTTGGAGCGGGCCGAACTGGAGCGATTAGTAGCCGACGCCGTGGAGAAAATGCCACGCACGGAGCGAACGATTCTGAGCCTGTATTACCGGGAGGAGCAGAATCTGCAGGACATCGGGGCCATCCTGGGGATGCACACCACGCGCGTTTGCCAATTGAAATCGCAGGCCATACTGCGGCTCCGCGCGTACATCGACAAGAAGTGGCCCAGCACTCGGGGAGTCCTTTGATGAATCAATGGGAAGAAACAACAACGCAGGTTGGGAGTACCGCCGAGGAAGGCGCCGGGCGAGGCAAGTTCGAGAATCGCCCCGCGACCACGCCATCCCCGGTATCGTCCTTGCTGCTCGACGTTAAGCTGCCGATCCGCGTGCTACTGGGCCGCACCCAGCTTTGCCTTCGCGATGTGGCGCAATTGGGCGGCGGTTCGGTGGTGGAATTGGATTGCTCTCCCAACGACCCGGTGGACATTATCGTCAACGACCGGGTGATCGCTCAGGGCGAGGTAGTGGTGGTTGCAGGCAACTATGGCGTTCGGATCACTGGAATCCCTGGCCGGGAAGTAAAGGGTGAGCCCGCGATACCGCAGAACGATCTGCTCAACCTCTCGGAGGGAGTGAAGTGATGCGTTTGCAACTTGTGCTCACTTTGCTGCCCTACCTGCTTTTGGCAGCGAGTATCGTGCTCTTTCTCGGGCTCTTCGTAGGAATCAGCCGGAGACTGCAGCAACTCCGCAGCCGGGTCGGTGAGAGCGATGCCGGGAGGCAGGCAGAGTCGACCGAGATCACTAACAGAATCGCATCCTTACGGCTGAGGGTCGAAGAAATCGAGACCGATCAAAGGGAGGTTGAGCCCCCGGCCGGTGTGCCGGGAGGTGGAATCAACAGCACGATTCGCGCTAAGGTACTGAAACTGCATCGTTTAGGGCAGCCAGTTGAGGGGATCGCCGAGGCTTTGAAAGTGCCCAGAGGCGAGGTGGACTTGCTGGTGAAGGTGCATCAAATCGTCATGCGTCCCTACCAGGAGGCCAGTGGGAAATTGAGCCGAGTGGGGTAAGAAACATTAAATATGGCGAAAAGATGCTCGATACAGGACGTGGCGGAGGTGACAGTACAATGACCATCAACAACGGCGAAACCCCCGACGTCTCGATCGCCAGCCTGGCGCGAGCCATCGGATCGCAAGATCTCCACACCCCGAGTAATGTCCCAGCCTCGCCGACCCCCATCGTTCTCGACGACCGCATTGCCCTTTCAGTGGCGAGCCGCCTGGTGCAACAAAGCTCAAGCGCGGAAGACCCGGCGCAATTGGCTCGGATCTTGGAATTGAAGACAGCGATCCAAAACGGTCAGTACGGTGTGGATCCTCTGGTGGTGAGCCACGCCCTGATCGAGGCGGAATTACAGGGACGATAGTACACGGTCGATCTAGAGAAAGCAGATGCAGGACGGAACCGCATACGGCGATATCGGGGAGTGTATCCGGGCAGCTAGAGCCAGCATGCGCCAGGTCAACCAGCTATTGGTGCGGTCGTCCGCGGAGAGTGCGGAACATACGTCATCCATTCTCCGTGAGGTAGAAGTCCAGCTTGGATGTGCCGCTGCCATTCTGAGGAGCAACGGCCCTACATTGGACTCCAAGCTGCGCTCTGAGATTGAGGATTTGCAGGATCAGGTGGCCGTTCTGTCGCGCTTCCTGGGAGAAACCGACAAGTTGCTTTCCGGTTGGCTGCGGGCGGTTCGAACCAGGCGCGGCGGCTATACGGAGCAAGGGCGGGCTGCCCCTCTGGTTCTGGTGAACAAGTTGAGGGCAGAGGGATAACGATGGGCACGCTTTTTGGAGCTCTAGGTTCGGCTGGCGAGGCGCTGCGGGCGTTTCAGCGGGCCGTTGACGTTACGCAGAACAACGTGACAAACGCCAACAGCCCTGGATATGCCAAGCAGGTTCCGTCGCTGGACTCGCTTCCCTTCGACCCGGCCACCGGATTGACCGGCGGCGTTCAGGAGCATACTCAAGATTCCCGGAACGAGTTCGCGGAGATCGCCGTTCAACAGCAGACATCGCTGTTGGGGGCCTATCAGCAACTGCAAACCTCGTTGGCCCCTCTGCAGGGTGTCTTCGATGTTTCCGCCAACAGCACCATTCCCTCGGCGCTCAATCAACTGTTTCAAAGTTTTTCCGCATGGAGCACGCAACCGGCGAATACCAACTACCGGAACGCGGTACTGACGGCAGCCGGACAAGTGGCAACAGCCTTTCAACAAGCCGCCGGGCAGCTCAACGGGATTCGCGCCTCCACCGATCGCAATCTGCAGTCCACTATCGATCAGATCAACCAGGACGCCTCCAAGATCCGAGACTACAACGCCGCGGTGGCGAGATCGGGTGGAGCGCCGGATGCTGGTTTACAGGCTCAATTGCACACCACGCTTGAAGATCTGTCCAGCCTGGCGGACGTGCAGGCAGTTGCCGGCAATGGGAACACCGTCACGGTTTTGCTGGGTGGGCAAATACCGCTGGTAATAGGCGATCAGCAGAACGCACTGCAGCTCAGTTTTCCCAGCGACCCGAATGCGGCGAATCCGAACGCACCAGCGAATGCCGCAGTGCTGGACAGCACCGGCGTCGATGTGACGGCCAAGATCTCCTCAGGTAGCCTGCACGCGCTTTTGTCAGTCCGCAACAACCTGATCCCGTCCTTAGCCGGCGGGCCACAGGTGAATGGCGATTTGAATACTCTGGCGAAGGGTTTGGCGGATACTGTGAACAACGTGCTGGCGCAGGGTTCAACCACCGCTGGGCCGCCCTTCCAGCCAGGCAGCCCACTGTTTTCATACGACGGAACGTCGGCTGTGGGCGTGGCGGCGAGCCTACAGGTGAATCCGACAATCACGGCGAGCCAGTTGGCGCCGGTCGATCCCGGCCCGCCGGTGGTGTCCAATGGAACGGCGCTCAAGCTTGCCGGGCTGGACAATAGTTCGGGCGGACAGATTAACGGCTTGGGCTTCACTCAGTTTTTCAGTACTCTGGTCTCTCGAGTAGGCAGTGCCGCGAAAGACGCCGATACCGGAGCCGCCGCGCAAGCGCAAGTGGTGGCGCAAGCGAAGACTTTACGGCAGCAACTCTCCGGTGTATCGCTGGACGAGGAAGCCATCCGGCTGATCGAATTGCAGCGGACGTACCAGGCGGCCAGCAAGGTGGTGAATGTCGTGGACCAACTTGCGCAATCCCTCCTGAGCATGATTCCTTAGGCCGCGAAAATGGAGAACCATAAATGATCACCGGTTTGGATCCCGCAACGGAGCAATTCCTGGCCTCGGTGGGCAATCTACAAGCGCGCTTGAACGATACTCAAAACCAGCTCTCCAGCGGCCTGCGAGTGAGCAAACCCTCCGATGCCCCGGAGCAAGTTGGCGACATCTTCCAGACGCGTGCGGACCTGGCTCGAGTGAATCAGGTGGATCAAAACCTGGGTGTGGTGAAGGCGCAGGTGGACGCCGGGGAGAGCAGCTTGCAATCGGCTGTGCAGCTTCTGCAGAATGCAATCGTGGCTGGCGGTCAGGGCGCGGGAGGCACAGCGACAGCGAGTCAAAGAACCATTCTGGCCAGCCAAATTCAGGATCTGCAATCGGAGTTGGTGGCGCTGAGCCGGACGCAGGTAGATGGCGTCTACATCTTCAGCGGCGATTCCAGCGGATCGCCGGCGTATCAAATAAATCTTAGCAGTCCAACCGGTGTGGACCGGCTGATTACCGCCGCCGCCAC
>DASQGY010000007.1:0-24208 GCA_035632375.1 Bryobacteraceae bacterium | reverse complement strand
GAAGGTTTGCCTTCCGCTTCTTTCAGCTTCACCTCGCGGCTACGCCTTGCGGTTCGGCTACGGTTGCCGTCATCAGCTCCGATTGGCTCCTTTCTTCCAACTAGATTCTGCCCATGCTGGGCACACCCTGCAGCGGGTTGGTAACCCGCTTGGTCCAGCGCGATTAACAATCGCGCGCAGGTTGGCAACCTGCCCCACAAGCTGATGGTCAGTAGCCGACGCAACGAGTTTCTGTCTCGTGCAACGGCCCCGATGTTTGGGGCGGCTGCGCGCTGGCTCCTGGATTCCGCCCGCGCGCCGCCCCTGTTGCGAGATTTTCCGGAAGGTTGTACAGTCGAGCCATTAGGAGCCCCTCACATGGACCAGGATCGGAGAAAGTTCATCGCCTCGGCGCTGGCCGCCGCGCCGCTGTTTGTCCCTCGCCAGGCGTTCGGCGCCAATGACCGGCTGGCTTACGGACTGATCGGCGCCGGCGGGCGCGGCCGCTATCTGAATCGGAATTTCCAGAAGCTCGGCGCTGAGTGCGTAGCCGTGGCCGACGTTTATGAGCCCAATCTGCAAGCGGGTTTGAAGGAATCGCCCAACGCCAAGAACTACGTCGATTATCACGACCTGTTGGCCCAGCGGGGTCTCGACGCCGTGGTGATCGCCACGCCCGATCATCACCACTGTCCGATGCTGCTCGCGGCCCTGGATGCCAAGAAGGACGTCTATCTCGAAAAGCCGATGTCGCATTCGCTCGAAGAAAGCCGGCGCATGATCCAAGCCGTGCGCAAGACATCGCAGATCGTGCAGGTGGGAATGCAGCGCCGCAGCGCACCGTCGGTGATCAAGGCCAAGGAGATTGTGGACTCCGGCATACTCGGCAAAATCACGCTGGTGAAGCCCATGTGGAATTGGAACGTCTCGCATGAGCTGAACAACTCGCCGCTCCCCGGCAAGTTGGATTGGAAGCGATTTCTGGGCGCGGCCAAGGATCGCGACCTGGAGCCCATGCGCTTCCGTTCCTGGCGCTACTTTTGGGATTACTCCGGCGGCAACATGACGGACCAGGGCACGCACCTAATGGACGTAGTGCAATGGTTCACCAATGCGGGCTTGGCGCGGTCGGCCGTCTGCTACGGGCAAGTGGCGAAAATGACCGGCTCGGAAGCGCCCGATGTGTTCTGCGCCGTCTTCGAATATCCGCATTTAATGTCCACGTGGACATTGAATTATTGCAATTCCTGCGACAACGATTGGTCTATCCAATTTCAAGGCGACCAGGGAACCATGTGGCTCAACAACGCCGGATTCCGCATCTGGAAGGAGCCATGGCCGAAAAATCCCGACCCGGTGCAGCAAATGGAAGCGCCGATTCGAATCGAACCGCACATCCAAAACTTCCTGGATTGCGCACGATCGCGGAAAGAGCCAAACGCCCCGGTGGAAGTAGGAGCGAGCGCAGTCTCCGCGCCCCACTTGGCGAACCTGGCGTTCCACCAGAAACGGCAGGTCAGCATGCCAACCTAACGGCTGGTGACGGTCGAAGCCTGCGTATCCAAGTACTGCCGCCACCACTGCAGCTCGTTGTAATAACGATGCACCATGTCCCACGGCGGCCAGCCGCCATGGAAATCTCCGGGATAGCGAATGAACTTCGCCGGCACATGGAGCTTCTTCAGCGCCGTGTACATCTGCTCGGCTTCTTCGATGGGCACGCGGCGGTCGGCTTCGCCATGTACGAACAGCGTCGGCGTCTTCGCGTTGGCCACATGCGTGATCGGAGAAAGCCCGCGCATCCGCTCGCCACTGTCCTGCTGCCAGGGTGCACCGTAGAATTCGGATTCCTTGGTGCGCGGGATGTCGGCCGTACCGTAGTCGCTGATCCAGTTTGAAATTCCCGCGCCGGTCACCGCCGCCGAGAAGCGATTGGTTTGCGTAATTATCCAGTCGGTCAGGAATCCGCCGTAGGAGTAGCCGGTGACGCCGAGGCGCTTGCGGTCGAGCGGATAATGATCCAGCACGTAATCCACGCCGGCCATCACGTCCTGATAGTCCAGCTTGCCCCATCCGCCCCACGTCGCCCACAGGAATTTTTCGCCGTATCCAGTGGAACCGCGCGGATTGGTATAGATCACCGCATAGCCATTCGCTGCCAGCAATTCGTGTTCGAAATTGAACGCGCTGCTATTCGAACCGTGCGGGCCGCCGTGAATACTGAGAACCAAAGGAGCGTTCTTCGCCGCATGCGGCATCATGATCCAGCCTTCCACTTCCGTGCCGTCCGCGCTGCGAAATCGGATGCGTTCCGCCGGACTGAGTTCGACGCCGGTGAGCAGCGCCTCGTTCATCGCGCTGAGTTTCACCTCGCCGCTGGAATCCGCGTGCGCCACGAATACATCACCGGGATGGAGCGCGTCACTGGCCGTGTAAGCCATACGCTCGAAGTTTCCGGAGAAGCTGAAACCGGCCAGAGTGCGCTCGCCTTGGGTGATCTTCTGGACGCGCCCGCCCTCGGCGCCGACGCGAAGCAGGTGCGTATCGCCACGATCGTCGGCCGCGAAATAAACGAATGCCCCATTGCAGGCTGGCGCGTCGGGAATCAGATCCCAATCCGGCGTCAGGTTTTTCATCGGCCCGCCTTCGGCCGGCATCCGATAGAGATCCACCGCCCCGCCATGGTTCTGCCGCGCTTGAATCACCTGATTCAGTCCCTGCCGCCGCCGGAAGACCAGCGAGTGCCCATCGGACGACCATGCTGGCGAGTCGTACTCAAACCCGTCGTCGGTCACCCGGCGTACCTGGCCATCCAGGTTGGCGATCCACAGATCGGCGCGTTCGTAGGAGTACTCGTCGCGCTGGTGCGAATCGGCCACCAACACCAGCGTCCCGCTGTCCGGACGCCAAGCGGCAGATTTCACATCCACGCCGAGGTGCGTCAATTGCTTCGGAGTTCCACCGTCGCGCGCCACGATGTAAAGCTCCAGCGGCGGAGTAGCCATGGGATCGCGAGGATCCGGCAAATAGCCGCGCTGATCGAAACGGATGTTCATCCAATCGTACATACGGCCTTTGAAGCGCTGGTCCAACTGTTTCTCAAAAGCAGTCTTGGCCGGCGGCGTGGCATCAGGCGGCGTCTTCTTGGTGAACGCGATCCACTTGTTGTCCGGACTGAAGATGGGCGCGCCGCCGACGCCGGAAATCTGAAATGCCTCGCCGCGCGGCTGGTCCATCCGCAAGAACCAGATATCGCTGTCGCCGCCGTTTCCCCGCTGGCCTTGCCGGAACGACAGGAGCTTTCCGTCGGGAGTCCATTTCGGCGCTGAGGCATTTCCCGTGACGCTGAGCCGGACGGGCGGCGCGGAACCGTCGCTGGGGCTCAGCCAGACTTCGGTGTGCCGCTGATTATCCACCTCGACGATGGTGTGACGCACAAAGGCCACCCAGCGCCCATCCGGTGAAATCGCCGGCGTGGAAGCGGTTTCGATGCGGTAGTAATCTTCGAGCGCGAGCGGCCGTGCGGCATCGCACCGCGCGACAGAGAACATCACGAGCAGAAAAGCGGCCGGTCTGTACATGGTCGGAATTATATAACGGCGCACCAGACCTAACCCAGCCGCGCCCAACGGAAGGGGTGCCTTCCCTAAGGGAGCCAATACTCCAGCGAATCGGACGCGGCGGTGAAGAACGTAGTTGGCCCCCTCCGATTCTGCCTGGTCAGATTGCCGGTCAGCCGGTAACCGCGATCGTGATACACCCAGATCTTGCCGCGATCCGATCTCATCAGGATCGGGGCGTCGGAGCTGCAAACAAACTCCTCGTTGTCGATAGTGAATTTCAACGTCACGCCGTCCACTGTTGCCGCCGGAACGAAGGGATGATTCTCCACTGGCTCCGTCGAAAAGAAGTAGCCACCGCGGCCGGGAATGTAGAACATCGCGTACCGGCCGGAAACCGTCGTGCCGGTACTGTACATGGGAGGCTGCTTGCCATCGATGGCGACCTTCAGTGCGACGAACCGGAATTGCGGCGCGGCTTGCGCTACTTTCGCAATGAAGCCGATGAAGACCGTGTCCGTGCGATGCTCGAACCATCCGGGATTGGTGGGAATCTCGATGGTCATCCGGCCGCCGGTGGTGAGCGGCACGGATTCGATCTGGTGCTGGAGAGTTGGCGTCGGCTTGCCGCCATCGGCGTAGGGGAACTTCGCGGCAAACACCTCGTCCGCTGGCTTGGCCACGATTTGGAAGTGCTCGCCGTCGGGTAACGGGTCCACCACTAATTCGTACGCGTAAACCGCCAGTCCCGACTCGTCGCGGTGGATGCGGTACACGCTGTTCCTGGCCGCCGGCTTCATCTCCGTCGTCAAATGCCCCGGATTGCCTTTGTCGGAGTTGGATGCGATGCGTAACTGTACGCCGTTGCCGAGCGATACGGTGGAGGTAGCTTGCGCCCAAAGCGACGGAAACGAAAGGGCAAGGATCGCCGGCAAGGTCCGCATGTAGAGTAGACGCCGGCGTTACCAGAAACGTTCAGGCACGTATAATTACTAAATGAAGACAATTCTGTTTGGAAGCGCCCTGGCGGCTCTATTCGCCGCGGGAGCATGTGCGGCGGACGCGCCTGCGCCGGGCATCGGAAAGCTCTTGGACGGGCAGATCAAATCAATCGAAAGCGAAATTGTATCGCTCGCCGAGGCCATGCCCGCCGACAAGTACGACTTCGCTCCCACTGCCGGCGAGTTCAAGGACGCGCGTACATTCGGGCAACAGATGTCGCACGTCGCCGCGGTGCTCTACATGGTCTCGGCTGCCGCCCTGGGCGAAAAAAATCCGAGTGAAGCAGGCCCGGGCGAGAATGGTCCAGCGACGATTCATGGCAAAGACGCTATTGTGCAGTATCTAAAAGATTCCTTCGCATACGCGCACAAAGCGGCCGCGAACATCACCATGGCCAACGTGATGGATCCGGTACCGTCGGCATTTGGGTCGTCGAAGACTCCACGGTTGTCCATGATCTCGGTGGCAGTATCGCACTCCTTCGATCACTACGGGCAGGCCGTGATATATGCGCGGATGAACGGAATTATCCCGCCGGCCAGCCGCCCGAGGTAGGCCCGTCGTGGGGAAGCAGCACAAGTTTCAGTTGCAGACCACCTGGACTGGAAACGCCGGGCAGGGCACGGCCGACTACCGCGCTTACAAGCGCGATCACGAGATTTCGGGCGATGGCAAGCAAGCGCCGATTCCCGGTTCGTCCGACCCGGTCTTCCGTGGCGATGGCTCGCGATACAACCCGGAGGAGTTGCTGGTCGGCTCGATCTCGGCGTGTCACATGCTTTGGATGCTGCACCTGTGCGCCGACGCCGGAATCGTGGTTACGGAATACAGCGACGCGGCGTCGGGCATGATGGCTGAAGAGCCAGACGGCGGCGGCCGCTTCACGGAGGTGACGCTACACCCACGGATCACCATTACGGACGAAACGCGGATCGCGGAAGTAGAAGCGTTGCATGCCAAAGCGCACGAGCTTTGCTTCATCGCCCGGTCGGTGAATTTTCCCGTTCATCATTCGGCGGTCACCGTAGCGCGCCGATGACTGCGCGTCCGGCCAAAGTGGAAGATGCGGAAGCCATGGCGCGCATCTACAACCAGGGGATTGCGGATCGCGTCGCGACCTTTGAAACGCGCCCGCGATCGGCCGAGGATATCCGCGGCTGGTTCGACGGCATGCATCCCATTGTCGTCGTGGAGGAGGATGGCGAAGTGATCGCTTTCGCGGCGACCTCCTCTTACCGGCCTCGTGAATGCTATGCGGGGATCGCGGAGACTTCGGTCTACGTGGCCCGGCCGTTTCGCCGCCGCGGCGCGGGCCGCGTGGCATTGCAGGCCTTGATTCACGCGGCCGGACAAGTCGGCTTCTGGAAACTGCTATCGCGCATCTTCCCCGAAAATACGGCGAGCCGCAGCTTGGTCCGCGAGCTGGGATTCCGCGAGGTCGGCGTCTATGAGAAGCACGGCAAACTGGATGGCCAGTGGCGGGACGTGGTGATCGTCGAACGTCTAGTCTTCCCACCGGCTGAAGCCGGCGCCACCAATCGCTGAGAAGCAAGCGTCGGCACTCGTGCCGACGCTCGGCGGATTGCAGTTGCCGCATCTGATATTTCAGTGGCAACACATTAGCACTGTGAAATGTTTGATTCCCGAGCCGGCCGGAAAACTTAACGGCATTGGGCTGAAGCCGGCGCCACCAATCGCTGACAAGCTACTGCGAAAAGGTGGCACATGAAGTCTCCAATGTCCCGTGCCACCCTCAGACACTTATCAGCAAGTTGGTAGCACAGGCTTTAGCCTGTATATGTTTTAAAACGATCGCAAGCATTTTTCAGCTACCTCTTTAGAAGGCACTAGAACTGAAAATACACGAATGGCACCGCAGTGTCTGTAAACCCGATCAGCTCCACACACAGCAACAGCACTGCGCACGCGATCCCGTACGACCAAGCCGGGCCGAGAGCGATCTTCTGGAACCACTCCCTTTTTTCCTCGAACACCGCGAGCAGTAGCGTGATCGCCGCCATAGCGATCATCCACGGCGGGATCAACATCGTTCCCAGTGCTCCGGTAAACATCTGTCCCAAGACGTGAAGACTATCGGCGAACGTCACCGCACGGAAGAAAACCCAGCCGACGGTCACCAGCCCAAATGTCGCCAGCGCGCGTAGCGGATAAAAAACGGACCAACGGTCACCCGATCTCTTCACGCCCATCATCCGCTCGATACTCAGCAGCAGCCCGTGATAGCCGCCCCACACCACAAAGTTCCAGCTCGCGCCGTGCCACAATCCGCCCAGCAGCATAGTGATCATCAGATTGCGATACGTGGCGAGCTTGCCGTGCCGATTCCCACCCAACGGAATGTAGAGATAATCGCGCAGCCAGCGCGACAGCGACATATGCCAGCGATGCCAGAAATCGGTGATGCTCCGCGCCAGGTAAGGCCGGCGGAAGTTCACCGGAAAATGGAATCCGAACAGCCGCGCCATTCCGATCGCCATGTCGGTATAGCCGGAGAAATCGAAATAGATCTGGATGCCGAAGGCAATCGCGCCCGACCAAGCGGTCAACATACCCGGATGCGCGCCTACATCTTTGAAGTACCCGTTCGCTACTTGCGCGAACTGGTCCGCGACGGCCATCTTCTTGGTCAGCCCCAGCAAGACCAGCAGCAAGCCGTTCAGAATATCCGCTGAGCCCGGACGCGTCCAATGATAAAAGTCGCCGAAGAATTCGCGGGCGCGCACGATGGGGCCGGCCACCAGTTGCGGAAAGAAAGAGATGAACAGCGCGTAGCCGATCGGGTTGACGATCGGCTCCTGCTCCCGGCGATACACGTCCACAACATAGGACATGCTCTGGAACGTATGAAAACTGATTCCCAGCGGAAGAATGATGCTGAGAGCATGTGCATCGGATGGCTGGCGCAACAACTGCGCGATATTTGCAGCGAAGAAATTGTAGTACTTGAAAAAGCCCAACAGCCCGAGGTTCGCGCTCAGGCTGACGATCAGAGCAATCTTCCGCGACCGCGGCGATTCAGTCCGCGCAATCCAGCGCGCCGCTGTGTAGTCGATCGCCGTCAACGCCATCAATAGCAGAATGAACTTGGGAATCCAACACATGTAAAAGAAATAGCTGGCTGCGAGTAGAATGTACTTTCTCCAGGAACGCGGAGCTGTGTAGAAGAGCGTTAATACCACTCCGAGAAAGATGCAGAACTGGGGAGTGTTAAACAGCATGGTTTCGCTAGTGTTGGGGTTGGCCCAGAGCCCTCGCCACCTCGATCGCCAGCATGCGTGAGAATTTCTCCATGCCCGGCCGATTCAGGTGCAGAGGATCCTGAAACAACTCAGGGCGCTCCAGCGAATCGAACAAGTGCTCATCCAGAAGAGTCACGTTCGGCCGCGAGGCAAGTTGTCGCACGGCGCTTGTTGGCTTCGGTGGATGTTGCGGTGGAGAAACCGGCCCGCGCGGCAAGCGCAGGAAAATGATTTTCGTGCCCGACCCGCGATAGCGATCCAAAATCTTCCCATACCAGTAGCGATAGTATGCCGTGGACCGCCCGGTATCGGGCCCAGGGTCGGCCAGGATGGTGTCCGCGATTACCTCGCGCTGCTCGTCGCTAATGCGCTCCGGGATTTGTGCGGTCCCTTGCTGCCAGTCGATCTCCAGCCCAGCGAGGCTCTCCTCCGTTCCGGCGTAGTCGTACGCCCACTGCGCCCAATGAAGGTCCCGATCTTTCACCTTCACCAGCCGCTCCCGAGGATGCAGAAGAAATTCCCGAAAGTCCCGCTTGTAAACGAAGCCCTTCAGCAGCACGCCGCGGAACGCAGCCCACCTGCGCGAGGCGTCACGGTGCGATGCGGCGAACTCGAATAGATCGCGAAGCTCCAGACGTGCCAGCAGATAATTCAACTCCCATTGATAATCGTCGAGATCGGTGGCCTTGTCACGCTCGTCGTAGTCGTCCGAAGGAACAAGAATCGCCGCATAGGTGTGGACATTAGGATCGACAGACCGGTCGATGTAATACCAGCCGCGCGTGTATGTGCCGGGCGCCGCGACGCTGGCGAAAGTGTAACCGGTGGGCGGTGTCACCTGGCTGGCGATACGCGGCAGAAAACTCATGCGCGAGTTTCCCAGGGCCAGCACCTGATTGTGATCCTGCTTCGCCCGGCGCACCTCGGTGCGGATCCGAAGCTCAACGCTGCCGGTGGTGGAGTCGGGCTCGACGATCGAAGGATACAGCCTGGTGTGGAAGATCAGGCCTTCAAACGCGGCAAAGAACAGCAGCGTCGCCGCGATCCGTGGCCACACGCGAGGTGAGGAGTCTGGCTTGATTTCCAACCAGACTAATATACCGGAAGGTGGTGGGGCGGACGCCCTCGTCCGCGTCGGACCCCTGGTCCGAGTTTGCCATTCCACAAACAATAAGACCGACCGGGGGGTCGGCCGCGGACCACCGGGTCCGCCCCACTAAGGCTGGTCAAACTGCTAATGGCAGCGACTCAGTTTTCTCCTGCACCTCGTCCGCACCCGACTCCAACCACCGCTTGATTCCCGGCATCGCCGCCATCGCCGCCTGCTCGCCCAGTTCGATCAGTTTCTTCGCGCTTTCGAACGAATCCCAGGCCATGTTCGCCACCGGCGGAGTGATCACCACGCTCGAATACCGCTTCCAGTCGAGTTCCGTGCGCCCGCCCATGATCTGAAAACACCGGCTGATCACCGACAGCATGTTGCCGTAATCGTCCATGCCGTCCTGATTCGGAATGTTGACCGAAATCACATGGTCGGCGCCCATCTTGATCAATGGATGCGCCGGCACTTCCATGGAAACGAAGCCGTCCACCAGCAGCTTGCCCTGGTAGCGAATCGGCAGGAACAAGCCCGGATACGAGCAACTCGCCCGGATCGGAACCACCACGTCGCCCTTGCCGTGAAACTGAATCGCCCGTCCCGTGATCAGATCCGTGGCGACGATCCCCAGCGGGACCTTCATGTCCTCAAAGCGATTCACCTTCAAAAGGCGCGCCAGAAATTCGATCATCCGTTCACTGCCCGCCAGGCCCTTCACGCTCAGCGTCCATCGCGCGACATCCCGAAATTTCATCGAAAGCGCCACTCTCTCGATATCGTCGGAGCTGCAGCCGCTGGCCATGGCCGCCGCCACAATTGCACCGGAGCTCACGCCGGTCACCATGCTAATCGGAATCCGATTTTTCTCCAGAGCGCGCAGAACGCCGATGTGAGCGATCCCCCGGGCAAATCCTCCACCCAACGCCAGCCCGATTCGCGGCCCGCCGGCTTTGCGCCTGGATGCTCCCCGGATCCATTGCCTGGTGGTTTCCCACCAGCCCGCTGGCCGATTTTCAACGGCGCTCATGCCACAACCTCCTCAGGTCACGTATTATGTTCTATATACGTGATCCTCACACTTTATAGACGCATTTCGCTTGCCAAACGATCCCTGGTAGTAACCCTCACTGTCGCTTCCATTACACCTGCTTTCGCGCAGCGCGAACTCTCAGGAGCGGCCGAAGCAAAACTGGCGCTGGATCGGTTAAACGTGCTGGGCAGCGTGCTGATGATCGCCGCGCACCCGGACGACGAAAATACCGCCCTGCTGGCCTATTTCGCCCGCGGCCGTAAGGTACGCACGGGATATCTTTCGCTCACCCGCGGCGAGGGCGGCCAGAACCTGATCGGGCCGGAGCAGGGCGACGCGCTGGGCGTGATCCGCACTCAGGAGCTGCTGGCGGCGCGCAGAATCGACGGCGCCGAGCAATTTTTCACCCGCGCCATCGACTTCGGGTTTACTAAGACGCCGGACGAAACATTCCAGAAGTGGGGCGGTCACGACAAGATTCTAAGCGACGTGGTTTGGGTGATCCGCCGCTTCCGGCCCGACGTAATCGTGCTGCGCTTTACCGGTACGTCGCGCGACGGCCACGGGCAGCATCAGGTCTCGGCCATCCTCGGCAAGGAGGCCTTCACCGCCGCCGCCGATCCCAAGCGATTTCCCGAGCAGTTGCACTGGGTGGAACCATGGCAGGCCAAGCGGCTGATGTGGAATACATTCGCCTTCACTCGCCAGCAGGAAGAGGAGCAAGCAAAGCTGCCGGATAAGGTGGCCATCGATCCGGGCGACTACGATCCGGTGCTGGGCCATTCCTACGCGGAAATCGCGGGGATGTCGCGCAGCATGCATCGCAGCCAGGGGATGGGCGCATCCGAGCGGCGCGGTTCGGCGAAGAATTTTCTGGTGTTGGTGGCGGGTGCGCCGGCGAAACAAGACGCGTTCGACGGCGTCGATCTCTCCTGGAATCGGATACCCGGCGGCGGTCCAGTCGGCGAGCTGCTGGCTGAGGCCGCGCGTGCGTTCGATCCGCAGCATCCGGAGAAAACTGTACCGCTGCTGATCAAAGCCAGGAAACTGCTAGCCGCATTGCATGGCCCTTTGGCCGATCCCAAACGCCGTGACCTCGACGAAGCCATCGCGCTGTGCTCCGGACTGTGGCTCGAAGCCACCGCCGACAAATACGCGACAGTGCCCGGCGGTGCGCTCAAGATAAATGCCACTGCAATTGACCGCGAACGAGTGGCGGTGGAAGTGGAGTCGGTCGAAGTAGACGGCATCGCGTCGGCTGTGGCCAAGAACGACAAGCCCGGACCACTGCCGTTCAACGAGCCGAAAGCTTTCAATTTGAACGTGACCGTGCCTCAGACAGCGCCTCTTTCGCAGCCCTACTGGTTGCGTGAGCCGAAGCAGGGCGACACCTACGCAGTCTCCAATCAATTGGAAATTGGCCTGGCCGAGAATCCGCCGCTGCTCGAGGCGCACTTCCACTTGCGCGTCGATTCGGAGCCGATCGAAGTGGTGAGGCCCGTGGTGCACCGCTACGTCGAACGGTCGCAAGGCGAATTAACGCGGCCCGTGATCGTGGAACCACCGGTCGCGCTGCAGTTGCCGGCAACCGCGCTGTTATTTCCGAACGGCACGGCCAAGAGTCTCGAGGTGCAGGTAAAAGCCAACGTGCCGGGCGCAGACGGCCGTGTGCGGATTCAGATGCCTTCCGGTTTCGCCGCTACGCCTGCTTCGCAGGATTTCCATCTGGCCAACGCCAACCAGGAATCGTCGCTGTCTTTCCGTCTCACTCCGCCGTCGCAAGATGCCAAAGGCGACCTGGAAGTCAGCGCTCAATTGGGCGATCGAACAACAGCAGTGGAGATGCAAGTGATCAACTACTCGCACATCCCGCCGCAGGTACTGTTCCCGCCCGCGAAGACTGAGCTAGTGCGCGCCGACGTTCGCCTCTTGTCGAAAAACATCGGCTACGTGATGGGCGCGGGCGACGAGATGCCGGAAGCGCTGCGACAACTGGGCGCCAACGTGGTTCTGTTGAGCCCGGACGATTTGGCGCACGGCGATCTCAGCCGGTTCGACGCGATTGTGACCGGCGTCCGCGCCTACAACACCCGCCCCGACCTTCGCGCCAATCAGGAGCGCGTGCTCGACTATGTCAAGAACGGCGGAACGATGGTGGTGCAATACAACACTCTGGACGGCGGCTTCGGCGGCGGCGACCCCACGACCACAGCGCACATCGGCCCCTACCCGCTCAAAATCGGCCGCGAGCGCGTCACCGTGGAAGAAGCGCCGGTGGAACCCTTAAGCGCCGATTGCGCACTGCTGCACAAGCCGAACGAAATCTCGGCGAAAGACTTCCACGACTGGGTGCAGGAGCGCGGCCTCTACTTCGCCTCCGAATGGGACCCGCATTACCAGGCGCTCTTCGAAACCCACGACCCCGGCGAAAAGCCACTGAAAGGCGCGACGCTCTACACGCCCTACGGCAAAGGCGCATACGTCTTCACGGCCTTCTCGTGGTTCCGCGAACTCCCCGCCGGAGTCCCAGGCGCATACCGCATCTTCGCGAACCTATTGAGCGCAGCGAAGGTACAATAGCCGCTCTTTCCAGCCGCCACGTTGCACAATCTGTCCTGTTAGAATAATATACGATCCTTGATGAAAATGGAATTCCAGGCACGTCACTGTATTCCACAGCGTTCATACCCATGAATAGAATTGGCTCCCGAAAGAGAAATGCGACATCGTTGGCTCGTAAGGACGTCCAGCACTTCTGGGACGGCAACGCCTGGCACGAAGCTGTCCATCATCATTTTGGCGAAACGCTCAATTTCTTTCTGCTTCGGGTCCGGCCATTCGAGCCAGATAGAGTGAAACTAGCGCTCGAAGCACTCTGCAAAGAACACCGGTTGGCGAGCGTACGTGGTTATCGCATTTTTGGCCAGCATGACGTACTAATCAGAGCGTGGCTTCACGCGAGTCTGGTTGAACGATTTCGACGATGGCTGGAGCACGGCCAATACATAGCTGGAGTCGACCGCCTGTTGCACTTTTCTGTTGATGACATCGGAGCGCGTTGGTACTTCTCGAACCCATCATCCCCAGAGTTGCGGCTACTGCGGCACCTTGGACCGGACAAGATTCAAAAGATCGAGGATGGCCTCGATCCGGAACTTTATCATAGAGCTCGACAGGCGAGACTGATTGCAGTTCGGGAGCGTAAAGCGTCCCATAAGGGACGTATCACTTTTTTTGTAACCCTCAAATTCCCGGGCGCCGAATTAGACTTGACGAAGCGCCGCTTTGTCGTCTCGCAGCTTAAGGAGTTTTTCAATGACAACGCAGATTTTAAGTACTATGCCGTTGACTACGGCCATGGGTTCTGTGACTTCATAGTGAAAGCGGAAGTTTCCGACTTCTTCCGAATTCAGTCCCTCCCTAATTGGATCGGCGAAACATTCAAGGGTGATGGAGCCAGCACCGAAACCTATCTTTCTCATTCAACTCATGAAATATTTGGGAACACACGCCTCTCACCTGCAACCTTTGATGAGCTGAAGGGTCAGGACCTGTTCGCTCGGTCGATTCTCCCTGAAATGTACCCGAAGTCATCGGATACAGCAGAAGAGATTGAACAATACCTTACGCAAAAACGCAACCAGGACATCTCTTCGGGTGCCAGGAACTTCCTCCACGACTTCCTCTTGGGTGCCTACAAGCGGAAGAGTAGTCACATGGCCGCGGTACTCTATCAGTTTTGTAGGGTGATCGAGCGATATCTAAGAGAGAATCACGAGGAGTATCTAGGCCGCTTGCATCTAGATCGCCAGCAGATCTATGCTCGCGCTAACATCTCCCGAGCACCGGACAAGGTTACTCTTACCGATCTGTTTGCGGTGTATACAATCGCGTTAACCGAACAGCAAAGGCCGCTCAAGGTAACCGGTGGATGGCAGCGTTTCGTCGACCTGCGTAATGACTTGGCCCACGCGAATGATCGCTTGCTGATGGAATGGAAGGAGAGCGCCGACACGGTCCTCGCCTTTTGGCAGTATCTTTCCATTCTTTTGAAGGAAATCGAGAGTGTCATTGTGAGACACGATGACGAAGTCCGAGAATTTTTCGCTCCCGACCAATGACTGCTTTACAGGCGGCTGGCATTTCGGCCACTTGCCGTAAATTATGATCATATGTGTTCATTCTGTGAAGCACACGGAAAACCGGAATGTTTGGCGCGGCGCAATGACCGTCGGCCCCTGACACATGTATCTTGCGCGCCCCCCACTGGGTATATACACACTTCGGACCGGCCATGAGTCTTCCCGCCCCCAGTCACTCTAGCATCCGGTTGCTGCTGCCGATTCATCTGAAGGTGCCGATAGATCAGGAATTCGCTGAAAGGCTCACGGGTGCGACCGTCGATGGGACTCCGCTATGGAGGCAGGAAAAGCTGCATCCGAAGTATACAGAGGAGACCCTCCGCGAGACCGTCCAATTTCTGTTTCCTGACGATGGTGCCGAATCGGCAGTTCGCTCTTTCTGCCTGACTCCGAAGCTCGCGGAATCTTGGTTCCGGCGCGCTGTCGCTATCGTTCCCAACGGTGCCGCAGAAGAGAGGTGGCGCAAACTGGTAGCCCGCACTCCACAGTCGACGCAGGCCCGCCCGAACGCCGTTCCGTTGTCGCTCGATTACAAATACGGGATCGAACTGATTGTGCTGCATGGGCGTGTTGGCTTCTTGTCGATTTGCTTCGCTGGACATCCAGCACTTGATGTCACGGAAGTCCGCGCGCTCCAGTACCATTTGTCGCATATGAAGTATCGAACCCCGGTTCTTCGGATTCCTCATCCCGATCTGGACGCTTTCGCGCCTTCGGGTGAGCTTCCACTCGAAAAGGAATACTGGTTGACAGATCCGTTGGAAGGTCGCCTAGGCAGGCCCGGCCAGCCGTTCACACTCGTTGAAGTTCGCGATCTGCTGCTGGATCCGATACATTCGTCCATCGCCAACTACGAACAGAACCAGTTTCTTGTCCATACTGTCTTACGCTTCGACAAGCACACCAGTTTCGCCGATCCGGTACTGCGCTCTGCATACGCTCAGGAATTGGTGGCATTTGCTCAGATCGAGGAGGCCGATCACGCTCCGGCCGCACCCGATAATCTGGGCTTGCCGAATGAAGTGCTGAATGCCAATCATTTGGCCGCGTATTCGTACCTCGGGGGTGCCCATTTTGTTGCGGATCAGTGGGATCGTGATGACACAGGCGGATCATTCGATGCAGATCGCGTGGAGGGCGTCCAGCGCAAGTATTGTACGGCTTTCCTGGCAACCGTAACCGAGCGGCTTATCGCTCACTCCTTTCTTGAAGAGGCTGTGAGGCGGAGGCTCGACCGGGTCTCAATAAGCGATATTTGGGAACGCTTTACCGAATTCGAGGCGGCTGCTCAATTGATCGACGTAAGTCGTCGCGAGGCGGTTAATCGTTGCTATCGGCTCGCGCAGCGAGCCCAGCGCATACCTGAAACCATCGCCAGTCTCCACCGCGTATTTCGTGATGCGCAGGCTTCCGAGCAAGCCCACCGCCAGGCAGCTATGCTGGCCCGTCAGACTGAGCAGGCGGAGCACCAGGGCCAGATGCTAGAGCGCCAGAACCAGTTGGCGCTACAGCAGCACCAAATGCTCCAGGCGCAGGAAGAGACGCGGCGGCGGCTCGGGTTGATCGAAATCTTCATCGTGACGGTCTACACGGCTGAGCTCGCACACATTCTCGGCACGACTGCGGAATTTAATCACAAGTATACCTTCCTTGGCGTGGCAGGGCTAAGTGTACTGGCTTTACTTACGGTTATACGGCATCACCGCCAAGTGATGCGGGGGACGCCTGGAACTCGCAGCTTGCTGGCCGCCACTTGGTTAGCTTTGCTGCTGTGGCTGGCAGCCGGGTTCGCCTGGGAGTGGAAAGATTTTCTTCACGCGCCGGATAGGCTCCACCCTGTGATCATCCACCCGTCACCGCCGAAGGGCGCACTCGATCAGCGAGTACCTTCTCTCACCAACCGCGGACAATGAGGTCCTCTCCGGGAGGAGGTCCCGTATGCGTGCGCTCGAAGGCTTCCAGCTTCGCGACAACAGCTTTGACCACATCTCTTACTGTGCTGATCAGTCCTTTCTGGAGCCGACACCAGCCGCCCGCATCATCGTCGCCAAGTGATCTCTGCCCTGTGTGGCGTGCCAGAATCTCGCCGGCCCGCAGTGCCCGCTCGCCCGCGTCATCGCCGCGCAAGCCATCATGAAAGATGAAGTTCCGCAGCACTTGTACTTCGTTGAAACGCGAGCTATAAAGGAAGCTTCGGATCTCATCAAGCGGTGGAGGTGGATTGCCCGCACGCTGTCGCACCGAGGGAATCAGGCTATCGTCGAACACGGACCAGAAACTGCTGATGAACAGCTTGAACGCGCTCGATGATGTCGTCGCTAGCGAGATACGGTCGCGGAAGAGCTCCGTAGAAGCTTCGGGTGAAGGATTGAACAGACGCTGGCCGACGAGGCTGAGCGTGCGCCGATTGGCCTCCGCATAGAGACTCTCTAACTCGCGCGCAAGCGCGGTGATCTCTGCATCCTCGACAACGACTGTTTCGGTTGCTGGAACCCGGTCGGATGTACTCTCACGAATCATACGCGCACGTTCGTCGGGATTGAGTTGTGGAGGACCTTTCCGCGAGGCAGGGTACGAGATCTGCCGAGTGACGCCAGCAGCCAAGGTCTGGAAATATTCCTCGATCACCTGTGCGTCTCCGGTGCGCGCGGGGTCGCCGCCGCCGACCGCAACTAGCCGTTCGAGAAGAGCATGATTCGGGCGGTTCCCGACGTTAACGTCTGTCTTGCCGCTGCGCCGGAGATACTCATCATAAACTCGATCATTGCTGATACCGATCGCCTGGATATGGATGCCCATTGTCTCGTGCAGGTGCTCCATGAGGGACACAGGCTCTTCACTCACCTGCTCAAGAATCTCGCCAGTCTGGTCCGCCTTTGCAGGAGTCCAGTCCGCGCCGTCAGACAGCAAGACGATCAATCGTTCATTGGCTGGATTACCGTAGCGTGAAAGGTGCGACGCTGCGAATGAAATCGCAAGCCCGATGCGAGTCCCGCCCATGTCCGCTTGGAGCGTGGCGATGATGTCGCGGAAGCGGCGCAGACTCTCTATGGGCGTGGCTTGATCGAGCTGAAGCATTCCTTCTTGGTAAGGGAACAACAACCGGGAAGACGTCCCAAAACCGACTAGCGCGATTCGTGAGGAAGAACCTGATAGTCGTAGACGGCGGTCTACCAAGTCGAGCAGGGCTCTTCGAAGCACATGGATGCGCGGTACATAGCGTACTTGCGTGCTGTTCAGAGCACTTGCGAATCGCTGAAGAAGTGATTGTGCGGCACTTTCCCCCTCTACGATCTCCGAGAGATCCGCTATGCTCATCGAGCCGCTGCAATCTGCAAGAATCACTATGTCCACGCCGACACGTTGACTGGACGCAAACAAAGAGGCACGCGTATGGGAGGCATCGATCACGAACACGCTATCGCGTACAGGCGTTGGCGACAAAGAACGGATGCGAAACGGTATGCTCTCGATTTCGAGCAACTGGCCGGTCACTGATGCATTCGCTGGCAGATAGACCATGCGGCCGGAGAGCTCAGACGATGAGGCGAGAACTCGCGTTGCCTGGTCAAGCGATTCATCCGAGGCGATTTCGAGACAAACCTCCTGAGCATATGAGTTGTCAAATCCGGAGAAGCGCAACACCCAATGGGGATGTGTTACACCCCAGAGACCAATCTTCTTCATCAAATCCTCACTGGTAACCAGCGCGCCAGGGGGAACCGCGGGGTTCGGATAGACAACAACCGGAACAATGGTCTCCGCCGGTTCTCCCGGATAGGCAACTAGCAGCCCCACGACCGTGGATGGAACACGATCTGGGCTGATGAGCACCTCTTCCATACGAAGTGAACAGGGAGCTGGCAGAGTCACCCAGTTCAGGTTGGATATATTGCCCGATATCATTTGAGTTGCTCCAACTTTAACTCCACGCCTAACTGCAGCGACAGAGTCTTTATCATTGCTCCTTGCCTCCCGATGAAACGGGAACGCAGGTGGTCTGGTAAGCGGACGAAAAGAGCGGGCCTAGGAGGCGGGCCCTTGATGAACCGCGGCCGATAATCCGACATCTGAACAGCAGCGGCCACGTCAGAGAGGCCACTGGATTGGAGAACCTGCTTAAGCCGTTCGAGAACCTGGGCACCAGTTGAAAACTCGTCCCTTTCTCTTTCACCCTGCTCGCTCCAGCGGGGCTTTTCGCGGGCGATCAGGCGCAGCATTCTCTCGTGCAAACTGGATTGTTGACGAATGGACGTCAGTTGATCCTCGACCTGCAAGAAAAAAACGAGGACAGATTGCGCGGAATATTGCTGTCTACGGGCTTTCAGCAGAATGTTCTTGAGTGAGGGGAGTGAAGGCAGGCGATACCGGTTTTCGTCGCCGCGTTCGTGTCGTAATGCGGTTCCCGCAACTATCTGCCATGCCACGTCGACGTCTGACAGTGAGCGAATCGCACGATGTTGTTGGCACCGGGCCAAACCGATCTTTTCATACCCAAAGACCTGCCAACGCGCCACGTGAATATTGCATACTCTGCGGCCGCAAGGTTCGCCACGTTCAGGATCAACGTGTTCGCAAGCGTTGTGCGCAACTTCACTACAGTCTTTCACGGTGCACGCTGGGTAGACACGCTCGTAACAACCTGGGCAATACGTCTCGTGCGAGTTGGCATGCTGAACTCGATGCCGGGCACACCACGCTGACCGGCCGCGGCACCCCGGACCCAGACACCAGAAAACGGCCACATCGCCGCAGTTGCACTTCGGCAGATGCTGATCGCAGGTAGCGATGACCCGGCCTTTCCGGAATGCGTTCGTGAGCAGGCGAGCGTGATCGAAACATAGGCCGGTTTCGGGAGCAGACGCCGTGCATTGCTGGCAGCGAAAGAACCCAGGCCGAATGTGGCCGCTGGCGGCACAGGCCGTGCACGCCGGAGCGGCTGGAGCTACCTCAATTAGACTGTGAATTGAAAAGGTCGTATCGCCTGTCACGACTACCGGTTCGCTGGCCCCGATTACAACAAACGAGAGCATGCCGCGATTTGGTGTGAGCAACTGCCCGGCATCGCCGACGTGCAGAGTGCGACCGTATATCTGAACGACGCACTCGTCCCATGCCTGAACGATCTCCTGGGGACGGCGAGGAGCTTCCCGCAAACCGCGAACGTCAAGAGTGATCTCGACCGGAGGGGCGCTCATTTTCCATCCTCGCCTATTCCGATCAGGATCAGTTCCTGCCTGAGCTTACCCTGAAACGTGGGGCGAGCCCAGTTCAACATCTCTATGCCCGCCGGGAGTTGTTTCCGGAGTTCGGAGAGCCAGTCCTGCAGTTGCCTTTCATCTCTCTGCTGAACCTCAACCGCCATCAGTGCCATACCCGTATTGCGGCATTGTGCAAGGGGCTCAGCCGCCAGCGGGTTACCCCAAAACCGGCTATCCGGAGTAAACGCCCTCACCTTACCGGAATTGGGGCCAATCCATGACGCGATCGCGGCTCGTCGACCCGATGGAATCTGAGACATCGCCAACCCGAGGTTTACCGTTGCGGCACGAGATCGGAACGACCGCAGCAATGCGACGCGTTCAGGAATGCTTGCGACCCTGTGGCGCGTTTGGTCGAACAGTTCTAAGAGGATCTCGCCGGGCTTGCTTTCGCGGTTAGAAAAACGGTGCCCACCGGGGCGACTACCTTTTCCATGACCGCGCTCCGCGTGTCGGTCGATAGGCGGGCGGCTCGGTTTGTGACGTATCTCGGGAGCGGATGACTTAAGCCACGACTCCCACCATGCCATAAGTTCGGATGTGGCGGCCTTGTACGATTGCTGATTTCGCTCAAGCAGAACATCGCGCAGCCCGGCTCGTGCGATCAGTTCAGCGAGCCCTTCCTCTGGCGGACGTTGAGCTCTGATGGAAGTCCGAACAGTTTCTTGAAGCAACTCGTTCTCGGTCTGCAGAGCGCCGTACCCCAAGCTGCGCAAATGCACTCCGAGAAGTACCGGCGCGAGTTCCTCGATTTCAACCTCTAAAACCTGCAGTTCCTCTCGGAGAGACTCGACAAGGTCGAGAAAGGCTGTGCTGGCAAGCTTGAACCCAGGTTCGAAGCGCGCCTGCAGTCCGTCTGACACCGCCCGTGAACGATTACGTTCGAGTACGTCTTGCCGTAGAGATGAGGGCGAAGTCCGCGTGCCGACCATCCTCCTGGCCCGAAGGTAGATTGCTTGGTGCAGAATAGAGAACGCCCGAACCGAAGGTGAAAATGCTTGAGCATCAACGAGCGACGACAGAACACCGAATGACAAAGCGTCGGACCGCGGAACGATTTCAAGCGAGTCGAGGCTTGGAATCCCCTCGTCGGCCCGCATCTGTCCTTCCGCGAGAGCCAGGAACCGGGGTTCAGTCGAAATCCAAACGCGTGGCGAGAAGAGCCCGATCGACTCAATGCGAAGTCTCGATTTTCCGGTAAGCGACCCGTCCGGCTGGATACCGCCGCGCCCGCCAGCGGCTATGAGGCAGTCAGTAAATAGCCGGAGGAGATTAGCATACATCGTCTGCTCTTCAAGACTCGCTGTTTCTACTCCGTACAGATCAGAATCTAAAACTTGATCCCACCGGAAATTTCCTACTCGGATACCGCACGGGATAATGAACCCACCGCAACGCTTGGCTTCGCCCACCAAGTCGGAGGTCGTTCGGGCAAGCGATTGGAAAAACCTCTTGCGGGCCGGTGCGTTGTGCAGCCAAACGGGTCCCGACTCAATGCGTATGACCGGATCGCCGACGGACCGTGTCACCACGCGGAAGGATGCGTCTTCTTTCGCTACTGTGTATGGTGACGGCCGAGACGTCGGCGGACCGACCCAGACGTACGATTTGCGAATGACGGACGGAGACGGCCCCCACCGGTAGAGCTTCCTAAGCATGTATCCTTTTCCTTCAAGTCAGGATTTATATTTTACAGCTTCTTGATCCGTTTTTTCTTAGTCCGGACAAAACAGATGTCCTGCCGTGCCAATTATCTTGCCCCGGCGCAATGTGATGGGGCCCGAAAACATCGCCAGATGAAGCCAGAAAATCGTGCCGGTCTGATTCGCCGAAGATTTCGCCGGATGTTTTCTCAACCTCGGGTAATCAGTTTAACAATAGCAGTTGTAGCTACGCTAAGGAGATGAAAACCGCTCGGCCTTTGCAATAACAAAAGTGTTGAGGTGACCAACTGAACCTCTTCGTGGGGAGCGCCCTCGGCCAGTTCCGTTCGAAGTTCTGTTTGTGGCGGAGCGTGTTGGGAGGAGAATTAAAAAGGGAGCGTTAGAAACTTTCACCTATTGCAAATCATCCTAGAACGCTGATGCAGGTTCGACGTTTGTCGACAGCAAAAGGGCGTGCAAGCCACCTTTGGCAGGGGTCTCCTGCCGCCTGTTATTCTTGGAGTTTGCCAACACCCCCCGAACAACCTCACAAAGTAGTGATCGACGAGCCTCCACCGTTCCTCGGCGCATGGCGCAACGTGTACATTTTCGTCCTCTGCTATCTCTTCGTCGTGATTCTGGGCTTCTATCTGTTCAGCCGCGCCTACGCTCCATGAGACCACTCGACTGGATCGTCATGTTCGGGTGGCTGGCCTTTATCGTCAGCTACGGACTCTATCGCGGCCGCGGCAGCACCACGGTCAACAAGTATTTGTTGGCTGGAAAGACCATGCCCTGGTACGCGATGGGCTTGTCCATCATGGCCACGCAGGCCAGCGCCATCACCTTCATTTCCACTACCGGCCAAAGCTACACCGACGGGATGCGCTTCGTGCAGTTTTATTTCGGACTCCCCGTCGCCATGGTGATTCTCTGCGCCACGGCGGTGCCCATCTTCCATCGCGCCAATGTGTACACCGCCTACGAATATCTGGAGAAGCGTTTCGACGCCAAGACGCGCGCGCTGGTGAGCGCGATTTTTCTGATCCAGCGCGGCTTGGCCGCCGGACTCTCGCTCTACGCGCCCGCCGTTGTGCTGTCCGTGATCCTGGGCTGGCCGGACCGGCTGACCACGATTCTGATGGGCGCGCTGGTGGTGACCTATACCTCGATCGGCGGCATCAAGGCGGTTACTTGGGCCGACGTGCAGCAGATGATGTTGATCCTGTGCGGCTTGATCATAGCCCTGGTAATGGCCATCCATCTCCTGCCACCGCACATTTCGTTCTCGAACGCGGTCTCGCTGGCGGGCGCGGCCGGCAGGCTCAATGCCGTGAACCTGCACTTCGATTTGAACGACCGATACAACGTCTGGAGCGGGCTGATCGGAGGCATGTTCCTGGCGCTGGCCTATTTCGGCTGCGACCAATCGCAGGTGCAGCGCTACCTCACCGGCAAGTCCATCGCCCAAAGCCGCCTCAGCCTGATCTTCAACGCCATGGCGAAAATCCCGATGCAGTTTTTCATCCTCTTCATCGGCGCGATGGTCTTCGTGTTTTTCATTTTCGCCCAGCCTCCGGTGCTGTTCCAGCCGGTGGAGCTGCGGCACATCCAGAGCGATCCCAACTTTCGTGCGGTGGAGAAACGCTATGAGCAGGCCTTCGCCGGACGCAAGGATGCGGCCGAGAAGTATCTCGCATCGCAAGGCGCCCCGCAGGCGCTATCCAACTATCGGGATGCGCAGCGCGAGCTGGAGAGCGCACACGCCGCCGGCGAGCAATTGGTGGGCAAGGATTTCCACGACACCAACTACATCTTCCTGTCCTTCGTCACACACTACTTGCCGGCCGGGATCGTTGGGCTGATCATCGCCGTCATCTTTTCGGCCGCGATGTCCTCCACCTCCGGCGAGATCAATTCGCTGGCCACCGTGACGGTCATCGATATTTACCGCCGCCACGTCAACAAGCAGGCGACGGATCGCCACTACCTGATGGCGTCGCGCTTCGCAACGGTGTTTTGGGGGGCGTATGCTGTAGTGTTTGCGCAGTTCGGAAAGAACTTCGGCGCGCTGATTGAGGCTGTAAATATTGTAGGATCGTTGTTTTACGGCGGGCTGTTGGGAGTGTTCGTGCTGGCGTTCTTCTTCAAGAAGGTTGGGGCGAACGGCGCGTTCTGCGGAGTCATAGCCGGTGAAGCGGCCATCTTCGCCGCGAATCTATTCACCAAAATCTCCTTCCTCTGGTACAACGTGGTTGGTTGCCTGGTGGTGATCGTAGTAGGAGTGTTCGTCTCGCGGGCTTTTGATCGGAGAACTGCTTGATGTCGCTGAAAACGATTCTGCTGATTTTGATCGTGATCCTGGTTGGCTTGGCCGTCTGGACCTTGCTGCCCGGCTCGACGCCGCGCGTCAACGATCTTGGCTATTTCTCGGCTTGTCCATTTGCGCCGTGGAGCACTCTGGCGCTGCTGATGGCCGCGGGAGCGGTGTGGGCCATCCGCCAGTATTTTCTTACTCGCGCGCCGTAGTCTTGCGCAGCAACCGGAAGCGGGCACCGGTCCATTCGTAGAAATAGGAACCGCAGTTTTTCTCTTCCGGGCAGCCGCGGACTGTAAGCAGGTTGCTGTCGAGACGAAAGGTCAGGGGTTCCGAACTCTCCGTCGACAAAACGCGAAACGGGCCGTCGTCCACGCGGCCGGTTTTTGAATCAATCACCGCCATGGAGACGCAGCCGGCGCCACATCCCCATTGCGCGATGGTGTAGTGATCGGCAAAGTTCGGGCCCTTCGCCGCCGCCTCCCGGATCACGGTTCGGAACGCGCGTTGCTGCCGAGTCCGAAGAATTGGCGCGGCCGGCTGGGCACAGATGTCGTTCGCGAGGAACAGCAATGCTGCCACCAGCCACGCCCGATTCATTCTCAGATTCTAATACTGATACGGATCGACGTAGCAACCGGGGTAATATCGCCAGTTGCCCCAGCGATCGTAGTAGCCCGCGGGATTGCAAGGCGCGGAGTAGTAGTAAGGATCGTAGTAGCCGCCGCCGTAATAGTAGGGCGCGCCGTAGAAGCCGAAGGAGAAGCCACGGCCTCCGCGGAACCGATCATCACGGTCGAAGCCCCGCCCGCCGCGGAATCCGCCGCCGCCACGGAACTCTCGTCCACCACCACGGAATTCGCCGCCGCCGGAGAATCCGCGTCCGCCGCCGCCACGGAATTCGCCGCCACCGCA
>DASQGY010000006.1:0-53884 GCA_035632375.1 Bryobacteraceae bacterium | reverse complement strand
TGTTCTGCCGGGAAGTTGCGATTCTGCATAAAGGCAAGGTGGCGCTCAGCGGCAAGATGCACGAGTTGACGGCGGGGAAGGGCTATCGTCTGACCGTGGCCCACGCGCCGCCGGCCTTGATTGAGGAACTGCGCGGCAAGGCGACATCCATGGCGTCGAGGGAGGAGCTGATCGATTTTCAGTTCTCCACGAGGGAGCTGGTGAACGAGGCGGTGGATCTGCTGCGTGCGCAGCGGTGCGACATTGAAGCGCTGGCGCCCACCACCAGCACCCTGGAAGAGGTCTTCGTGAGGACGGTGGAGAAATGATCGGCACCAGCATCGCTCTGATCCGCGATACGTTCCGCGAAGCGTTGGCGCGCAAGATTTTTTGGGGGCTCTTCGGGCTGTCCGCGCTAATGATTTTGTTCTTCTTGTTTCTGCTGAAGATCGATATTGTCGAAGGGGGCTTGGCGGCGGTATCGCTGTTTGGCAGGACAGCCAACCCTACGGCGGATGTGGACCGGCTGGTGCGCGGCGTCTATGGCGGGATCGCGACTTTTCTTTACACCTGGGGGATGTTCCTGGCGGTGTTCGCATCGGCGGGCCTGATTCCGAGCGTGCTGGAACCGGGCCGGATCGAACTGCTGCTCTCGAAGCCGGTTTCGCGCACGCACATTTTGCTTGGCCGCTACGTGGGCAACGTGCTGGTGGTTGCCTCGAACGTCGCGTTCCTGGTGCTGGGCGTATGGACCATTCTCGGGGTGAAGACGGGAATTTGGTCGCCGGCATTTTTGATCTCCATCGCCACCACGGTGTTTGTATTCGCGGTACTGCTCTCGGTGGTGGTGTTCATCGGCGTGTTGTTTGAGAGTGCGGCGCTGGCGACGATGGTGACGGTGGCGCTGATGATCATGAGTCCGATCCTGGCGCAGACCAGCACGATGTTGAAGCTGCTGTCGTCGGAATGGTCGCGGCAGATTTGGAGGACGCTGTATTACGCGCTGCCCAAGGTATACGATTTGGGCAAAATGACTTTAGCCGCGATTCAGGACCGTACCTTCGAGGGCTACATGCCGATCTGGACTTCGGCGTTGTTCGGCGTGGTGGTGTTGGCCGGAGCTCTGTGGATCTTTTCGAGGAGGGATTTTTGATGCGCAGCCTGTGTGCGGTAGCGGCGTGTCTGGTATTGGCGGCGTGCCAGCCGAAAAAACCGGAATCGTTGCGCATCGACCCATCGCTCGAAGCTTTGATTCCCGCGGACACGGTGTTCGTGGTGGGCGCGAACCTGGATGCAATTCGCGAGACATCGGTTTATCAGAAGCTGCTGAGCCGGGTTCCGCTGCCGCAGCTCGACGATTTCGCACGGCAGACTGGCCTCGATCCCCGCAAGGATTTGTCGCAGATCCTGTCGTGCTCCAACGGCAAACACGGCCTGCTGATGGCGCGCGGAAAGTTCAACGTTGCCGATCTGGAGTCGCGGCTGGAGGCGCAAGGGCAGAAGGGTGTCACTTACAAGAACCATCGCCTCTTCGGCAACCAGCAGGCGGCGATTGTGTTTTGGAACGCGTCGACGGCCGTGGCGGGAACTACGGATGAGGTTCGGTCGCTGATCGATCAGGGTAGCGGCTCGGGACGCGGTTTGCCGCCGGCATTGCGCGATTTGGTCCGAGCGATACCAGCCAACGATCAGATCTGGGCGGCGCTGACGGGCGGGCTGGACGCGATCAACCCGAATGTCCCGCCGAACAGCAATCTGGCGAACATCGTGGGCGCTCTGAAATCGGTGGATACGGCGACCATCGGCATGGATCTGAGCAAAGGCTTCGATTTCTTTGCGGATGTCGCGTGCAAGACCGATCGCGATGCGAAGTTCGTTCATGACATGGTGAAGGGCGTGGTGGGAATCGGGCGGTTGAACACGCCGGATAGTAAACCCGAATTGTTGAAGCTCTACGATGCGATTGAGGTGACGCAGCAGCAGACGCATGCGCGCGTGACGGCGAACATCCCGACGGATTTGGCGGATCGGTTTTTGGATTTGTGGCTGAAGCGCTGAGGTCAGTTGTACTGCTTGACTGAGATTGACACGCCATGATTCGACGCCTGGCTCCGGGAGACGAAACAGTAGCCTGCGCCCGGACTGATGTCTTCCTCCGAGCCCTGGATCACGTTGCAGCGCGACTTCGCCGAATCGCTTGGGGTTCTTGAAAACCCCGCTTACGAAGTCTATGTGGCGATGGAGAACGAGCGGCTGGCCGGTTTTATTGTCATTAATCTCAAAAGCGATTTTGCGGGGTACATCAAGAGTATTCGCGTCGCGCCGGAGTTGCGCGGCAGTGGGATCGGCGCCGAGTTGATCCGTTTCGTCGAGCAACAGATCTTCCGCGAGCATCCGAATGTCTTTCTGTAGTCGTCCTCGTTCAATCCTCGCGCGCAGGCTCTGTACGAACGGCTCGGCTATAGCGTAGTCGGGGAGATTGCGGATTACATCGTGCGCGGGCACTCGGAAATCCTGATGCGCAAGACGTTGGGGCCGATTCGCGAATTCCGCCCGTTTCAATAAGCCATGTCGCTTGCAAGAAACAGCGGCCCACGCGATTTTCCCTCAGCGGCCGATTTCAGACGGAACATCAGTTCGCCCCACGTAGTGTTACACGATGTGAAATAGTCGGTCTCCGATTGCCAGCCGCCGTGAGTGAAGCGCACTACCGTTGCCGAACCGCGAGCCTCGAGCAAGAACGCAATGTGCGTGCCGATCCACTCCGCGCCCGTCTCGCAGAGCCAGTCCACTTGCGTCGGCTTGTCGAGGGTGAGTCTCAGCCGGTAGATAGTGGCGCGGTTAAAGAAACCCAATTCAACGGCGCCGCCGCTTTCCGTAATGTCCGCCGCCCACCACTGCGCGAATCCCTTGGCGGTAGCGATGAGCGGATAAACTGATTCTGGTTTTGCTGCTATTTGAATTGAGTGTTGAATATTTGCCATGTTTCCTCCCGTCTTGAACACTCCCGTCACGGACTGGGTCTTTGATGCAAGTGCGATGTGTCCGTTACTTCTTCCAGAGCGGACCGGGTTTCCGGCCTTCTACGTGGTCCCTGAGGCGGTACATAAGTGCGCCCCAGGTGGAATTGCAAATGGCGCACATATCGGAAATGGACTTCCATTTACTTTGGGTGAAGCGCAGGGTGGTGCCGCCACCCTCCGGGCTTAGATCCCAGGTGAGAACAGTACCGGCCCACTCCGGATGGTCACCATGGCAACTCCAGACCACGCGTTTGGCAGGGTCAAGTTTTTCGATTTTCATGCGGAAGACCATGGCTCGCTTGTCGAAGCCAAATTCGGCCTTGCCGCCCACTTTCTGGCCGGCAATGGTGTCCGCAGTCCACCAACTGCGCAAGCCCGCCTGCGTGGCGATAGCCTTGTAAACCATTTCGGGTGCCGCCTTGATGGATATCTGGTGTTTGATCTCAGCCATTGTCATGTCCTTTTGCGTTAGGGATTTACGAGTTGTGTAAGGCCGCCATCCGCAAGTAGTTCCGACCCAAGGCAATAGCTTGAGTCGTCCGAGGCCAGGAAGAGCATAGCCTTGGCCATTTCTTCAGGAGTGCCGCGCCTCCGCAACGGGATGGTTTTGGTTATGACTGCAGCAAGCTCGTCCGGCGTAACGCCAGGCAAGCCGCCCTCGCGCGTAATGATCGGCGTCTCGGTCATGCCGGGACCAAGTACATTGACGCGAATGCGGCGGGAAAGCAGTTCAGCCGACAGAGAGCGTGCCAGCGAGCGCACCGCCGCTTTGGCCGCAGTATAGATGGATGTACCTACACGGCCCAACTTGTCCGAGTCTCCCGATCCGACGAGTATGATTGATGCTCCGTCACGCAGATGGGGCAACGCCTTCTGCACCGTGAAGAACACGCCCTTGAAGAGGATACCGCTGAGTTCGTCGAACAGATCCTCGGACAGAACATCGACCGGCGCGAATTTTGCGATGCCCGCGTTGGCAACCAGGACGTCGATTTTTCCGAATCTCTGCGCGGTCTGTTCGAAGAGATCCTGAAGATCGCCAAGATTTCGTACGTCGCCCTGGAATGAGAGCGCGTCATCTCCGAGACGCGCTGCCGCCCGATCGAGCGTTTGACGGCTGCGGCCGAATATGACTACTTTAGCCCCGTTGGCCTTGAACTCCAGCGCAGTCGCGAGGCCAATCCCGCTGTTGCCGCCGGTGATGACCGCGATCTTGTTGTGTAGCTTCATCGGAAACTTCCTTTTCCCTATTGTGTAGTGGGCCTCTTTGCGGACCTTGTGATCAGCCGATGTCGATATCGCGGGGGTATGGGGCGCCCTCGCCCGTCTCACAAAGCGATTTCAGGCTGAGCATGTACGTTGCCCACTTCGTGCTGCAGTAGTGCATGAACTCAACTTGTTCTCTCCATCCGCGCTGAGCGAAGAGGACTATGGTAAGCCCGCCCTCCTGTTTCAGGTCAAAGGTTAACTCGGTGCCGATCCATTCTTTCGCGCCATCGACACAACGCCATTTGACTCGAGTGCCAGGAACAAGTTCGACTACCTGCATGTCATTGAAGCCCCGGCCGCCGAACCGGAATGCATTGATAGCGCCGACGCTTGGCGACGCTTTGGTATCGGTTGTCCACCAGCCGGCCAAGCCCTCTTCGCTGGAGATAGCGTCGTATACCATCTCTGGCGATGACTTGATTGCGATGCGGTGCAAGATGTCAGGCATGAGAGCTGTCGTTCGAAGCCACCAACCGATAGTCGGTGAACACCACATCTCCGCCGTCCAACTCCGGACGGTACGCCGCCTCGAAGCGCTTCACGGCATCGGATCTGCCATGCAGCGTGTGCGCAGCTTCGTCGTCGAAAATGAAAAAGTGGACAAAGCGAGTGGGGTCGTCTTTCTGTTGCCAAGCGTCGTACACTCGCGTGGCTGGCTCGTTGGCCTGTACATAGCGGACGAATTCTTCGATTGCCTGTTGGACCTTGGCAATGCCTGCGGGTCGAACCCGGTATTGAGCGATAGTGTAAATGGGCATATTATTTGTGATACAGTCGCGTATAGTTGATGTGCAATACGCCGCGAGGCATGTTGCTCAAACGCGCTTCATGGATTCAGTCTAAGCAACGCTTCCGTTGCTGTCCATGCTCGCTACAACTGAATTTCTGTCCAATCGTCCATGGCAAGCTCCGGCATCAGACTCCTTACTAACTTCGCGGATGGCGATCTTGTAACAGAGATATTGAGCTCCGTTACGTTGCGGACCGTTGTATTCGGCCGCGCGGAACTTCGAGCGCCGTGGGGGTTGCACGTCGATCTGCCCGGCAGAGCTGTGTTTCACATTGTGCTGCGCGGCGAGTGCTGGCTGAGTTTCGATGGCGCTAATCCTCTACAAATAGGATGCGGAGACACGATACTTTTTCCGCAAGCCGGCGCGCATGACATGAACGACCACCCCAGCACGCCGATCCGCACGTTGCAGGATCTGCTGGTCACGCATCCGATGACGCCGGATCGGCGCTTTCGCTACGGTGGCGGAGGCCCCTTGACCACCATGCTGTGCGGCGCGTTCCAGCTCGACGACCCGAGGCTGAATTTGATGGGCGTGCTGCTGCCGCCGCTGCTTCACATCAGGAGCAGAGGAAGCAGCGCTTCCACGCAACTACGCAGCTTGATGCGATGCATCGAATCGGAGCTGAAAGTGTCGCGTCCGGGAGAAGAGGCCATCGTTACACGGATGGCGGAAGCCTTCCTCCTTCGAGCCATTCGCGACTACGTGCTCGCTTCCAGCAATGGCGACCGGGGATTGTCCGGCATTCTCCGTGATCCCGCAATTGCCCGCGTGCTCGGCTTGATCCATCAACGCCCCGAGCATTGCTGGACCGTAGACGAGTTGGCGAATGAGGCGAATCTGTCCCGCTCCAGTTTTGCCGTCCGATTCAAGACGCGCGTTGGCGTAACGCCACAATCCTATCTGCAACGGTACCGGTTCAACCGGGCAGTACGGCTTTTGCAGACCACCGACACCAAGATTCAGGAAATTGCGCGGCTGGTCGGCTATGATTCCGAATCCTCTTTTAGCAAGGCGTTCAAGCGGCTGATCGGCAAACGGCCCGGTGCGTATCGGCAAGCGAACCAGTTGGGGGATTCGGTTGCGTCGCGGCGAATCCTAGTGCACGGTGTATCGAGCTCTTAGGGCGAATGAGGCGATTTCAATGTCGAACTCGTCACCGCCGGCCCGCACCATCTGATACGTTCCTCGCATTACGCCTGTTGGCGTCTTGATCGGGCACCACGATGAGTACTTAAACGATTCGCGAGGCGCCAAAATCGGTTGCTCGCCCACTACGCCCGGCCCTTTCACCTCATGGATCTGCCCCAGGCCGTCCGTAATGATCCAACCCGAATGTTCCGCCGAATAGCAATCTGGCGAACATCGTGGGTGCGCTGAAATCGGTGGATACGGCGACCATCGGCATGGATCTGAGCAAAGGCTTCGATTTCTTTGCGGATGTCGCGTGCAAGACGGATCGCGATGCGAAGTTCGTTCATGACATGGTGAAGGGCGTGGTGGGAATCGGGCGGTTGAACACGCCGGATAGTAAACCCGAATTGTTGAAGCTCTACGATGCGATTCAGGTGACGCAGCAACAGGCGCATGCGCGCGTGACCGCGAATATCCCGACGGATTTGGCGGATCGGTTTTTGGATTTGTGGTTGAAGCGGTGAGGTGTGTGGCGCACGCACTCGTGCGTGCCGCGTTCACACTCGTGTGAACGCAGGCTGTACCTTCACATAAGAAGCGTTCGCACGAGTGCGAACGCGGCACGCTGGAGAGCGTGCGCTACAAATCGTTTGCCTGCGGCGTGGTGATACTTGGCTGGTGTTGGAGTTTTTGTTCCAGCGCTTTCTTTGCTCGCGGCCACTCGGTGTGGATGATGCTGAAGTAGACCGAATCGCGCAGGCGGCCGTCGGCGCAGATTACGTGTTGGCGGAAAATGCCTTCTTGTTTTGCGCCGATGCGCAGGATCGCATTGCGGGAGCGTTCGTTTAGCGCATCGGTCTTGAGCTCGACGCGGATGCAGTCGAGTTTTTCGAAGGCGTGGCACAGCATCAGGTATTTCGCTTCAGTGTTCACCGCAGTGCGCTGCCACGCGCGGCCGATCCACGTCGCGCCGATTTCGACATGCCGGTTGTGCTGGTCGATATTCATGTAGCGCGTGCTGCCGATGACGCGGTCCGAGCTTCGTTCGATGGTCACGAACGGGAGCGCCGTTCCGTCAGTCTGCCATTGCAACGCAGTCCGGATGTAATCGAGCATGTCCTCGCGGGAGCGAATGGGTTTCGGAATCCAACGCCAGAGGTCGTCGTCCAGGCCAACCTCGCAGAGCGCGTCATGATGGCCGATGGAGAGCGGCTCCAGGCGGACGTGTCTTCCTTCCAGCACCACGGGGCGAAACTTCATTGCACGCATTGTAGCGCGGCTTTGGTTTGATTGTGTTACTTTAGCGTCAATCATGCGCACTAAGCTGCTTGCTCTGAGTGTCGTTCTGGTGGTCGCTGCGTTGGTGGCCGCGGAATCGGAGCTGTTTCCGGTGCTCCAAAGCAACGTTGCCATTGGCAAACAACCGGGCGGGTTCTACTTGTTGCCGACGAATCAATTGCTGCGCCCATGGGGCGAACAAGTGGCAATCAAGGGGCGGCCGGTGGATATCGCCATCGATTCCCGCAAGCATCTGCTCGCGGTTTTGAACGTGCGCGGTGTGCTGGTGATGGATGCGGCGACGGGCGCGCAGGTTGCGGAAGTGAGATCGCGGGCGACGTCGTACGTTGGAATCGCATTCCGGCCGGGTGATCGCGAAGTGTGGGCGAGCGAGACTTCCAGCAAAGGAGCGGATCAGATTCTAATCGCGCAGATTTCGGAAACCGGCGAGCTCCAGGGGACCGAACACATCACGCTTTCCGGTCATGCGATTCCCTGCGGCATCGCGTTTTCAGAAGACGGCGCGACGGCATACGTGGCATTGAGCCAGCAGGACGGCGTCGCGGTGATCGATGCCAAGGAGCGAAAGGTACAGCGCGTGATACCAGTGGGGATGGCGCCGTTTTCGGTAGCGCTCTCAAAGGTGCGCGGGCGGCTGTTCATATCGAACCGGGGCGGCAGGAAGGCCGGACCGCGTGACACGACCGCGCCGAGCAGCGGCGAAGCGATTGTCAGCGATCGTGTAACTGGTGCGTCGTCGACTGGGACTATCAGCGTAGTCGAGCTGAAAAGCGGAAGAGTTTCGGAAGTGGCTGTGGGGCTTGAGCCTTCGAACCTGGCGTTGAACGGCGACGAATCGTTGCTGGCGGTGACCAACAGCCATTCGGATTCCATTGCGGTGATGGACACGCGCACGCTGGCGAAGCAGGAGGTGAAAATCCCGGTGTATCCGGAAGGCACGTTGGGAAGTCTGCCGGATGCTTTGGCGTTTTCGCCGGACGGCAACCGGATCTATGTGGCTTGCGGGGGCAACAACGCGATCGCTGTCGTAGCGCGTGAGGGGAAAAGCTGGAAGGTGCAAGGCTCGGTTCCGGCTGGTTGGTTCCCCTCAGCCCTGGTGCTGGATCAGGATGGCGCGCTGCGCATCGTCAACATCAAAGGGACGGGCAACACCGCGAACAATAAGGGGAGTTTCAATTCACTATCCTATGAAGGATCGCTGCTGAAGATTCCCGCGCCGCTTCCCGCGCAGATTGCCGCCGGAACACGCGAAGTGGCTGCGGCGAACAGTCCGAAGTTCGAGACCTCCGGCGGGATTGCAAACCTCCCGTCGCTCGGGATCGAGCACGTGCTTTTCATCGTCAAGGAGAACCGTACCTACGATCAGGTGCTCGGCGATTTGCCGCAGGGGAACGGCGATCCGAAGCTGGTGATGTATGGGCGTTCTATCTCGCCCAATCATCACGCGCTGGCCGAGAAATACGTGCTGCTGGATAATTTCCACACCGGCGGGGCGATCAGCTTCGATGGGCATCAATGGCTGATGCAGGCTTTCGTGAGCGATTATGTGGAGCGCGCGTTCGCTGCATCGCCGCGCGGCTACGCGTGGAACATGGCCGATGCTCTGGCGGTTTCACCGGCTGGAATGTTCTGGCAAGCGGCCACCAAGCCGTTGGACGTTCGCGTCTACGGCGAATTCTGTACGCCGGCGAAATGGGATCCAACGAAACAACGCGCCGTGGATATTACCGAGAAGCAGGAACTGAGCTGGACCGAATATTTCAATTTGTACAAGGAGGCCAAGTGGCAGAATGCGGTCGGCTCGAATAGCGGCGTGCCGGTATTGCAGCGTTACATGGACACGCGCTATCCGCACGATTCGGTGGGAATACCGGATCAGATTCGAGCGGCGGAATTTCTGCGGGAGTTTGCCGAGTTCGAGAAATCGGGGCGGCTGCCGAACCTGATGGTGGTCACGCTGAACAACGACCACACGAATGGCAAGAAGCCCGGTTCGCCGACGCCGCGCGCCATGGTGGCCGATGACGACCTGGCGTTGGGGCGCGTAGTGGAAGCGGTTTCGAAGAGCCGGTTCTGGGCGAAGACATTGATTCTGGCGGTGGAGGATGACGCGCAGGACGGCTTCGACCACGTGGACGGGCATCGCACGGTGGCGCTGGCGATCGGCCCGATGGTGCGACGCGGCGTGGTGGATTCGAATCACTACAATCACACCAGCATGGTGCGAACCATCACCGAAATCTTCGAGATTCCATCGAAGACGCGATTCCTGGCGAGTGCGCGAGCCATGAACAGTATTTTCACCAACGATCGCGATTTGTCGACATACGAGACGCTGACGCCCAGCGTGGCGCTGGACGAGATGAATCCGCCGTTGCGGGCGTTGAAGGGTCGCGAACTGTGGGCGGCCGAGCAGTCGATGGCGATGAACTGGTCGAGGCCGGATGACATTAACCAGGAGGTTTTGAATCGCATTCTGTGGTGGGACAGCAAGGGGTACGACAAACCGTACCCGGTGATGGGGAAGCGATGAATCGACGAATAGTGCTGGGCGTTGCTGCGTTCGTTGTCTTCGCGGGCGGCGCTCTCGCGCAAGATCCAACCACGGTTTTGTTGTGGCCCAACGGCGCGCCAGGTGCGCAGGGTAACGAAGACATCGACAAGCCCTCGTTGACGATTTTTCTGCCGGTGAAGAATCAGGCTAATGGAACCGGGATCGTCATATGTCCCGGCGGCGCCTATCGCGGGCTGGCGATGAATCACGAAGGACGGCAGGTGGCGAACTGGCTGAACTCGCTGGGCATCGCCGCGTTTGTTTTGAAATACCGGCTGGGGCCGAAGTATCATCATCCGGTCGAACTGGGCGATGCGCAGCGTGCCATTCGCATGGTTCGCTCGAATGCGGCTGAATACGGCGTTTTGCCCGGACGCATAGGCATCATGGGATTTTCAGCGGGCGGTCACCTTGCGTCGTCGGCTGGAACCCATTTCGACGCGGGTAATCCGGGCGATTCCGATCCGATCCAGCGAGCCAGCAGCCGCCCGGATTTCCTGGTTCTCGGATATCCGGTGATTTCTTTGACAACGCAGTACACGCACAAAGGATCGCTGCAGAATCTTTTGGGAGAAAATCCAGACCCGAAGTTGGCGGAGAGCCTTTCGAGCGAGCTGCAAGTGACCGCGCAAACGCCGCCGACGTTTCTGTTTCACACTACCGAGGATAGGACCGTGCCGGTAGAGAACAGCGTCCTGTTCTACCTTGCGCTGCGCAAGGCGGGCGTCGCGGCGGAAATGCACATCTTCGAAAAGGGGCCGCACGGCGTTGGCCTGGATCTTCGAGATCCGGTGCTGGGGAAATGGCCGGAGCTTCTGGCCAATTGGTTCCGCGAGCGCGGGCTGCTGACGCCGGCGAAGTAACTATTTCAACCCGCGGCTCTTCCACATCCGCCACCAGCTTGTGTTGCCCAGGTCGAGCGTGTCCCACAAGGCATCGATCATCTTGGGATCGCCGCCTACAATGCCGTCGCGCGTCACGCTCGCCGGAATGGTGATGAGTTGGGCGATGCGGTCGTAAACACGGGAGCGATCTGCCGGCTGCACCCGCCGCAGCAAGTGCCACAGGCTGATCGCGTCGCGCGGCCGGGCTTCTGTCAGGATCACCGCAGCGGCAGCCTGATCCGCATTCGCATCGAAGCGATGCACGGCGTCGATCAAAGCCGCCGAAGCGTCTTCGTAATACGGGATGCCGGGACCCTTGCCTGGACGCGTTACACAGGCTGCGGTCGCCGGAATGAACGACTCGCGGCCATCGTTCTCGAAAGCCACCCAGCCGACGCTGACCTGCACCAGTCCGATGCCGTCCTTGTCCACATGCAGCGTGTACTGGCAGCCGAGGTCGACGGTCTGCGACGATGGCGTATTCACGAAGAACCGGCCGGGCGGAGCCCAAATAGTAGCGCGGATGGTGCCACGTTCGAGCGACAGTCGCTGCTCCTCCGGCTTGATAGCCACCACCGAAAGCCGTGTATTCGGCTCCACCACAACTTCGCCGACGTCGCCGCGGTCCAGGCGGAGGCGCGAATTGGCGTCCGTTGTTAGAGACTGACCATTGGCCAAACGTTGCTGCGCCGGCGTGCCGTCGACCACCCTGACCTGCCAAGCGGGGCGCGTTCGGAGATGGACCATCCAAGCTGCGCCGCACAGAACGACCAGCGAGGCGGCGGTCGCCACCGCTACAGGAAACCAGTTCTTCCTCGGCGCGGGCCACGCGGGAATCCGATCCGCCTTGTGCCCCAAAGGCGTCAGCAGATTCTCCAGGCGCTGGATCTCAGGATCAGGCTCGCCCGACTTGTCCCACAAATAGTTTTCGCTCATTGGGCGGTCCTCCCTTCCAATTTCTCACGCAGCATCTTCATGCCGCGATGCAGGTTCACGCGAACGGAATCCGGCGTCAGGCCGGTCTGTCCGGCGATTTCCGGGCCCGTCAAACCCTCCACCAGACGCAGGATCAGTGTCTCGCGATAGGCATCCGGCAGCGCGAGAATCGTGTCGAGCACCGCCAAAGCCTCGGGCTCCGGAGGCCTTTGCCGCAGCATCCCTTCTTCGATCTCGACGGTCTTCGGCGTCCGGCGGTGATAGTCGACGGCTTGGTTGCGGGCAATCATGGCCAGCCATCCGGGGAACGCCTTTTCGTCCCTGAGGCTGGGCAACCGCCGGAGCGCCAGCAGGAAAACATCTTGAACCAAATCATCCACTTCCGAGTAGGGGACGCGGGCCAGCAGAAGGCCGTGAACCATGCGGGAATACTGCTGGTACAGCTCTCCGAACGCACTCCGGCTGCCGTCGCGCGCCTGTTCCACCAGCGATCGCGCTGGGCGATCCGGTCGGTTTGCTAACGCATAGAGTGCAATAACGCTCTCCACATCCTACCTGCTCATTCTAGCCAGTCACAGGCTAAAGCCTGTGCTACCTTCACTACCTGTATCTGGCTATAGGACGGGCACAGGCGTGGACTGTTAACAGCTAAACTATTGCGTTCGTTGGCCCACCTTCGTGCGTATCCTAGAGTGAAGGGCAGCGTGACCAACACTTTGGCTCAGGAGGCGCGTATCGGGCAGGCCGTTTCGGTGACGGACCGGGCGCGCGACTTTGAAGCCGCTGTTCGCGAGCATCAGTCTATGGTTTTCAGCGTGGCGTATCACTTCTTGCAGGACCATGCCGCGGCTGAGGAGTTGGCCCAGGAAGTCTTTCTGGAGCTGTACCGCCACTGGGACGACATCGAATCGAAGGAACACCGGCTCTATTGGCTGCGCAAGGTGGCCAGCCGCCGCTGCATCGATCAGACGCGCCGGCGCAAGCTGCGGAATCACGTCAGCATCGAAGACGTGCCGGAGCCGTTCACTTTCATGCCGGCTACGGATCCGGTGCTGAAGCGTTACATTGAGCAGTTATTGGAAAAGCTGGCCGAGACGCCGCGCATGATCGTGATCCTGCGCTATCAGGAGGGTCTGGAGCCAGCGGAGATTTCAGACCTGTTGGACATGCCGGTGGCGACGGTGAAGAGTCACTTGCAACGGTCGTTGGCGCTGCTGCGCAAGAAATTGTCGTTTGCGACGAGGGAGGAAGAATCATGACCGACTTCGAAGATCAACTTCGCAGAGCATTGGAGCGGAAGGATCCCTCGGCCGATTTCGCGTCTCGCGTGGTGGCGCGGGCGGTGCACGAGAAGCGGCCTGCGCCGTGGGCGCACTGGCGGTCGTGGGCGGCGATTGGTGTGGCGGCGTCATTGTGTCTGGGAGCCGTGCGGCTGGAAGTGGAGCATCGTAATCGCGTGCGGGAAGAGGGGGAGGCGGCGCGGGCGAAGCTGATGCAGGCCATGCAGATTACGTCGGTGAAGCTGCACAAGATCCAGAAGAAAGTACGGGGCACTACGTGATGAAGCGGTTTCTATGGTGTTTGTTCCTGCTGACGCCGGCCCTGGTTTGGGGGCAGGCGATCAAGCTGGAAGCGTTGGATAAGCTGGCGGCGAAAGCATCCGAGAGCGTGACCGTGAGCCTGGACTCGTCGCTGCTGCAGCTTGCCAGCCGGTTTCTCTCGAGCGACGATCCCGATCAGGCGCAGGTGAAGAAGATCGTGGCTGGATTGCGCGGAGTGTATGTCCGGAACTTCGAGTTTACAAGCAAGGGCCAGTATGGCGATGCCGATTTGGAGGCCATCCGCACGCAACTGCGCGACGCCAGGTGGAAGCACATCGTGGAGGTGCGCGGCAGCAAGGAAAACGCCGATGTCTGTCTGCGGCAGGAGAATGACAAGATCACTGGCTTAGCCGTCGTCGTCGCCGAAGCCACCGAGCTAACCGTGATCTACATTGACGGGCCCATCGACATGGAGGGCTTGAGCAAACTGGGCGGCAACTTCGGAATCCCGGAAGACATCAAGCTCAAGGTGGAGAAGGAGAAGAAGTCGAAGTGATCGGGCTGCCGCTGCTGTTGCTGTTCGCGCAGGCTGCGCCGGCCGTGACGGCGGAAGCGATCATGGCGCGAGTGGCCGATAACCAGGATCGTGCGCAGGAGATGCGCACCGCGTTTGTGTATCACCAGAGCGCGATGATTCGGTTGAATCGGACTAACGGAAAGCTGGCGCGCGAGGAGTACAGCGAGTTCACCGTGACGCCTACGCCCAAAGGCGTGAACAAAGAGCGGACACTGTTTCGTGGGAAGTACCTGGATCACGGCAAGGAAGTTGCTTTCGACGAGCCGGGATTCGAGCACAAGGGCGTCGATGTCGATGCAGATCTCGCGTGCTCTTTGCTGGAGTCTTTAACCAACGATGAGAAATCGCGCGACGGCATCGAGAGCAATCTGTTCCCGCTCCGGTCCAAGCAGCAGAAGAAGTACGATTTCCGGCTGGAAGGATCCGAGGATTATCGGGGCGTTCCGGTGTATCGCATCACGTTCCTCCCGAAGAAAGTTAGTTTTGACGACGATCACGATGCGGACATCTGGGGCGGCGAAGTCCTGGTGGATCGCGTGGATTATCAGCCGGTGCTCATTACGACCCATCAAGTGGCCAAGGTTCCGATGTTGGTGAAGACGCTGTTGGGGACTAACGTCCAGCAGTTGGGATTCAAGGTCACTTACAAGAAGTTCGACGAAGGGTTGTGGTTCCCGGTGACCTACGGGGGTGAGTTCCGATTCCGCGGTTTGTTCTTCTATGCGCGGCGGGTGGGAATTTCGCTGCAGAACTCCGGATTTCAGCGGGCTGTGGTGGAGAGCAAAATCAGCTTTGCCGGTCTTTCGCTGCTTCTTGGGTCGCTTGTTCCGTAGCCTGTTGGCCCGCGGTCTCAGACAAGCGCTTGACGCGTACCTTCGCGATCCGATTGTGATCCATTTCAACGATGGTGAATTCGCGGCCGCCATATTCCAGCGTTTCGCCTTCCTTTGGAATGTAGCCTAACTGGAAAAGCAGGAATCCGGCCAAGGTTTCGAAACCCGCATCGCCGGGAAGCTCCAGACCATACTGCGTATCGAGATCGCGAATGGTGGTGGCGCCGTCCACTTCCAGCATCGTCGCCTCGGCCTTGGGCTTGGGCCGCTTGGCATCGTGCTCATCGCCAATCTCGCCGAGGATCTGTTCCAGCGCGTCTTCCATGGTCACCAGGCCGACGATGGTTCCGAATTCATCCACTACCATGGCCATGTGCTTGTGAGTATTCCGGAATTCGTCAAGGAGGTCGTTCAGAGGCTTGGTTTCCGGGACGACCAGCGGCTTGCGCATGACGCGCGAGAGATGAAAAGGCCGCAGCACCCGGTTCTTTTCGGCTACGGCGCGGCGTTCTTCCCAGATGCGCATCATGTCCTTGTAATGCACATAGCCGATGATGTGTTCAGGCGGGCCTTGGTAGACCGGCAATCGCGAATACTGGTGCTCGCGCATGCGGCGCAAGACTTGATCCAGACCGGCATCGACGGAAACCGAGACGATGGCGTTACGCGGTGTCATGATTTCACGGACGTAGTAGTTCTGCAATTCGAGCAGGGCCTGGATGGCATCCTCCTCGAAGCGGTGCAGGTGCCCTTCGCGGCGGCTGGAGCTGACGATGAATTTCAATTCCTCGGCCGAGTGGCCGCCGCCACTGTGGCTCCCGCGAAGTCCGATGGCGTGCGACAGAGCCGCAGCCGACCGCTCGGCTATGAAGACGAAGGGCCGGGATAGGCGATCGAAAACCAGCAGTACGGGTGCGACCAGGATCGCCAGGCGATCGGCCTTTTCGATGGCCAGGTTCTTCGGCACTACTTCGCCGACGACCACGTGCGCATAACTGATCAGCAGAAACGCAACGCCAAAGCCGGCACCGTGCAGCAGCGGGTCCAGTTGCGGCGAAGCAAATGGCTGTAGCAGAGCTAGCAAGAGATGATACACGCTGTTTTCGCCCGCCCAACCCAGGCCGAGACTGGCCAGCGTGACGCCCGCCTGGGTCACCGATAGCAGGCGCGCGGGATTCGCCAGGAGATTGAGCGCCGCTTGCGCGCCCACGTTTCCTTTGGCGGCCATGGCGCGCAGGCGGCTCTTCCGCACGGAAACCAGTGCGACTTCGGCAGCGGCGAAGAAACCGTTGAGCGCCAGGACCGCGATCAGAATCAGGAAGCGGATGGGCATGTGTCAGGGGCAGCGGGGCGGCGACGGTTCACAGGCTAAAGCCTGTGCTACCACGTGCTGGTCGGTTGTTGCAAAAGGTAGCATAGGCTTTAGCCTGTGCAGGAAACACAAATCGCACCAGAGTACAGGTACGATAGAATCTTCCCAGTGCCCCACGGAAGAGTTCTCAAATTCATCAACTTGAGCATAGCGGTTTTAGTGTTGCTGGTTCTGTTTGGGGCTTATTGGGTGGCATATCGACCACTGGCACAGACTTCCGGGGAAATCGGTGCGCCGATTTCAGCACCGGCGACCATCGCACGCGATGCGATCGGCGTGCCGCACATTGTCGCGGCCAACGTGGAAGATGCCCTGTTCCTTCAAGGATACGTAACCGCGCAGGACCGCCTCTGGCAAATGGACGCGCTCCGGCGCCTGGCCGCCGGTGAACTCTCGGAAGTGATCGGTCGCGCCCCGCTGGAGTTGGATCGCGAAGCCCGCCGCCTCCGTATGCGCCGCGTCGCCGAAGAACAAGCCCGCACCCTGCCCCCCGCCGACCGCGTCACGCTCGCCGCCTACGCCCGCGGCGTTAACTATTTCATCGAAACGCATCGTGGCCGGCTCCCGCTGGAGTTCACCGTGCTCCGTTACGATCCTCGGCCCTGGACCATAGTGGACAGCATCCTCTGCGGCTTGCAGATGTATCGCAACCTCACCACCACGTGGAAGGAAGAGCTGCAAAAGCAGACCATGCTGGCTAGCGGCAACGCGGCGAAGGTGAATTTCCTGTTTCCCTCGCGGATCGGCAGCGAATTTCAACCGGGATCGAACGCGTGGGCGGTGTCGGGCAAACACACGGCTAGCGGCAAGCCGATCCTGGCCAACGATCCGCACCTGGAGTTTTCCGTGCCCTCCACCTGGTATCAGGTGCATCTGCGCGCGCCCGGGTTGAATGTGACCGGCGTATCGTTGCCGGGCGTGCCCTGCGTGATCATCGGCCACAACGAACGGATCGCCTGGGGGGTAACCAATCTGGGTTTCGATGTCCAGGATTTGTATTTGGAGAAGTTGGATCCGCGCAGCGGGCAGTACGTCTTCAAGGGGCATTTGGAACAGGCGCGGCTGGAATCCGAGCAGATCCCGGTGAAGGGCGGGCGTCCCGTGGAATTCCGGCAATGGGTGACGCGTCATGGTCCGGTGAGCGTTTCGGAAGGGAATCGGTTTATGGCTTTGCGGTGGGCCGCGGCGGAACCGGGCTCGTTCCAGTTCCCGTTTCTGGATGTCAATCGCGCGGGGAATTGGACGGAGTTCACTGCAGCGATCGCGCGGTTTCCGGGGCCGGGCCAGAACTTCGTTTATGCCGATGTGGACGGAAACATCGGCTACCACGCCACCGGTAAATTGCCCATCCGCCGCAATTACGACGGCGACGTCCCGGAGGACGGGAGCTCCGGCGATTACGAATGGGACGGCTTCATTCCGTTCGACCAACTGCCGGCGTTCTACAATCCGCCGCAAGGCTGGATCGTCACCGCGAACCAGAATCCGTTTCCCGAAAACTATCCGTATCGCGTGCACGGCGAGTTCGCCTCCCCCTATCGCGCACTTGAAATCAGAAGCCTGCTCACCGCGCACGACGGTTGGACGCCGGAGCAAATGATCTCCGTCGAGAAGGACGTGTACTCCGCGTTCTCCCATGTCCTGGCGCGCCAGGTGGCGGCCGCGTGCGATGCGAAGAAGCCTGCCAATCAGGACTTGCAGACTGCCGCGGCGATGCTGCGATCCTGGAACGGCCAGATGGAGAAGGGGACTGCCGCGCCAATGCTGATCACGCTGGTGTATCAGCAATTGCGCAAGATGGTGGCCGATCGCGCGGCGCCGGGCAAGTCGGATTACTATATGCCGCAGATGGCGCCGGCCGTGGTGGCGAAGATTCTGGAAGGCGACGCGCGCGACTGGTTCCAGGACAAGAACCAAGCGCTGGTTCGCGCCTTGACCGCGGCGATCGAAGAAGGCCGGCAGCAGCAGGGCAGCAATCTGAATCGCTGGGATTACGGGCAGTACAACGAGCTGACCATCAAGCATCCGGTGGGCAGCCAGTTGCCGCTGCTGGCCGGATATTTCAACGTGGGCCCGATCGCGATGAGCGGGTCGTCGACGACAATCAAACAAACCACAACACGCGTTGGGCCATCGATGCGCTTCGTCGCGGACCTATCGGGATGGGATCGATCGTTGAACAATATTACGGTCGGCGAATCCGGGCAAATTTTGTCGCAGCACTATAAGGACCAGTGGGACGCATACTACGCGGGACGCAGTTTCCCGATGCAGTTCAGCCAGGTGGCGGCGAAGGCGACGTTGGTAGTGAAACCGAAATGAGCCGTCAGGCATCGATGGGGCTGTGTTTGCACAGGCCAAAGCATGTACCACCACTTGCTGACAAGTTGCTGTGAAGTCATGCCAGAGCTAGTTACTTGCGTGCGCTGGAGGAATCGGCGATGGCTACCACATCCACGCCGAACGAGGCGTCTACGGAGGGGAGTCCTTCGAATGGAAGCAAGGTGCTGGCTGGGGGGTGGGCTGCGTTGTAATAATTAGCCCGCACGGTTCGCACGCGCGGTGTGATGGCGCTGGAGGTGACATACACGTGCGACATCACCACGCGATCGAATCTGGCGCTCGATGAACTCAGAGCGCGTTGCAACCGATCGAAAGCCAGTTTTAGATCGCTCTCCTGGCTGCCAAACGCGAGCTGGGTGCCGGTGATCACCAGTTTCGGGCTGGTCACCAGCGCGACTTGCGAGTAGTTGGGCGAGGAGTCGAGGTTCGGCGGATTTAGAAACTTCACAGCTTCCGTTGCAGGAGCGCGCAAACGGGCGACTGCTTCGCACTCGGAGGCCGGGGTCACAGGCTCTCGCTGCATCTGGACGTGGTTGAGGGCTGCGCCGGGGAAACTGGCGGCCATCAACTGGTGGGTGTCGCGCTGTTCATCGAGCGAGCTGACAAAGCACGTGACGCGCAGAACGTCGGCCGGTTCCATGCCGCCCGCATGCAGAGCGCTCTTCAGCTTTTCGATCGACTGCGACACGCTGGGCGCCGATTGGCCGGAGAGAAATGCGAGGCCGTTGGGATTCACTACTTTCTTCTCGACCTCGGTGGTCTCGATCACCACCTGCGCGCCTTCCAGCGGAAGCGCGCCCACCTGCGCCACACTGAGCGCGGGCAAGGGCACGTGCCGTTCGGTGAAAGTTTCGCCAACCAACTCGCCGACGCGGCGTAAATCGCCCGATCCGGCCACGAAGGCCCGCAACTTGACGATGGTGCCGCGGCTGGTTCGCAGCAGCGCGCGCAATGCTTCGCGAGTCTGCGCCGACAGCAGGCCCTTGGACGAGAGCGCGGAGACTTCGAAGCTCAGGTGGTCGGTTTCAGCGAAGACGGCGCTCGGCAACTCCTTCGGAGGCGGCAGCGTCTGCGTGTTCTCATCCTTGCTCTTCTTCTTGGTATCGGGAAGGATCACCGGCACGTAGCCTGAATCGTCGGTGGTCTTCTTCTTTTTCTGGGCAGGCAGAGTTCCAGTAACCAGGATTAATGCGACTGCAAGCAGCAGCGGAGTCCGGAGAAAATGCATCACGGCCAGCGACATGATTCTAGCAGAACGGGAAGGGGCCGGAATCCAGGAGCCAGCGCGCAGCCGCCCCAAGGACCGAAGTGGTTGCACGAGGCAGAGACCAAGTTGCGCCGGTTACCAATCCTCAGCTTGTAGGGCAGGTTGCCAACCTGCGCGCGATTGTCAATCGCGCTTGGCCAAGCTGCCAACCCGCTTGCAGGTTATCAACCTGCCCCACAGTCCGGTGTGCTGGATTCTGGATCCCTTCCTGCTACATTGAGAACCAGTGGCCTCAACCGCCGAAACTTCAGCGCCCGCCCGTTCCGCCAACTTCACCCGGTACGCCTGGGGCGTGCTGGGCTGGAATCTATTGGTGATTCTTTGGGGCGCTTATGTTCGAGCCAGCGGTTCGGGCGCCGGGTGCGGGAGTCATTGGCCGCTGTGCAACGGCGAAGTGGTTCCGCATGCGCCGCAGGTTCAAACGGTCATCGAATTCACGCATCGCGTCACCAGCGGCGTCGCTTTGGTGGCGACCGTTCTACTAGCACTTTGGAGCGCGGTTCGTTTTCCGCGTGGCCATCGCGTGCGGCGGACCGCGCTCTTGTCGCTGGTCTTTCTGATGGCCGAAGCGTTGCTGGGCGCCGGACTTGTTTTGCTGGAATTCGTTGGTGGAAACGCTTCACCCGGCCGCGCGTTGTATTTGTCGCTGCACCTGGTGAATACTGAGTTTCTGCTGGCGACGCTGGCGCTTACCGCCTGGTTCTCGCGCGACGCGGCGCAACACGCGGTGCGATATTCGAAGGTAGTTGCGGGTACGTTGCCCGTGGCGCTGCTGATCAGTGTCACCGGCGCAATCGCCGCGCTGGGCGATACGCTGTATCCGGCGGCCTCGCTCGCCGAGGGGATGCAGCAGGATGTTTCCGCCGCCGCGAGCTTTCTGGTGCGGCTGCGCGTGTTGCATCCGGTGCTGGCGGTGTTCGCCGCCGCCTATTTCATCTCGGTGGCAATCGTGACCATCCGCTCCAAGCCGAGCCCGCTCCGAATGCATATCGGCATGATGGCGTTGTCGCTCACCTTGGCTCAGCTACTTGCCGGCGCCATCAATCTGGCGCTGCTCGCGCCCATCGGCATGCAGATCGCGCATCTACTGCTGGCCGACCTGGTGTGGTTGTCCCTGCTGTTCCTGACGGTGGAGTCATCCCCCGGCGCGGTCCAAGGCCTGGAGTAAGCGCTCCAATTCCGTTTGGAGGCGATCCTTCGCCTCCGTATCTTTGACATCGCTTAAGAATCGCGCGGCGGTCTCATAACCCAGGCGAGCCTTGCGGAGTATCGCTTGGGCGTGGATCTCGTCTCCAAGGCCCTTCTCGGTGGAGGCCAGATCGAGGAAAGTAAACGCCAGATCGATTTCGCGCTCAATAAATTCCGCGCGCGTCCGGTCCATCTGGGCTACATCCATATGCGCTAGCCGCCGATCGTCCCGTTCATCGGAACCTCTATGATTACTTCCGTCCCCTTGCCGGGCTGGGATTCGATGCGGAATATTCCTCCGAGCGACCGGGCCCGTTCCTCCATGCTGCGCAGGCCAAGGCCGCCTTTATCGCGCGAAGCGGCGGGGTCGAAGCCGTTCCCGGAATCCCAGACCGTCAATTGCAGACGATGGTCGTCGCAGTGCAGGTTGACCCGCGCGTTTCGCGCTCCGGCATGTTTTGCCACGTTGCGCAAGCTCTCTTGCAGCGCGCGATACAGGCACAACGCGATAGCCGGTGAAATCTCCGCCGGGATGTTGCTTTGCTGGTATTTCACTTCGATTTGCTCGCGCTCGGCAAAATCGCTGACATAGGATTCGAGGGCCGCCGAGAGTCCCAAGTCTTCGAGCGAAGCCGGATGCAGTTGATAAGCGATACGCCGCAGGTCGTTCGATAGGGAAGTGATTTGCGCCCGGAAAGCTTGCAGTTCGTTGCCCAGGTCCTTCGGTTTCGGAGGATTGCGTTCCAGACTCTCCACGTTCAGCTCCAGCAGCGCCAGACGCTGTGCGATGTCGTCGTGCAATTCCAAAGCGAGACTGCGCCGGTCGCGTTCCTGCGTTTCCACCAGGCCGGCGCTGTAAGCGCGCAGTTCCTCACTCCGCCGTTCGGCCGCCGTAGCCGATTCGCCCACTTCGGCGACGATCCGGCTCTTCCACAGCTCCGGTTCCACGTCCACCACCACCAGCACCACACCGTCGATCTTGTTGTCTTCGGTGCGATAAGGCCGCACTCGCACGGAGTAGGAACGTCCGCTCAAGTCCTTCGCCTCCAAGGTCTGCGGGGTCAGGGTGCGGACGACGTCCTCCAGTATCCGATCGATCTTGGGTAACTGAAGCTGCATGTTGATGTCGCTGATGGGGCGTCCGACGTCGGAAGGAATCAGATTCAGCAGCCGCTGCGTCACCGGCGTAAAGCGGCGAATGCGCAGATTATTGTCGAGCATGACAATGGGAATGTTCACGTTGCTCAGCAGGTTCAGCAGATCGTTGCCGGCTTGTGCGATCTGGAGATTGCGAGTGTTCAGCTCCTCATTTACGGTGTTCAGCTCCTCGTTGCTGGACTGCAGTTCCTCCTTGGCGGTTTCCAGCTCCTCATTCATGCTCTGCAGTTCTTCGTTGCTGGATTGAATCTCTTCATTCGCGGAGCGCAATTCTTCATTGGACGACTCGTGTTCCTCGATGACCGACTGCATGTACTCGCGCGTGGCGGCCAGTTCCCGGCGGAGCTGGATGATCTCACGCTCCGGCGCTGAAGCCTTCGGCCGCTTCCGCTTCGGTCCGCCTTCCACCAGCGTCTCGCCGCCGGATTCTTCAAAGAGCACCAGGTAGCGCGGCCCGCGTCCAGGCACCTTGTTGAATGGGATCACGTCGAGATTGAGATTGAGGAAGCCCGTATCCCGGCGTATGCGCAGGCCTTCCCGGCGCACCGCCGTGTTATCCTTGCGCGCCTTGAGCATCGCGTTACGCAACTCGGTGACCAGTCCCTCGCGCGCCATCTTCAGCAGATTCAGACTGGCCATGCCGGGAGCGGACTCCAGGTAGAGGCTGGTGTGCCCGCGAAACTGGACGATATTCAAATCGTCGTCCACTACCACGCCTGGCGGCGCATACTTACTCAGCGCGATGCGGTCGGCTTCCCGCAGCAGATCGGCCTCGTTCCAATCCTGAATCCGGTGCGCCGGTTCCCGGTCGGTAAGCGCTTCATCCCGCGGGAATTCCAATGGTGGGCGCGCGGAGAGCCGTCGCTCATAGATCTTGGACTTCTTGTCGACGGCGGTGAATAACTCGCCGAAAGAGCCGATGGCCTCCGACGAGCCCAGTAGGAGAAACCCGTTGGGCTTCAAAGCATAGTGGAAAATCGGAATGACGCGCTTCTGCAGCACTGGTCCCAGGTAGATCAGGACGTTGCGGCAACTGACGAGATCCAGCTTGGAAAACGGCGGATCCTTCACCAGGTTTTGTTTGGCGAACACACACATCTCCCGCACCCGCTTGCCGATCTGAAAACTGGAATCCACCTTGGTGAAAAAGCGGCGCAGGCGTTCCGGGGAGACATCGTGAACGATGCTCGGCGGATAAAGGCCACTGCGCGCTTTCTCCAATGAGCGCTCGCTGATGTCGGTGCCAAAGAGCTGGATATTGATCTCGTGCTTTCGTTCGTCCAGGAATTCGAGCAAGACTATGGCCAGGGAATACACTTCTTCGCCGCTGGAGCAACCCGGCACCCAGATGCGGATGGAGCCGGAAGTAGCGGCGATCTTCGGAAAGACCGAAGTCTTGAGGTTTTCGAATACCTCCGGATCCCGGAAGAACTGGGTGACATTAATGAGCATGTCCTCATAGAGGGCAGGCAGTTCCGTGGGATCGGACCGTAACTTGGCCAGGTAGCTGTCCAAGGTGTCCATACGGCGGAGGGCCATGCGGCGCAAGATCCGGCGGCGGATGGTGGTGGTCTTGTAATAACTGAAATCAACGCCGGTGGTTCTGCGCACCAACCCCAAAATCCGCCCCAGCCCCTCGGGAGTGTCGGGCACGAGCACGTTTTCCACCGCCGGCTGCGCCGGACCGGTGTAGGGGTGGCGGCCCAAGCGTGCCAGCTCGTTGGCGATTTCCTTCGGACTCAGAACAAAGTCGACACAGCCCGCGGCGATGGCCGCGCGAGGCATGCCATCATGCTTCGCGGTTTCCGTGCTCTGCGCGAAAGTGATGCCTCCCTCCGCCTTGATGGCCATCATTCCGAGAGTGCCGTCGGATGCGTTCCCGGACAGAATCACGCCAATGGCTTTGCTCTTCTGATCGGCGGCCAACGAGCGCAAGAACGGATCGATGGGCATGTGCGGCGACGGCGCCAAGTGACGCGGCGTCAACGTGAGCACTCCCCGAACCAGACTCATATGCGTATTGCGGGGGATTACGTAGAGGTGATTGGGTTCGATTTTGCAACCGTGCACGGCTTCTTGAACGCGCATGCTGGTATGGCGTTGGAGCAGCTCGGTCAGCAGACTGACGTGTTTGGGATCGAGGTGTTGGACGAATACGAAAGCCATGCCGGTATCGGACGGCAGAGCTTGCAACAATTCGGTGAAGGCTTCCAGGCCACCGGCGGATGCGCCGATGCCGACCACCGGGAATGTGCTCCAGTCCTGTTCTTCCGGATCGTCGGCGGTGACCATCGAGGCGGGAGGCGTCACGACGGGTTGGCGCGGTTTTTTTTGCTTAGTATTTTTCCTTTTCGCCACCGCCACGAATCATAGCATTGTCGAGGGGGCTTGCTGCTAACTGGAAGAGTTCTATGGCCGCCGATGAACGCCAATAAGGCACCGCGGATGGATTGGCGGTGACCTGCGCCCTCAAAAAGAGTCTTGCCTTGGAGCCATCCAATATGGTATGCTTTTTGTCGAATTGGCATGCTTCCGATTGCATCGTTGAACCCGGAGTCCGATTCTCCGCTCTATCGCCAGCTCTATCTGGAGATTCGGCATTTGATCGAATCTGGGAATTTGCCTAAAGGCGGGCGGCTACCAGCCACTCGGGAATTGGCTGGCCAACTTGGACTGAACCGGACCACCATCTCGGCTGCTTATGAGCTTCTGGAATCCGAGGGCTTAATCACCGGGCATGTGGGCCGGGGGAGTTTTGTGGCGGGAGCGGCGGCATCGGGCGGCCCTCAGGTTCCCTGGCGCGATATTCTGGAACCTTCGACGCCGATCTCACCCGCCGCGCCGACTTCTACGCCGATTGCGGGGTTTTCCAGCTCACGGCCATCGGAATTATTGTTTCCGCTCGAAGAATTCCGCGCCACCTGCCGCGAAGTGATCTCGAGCGACGACGCGCAGACCATCCTGCAGCTTGGGTCGCCCTCCGGCTACCCGCCGCTGCGCCGTTATCTGCTGGAGCTCTCGCGCAGCGAAGGCGTGGCGCGCGAATCCGACGACATCCTGATCACCAGTGGCGTGCAGCAAGCCTTCGATCTGCTGCAACGCACGTTGGTCCGCAAGGGCGAGACGGTGCTGCTGGAAGATCCCGTTTACCTCGGATTGCGTCACGTGTTCGAACGCGCGGGTGCGCGGATAGTCGGCGTTCCGGTGGGTGCGAACGGCATCGATCTCGAAAGCCTGGAGCGCACCATTCGCCGGGAGCGGCCGCGATTGTTGGCGGTGACTTCGAATTTCCAGAATCCGACTGGCGCGACGCTGCCTCTGGCCGCGCGCAAAACGCTGCTCGGGATCACGCAGGCGGCGGGCGTCATCGTAATTGAAAACGATATCTACGGCGCGCTGGCGTATGAAGGCGATCCCATCCCGACGGTCAAGCGGCTGGATGATTCGGGCGATGCGGTGCTGCTGCGCAGTTTCTCGAAGCTCGCCTTCCCGGGACTCCGCGTCGGCTGGGTGATCGGCCCGCGCTTGTTGATCGAGCGGCTCACCGAAGCCAAGCTGTGGAGCGATCTGCATACCGATCAGCTCTCGCAAGCCGTGCTGCTGCGCTTCGCCGAATCGGGACGCCTGGCACAGCATCGGCAGCTCATGATCGAAGCGGGGCGCGAGCGGCTGCATGCGGCCTTGAGCGCCTGTGAAAAGTATCTTCCGCGTGAAGCGAAGTTTTCCCGTCCCCGCGGCGGGATGAGCATGTGGGTGCGGCTGCCCGAGCCGCTGGATGCCGGCGAATTGCTGCCGCGCGCCGAGCGCGAAGGCGTCACCTATCTGCCGGGCAAATATTTCGCCGTGTCGCGGCCGGCGGCGAACAGTTTACGCATCAGTTTTGCCGGGATGACGCCGGAGCAGATCCGCTCCGGAATCGCCATTCTCGGTCGTATTTTCCAGGAAGAGATGGAGCGCGTGCGGACGCATTCGCCGCTGGTAGAAGCTCCCGCAATGGTTTGAGAGAGGGGATGGAAATGTATCTTGATGAAACCTTCCGGCTAAAGGTTGGTCTGGCTGAAATGTTGAAAGGCGGCGTCATTATGGACGTCACCAACGCCGAGCAGGCAGTGATTGCCGAAAAGGCCGGCGCTACCGCCGTGATGGCGCTGGAGCGCGTGCCCGCCGATATCCGCAAGGAAGGCGGAGTGGCGCGCATGGCCGCCATCGGCAAGGTGCGCGAGATTATGCGCGAGGTCAGCATTCCAGTGATGGCCAAGGCGCGCATTGGCCATTTTATGGAAGCGCGGATTCTGGAAGCGCTGGGCGTGGATTACATCGACGAGAGCGAGGTGCTGACGCCCGCCGACGAAGAACATCACATCGACAAGCGCGACTACAAGGTCCCGTTCGTCTGCGGCGCGCGCAATCTAGGCGAAGCCTTGCGGCGTATCGCCGAGGGCGCGGCCATGATCCGCACCAAGGGCGAGGCCGGGTCGGGCAACATCGTTGAAGCTGTTCGCCACATTCGCACCATCGTCAAAGAGATGAAACAGCTTACCGTGCTCGGCAAGGAAGAGCTGGTGGCCGAATCGAAGAAGCTGCAAGCGCCGCTCGAATTGGTGCAGTACGTCGCCGAACATGGCAAGCTGCCGACCCCCAACTTTTCGGCTGGTGGCATCGCCACTCCTGCCGACGCCGCGCTGGTAATGCAGCTTGGAGCGGAAGCGGTGTTTGTCGGGTCGGGTATTTTCAAGTCGTCCGATCCGGAAGTGCGGGCGCGCGCGATCGTTAAGGCCGCCACGTATTTCAACGATCCGGCGAAGTTGCTGGAAGCGAGCGAAGAGTTGGGTAGCGCGATGTTCGGCATCGACGTGGCCAAACTCGACCAATCGGAGCTGCTGCAAACGCGAGGCTGGTAGGTGGCCGGCGAGGTCAGGAAAAAGATCGGAGTGCTGGCGCTGCAAGGCGACTTCGAGGCGCACAGCAAGGCTCTGGCGCGCGCGGGCGCAGAGCCCGTGGAAGTGCGCTCGGCCGCCGATCTTCAACACATCGACGGGCTGGTGATTCCGGGTGGCGAAAGCAGCACCATGCTGAAGCTGCTCGAAATGGAAGACATGCTGGAGCCGTTGCGCGAGTTCGGGCGCGCGAAGCCGGTCTTTGGAACCTGCGCGGGCGCGATTCTGTTAGCCAACGAGGTGGTGAATCCCGCGCAACAGTCGCTGGGTCTCATGGACATCGCCGTGGAGCGCAATGCCTACGGCCGCCAGTTGGACAGCCGCATCGCGCGGCTGAAGCCCGAGGGACTGGAGGGCGACCTGGAAGCGGTGTTCATCCGCGCGCCGATCATCCGCCGCGTCGGCGCGAACGTGAAGGTGCTTGCCCGGTATCAGGGCGATCCCGTGCTGGTGGAGCAGGGCCGGCACTTGGTAGCCACATTTCATCCGGAGTTAACCGACGACCAGCGCGTTCATCGATTGTTTCTGTCGAAAGTGTAGGAACATGTGGGGCAGGTTGTTAACCTGCGCGCGATTGTCAATCGCGCTTCAACCCGCTGAAGCTTGCCAACCTGCCCCACAGTCGTTTTTCTTTCCGATACTTCTTTGCATTCTCCTTTAAACTGGAAATAGTGACTCGGGTCCTTTTCCTCTGCATCGGCAACTCCTGCCGCAGTCAAATGGCGGAGGGGTTTGCCAAGTCCTATGGCGCCGACGTGGTGGATGCCAAGAGCGCGGGACTGGCGCCCGCAACGTCCATCGCGCCGCTCACGCACCAAGTAATGCTCGAAAAGAATATCGACATCGGAGAATCGTTTCCCAAAGGCGTCGGCGAGGTGATCCCCGGCGGCGTGGATCTGATCATTAATATGTCCGGGCACAAGCTGCCGGCGAAGACTGCCGCGCCGGTGGAGGATTGGGAAGTGCGCGATCCGATCGGCCAGAGTGAGACGGTTTATCGCGACGTGCGCGACGAGATCGAGCGCCGGGTGATGACCCTGATTCTCTCCATCCGCCAGCGCAATGCGGTGGAAGATCCCGGCGCCGCGAGAGTTGACACTCGCCGCCGCCGTCCCCGACAATAGGATCGTCCCACCACGAAAAGCGGATGTGGCGGAATTGGCAGACGCGCTAGATTCAGGTTCTAGTTCTCGCAAGGGAGTGGAGGTTCAAGTCCTCTCATCCGCACCAATAAAATCAAGGGTGCCGAGCATGGAAGGCCATCCGATGCAGGATGGCCTCGTCGTGTGTGGCGAATCGTGTCGCAATTCTAGGCCGCCGTAGGCCGCTGCCGGCCACCCTTCCGGGTCATGATCCGCTTCGGTTGCTTCACCCGCCAAGTGCGTTAACGGTTGTGATCCGGGCTGTGTTGCCGACTGGGATGACTGTCAGTCTGCATGGGCAGAGTATCCTGGTACAAGAGAGATGAAGACTTACTTCCACGTCGACATGGACGCTTTCTTCGTCTCCGTGGAAGAGCTGTTCGATCCCTCGCTTGCCGGTAAGCCCGTGGTTGTCGGTGGGCAGGCTGACCAACGCGGGGTCGTCTCCGCCGCTTCCTATGCCGCCCGCAAGTTCGGCGTGCATTCCGCCATGCCGCTACGAACTGCTGCGCGTCTTTGCCCCCAGGCGATTTTCGTCGACGGCCATCCGGAGCGCTATCGCGACTATTCGCGCAAAGTCTACACCGTGCTGAAGAGCTTCTCGCCGCAGGTGGAGATGGCTTCCGTCGACGAAGCCTACATGGACATCACCGGCACGGAACGGCTGCACGGGCCTCCACTCCGCGCCGCGCACAAGTTGCACGACGCCATGAAGCGCGAGACCAAGCTCAACTGTTCCATCGGTATCGCCGGCGCGCGCATGGTCGCGAAAGTCGCGTCCGATCAGGCCAAGCCCAACGGGATTCTGTGGGTGCTGCCGGGCGAAGAGGCGCGATTTCTGGCGCCGCTCGATGTGCGCAAGATTCCCGGCGTGGGCAAAGTTACCGAGAAGAGCCTGCAATCTCACGGGATTCGCAAGGTGGGCGATCTCGCCGCGCTCGACGAAGGTTTCTTGCAAGAACATTTCGGCCAATGGGGACTGGCGCTCGCCGGGAAGTCGCGCGGGATGGATGCCGGTGGTTGGTTCGACGGCGAAGTGGGCGAGGACAGCGATCCAAAATCGATCAGCCACGAATTCACATTCAACGAAGACACGGCGGATCTCGACACCCTGGAATCGACGCTGGCAAGGCTCTCGGAAATGGTCGGTCGGCGTCTCCGCGAACACGGGCTGCACGCGCGGACCATTCAACTCAAACTTCGCTACACGGATTTTTCGACCATCACCCGCGCGCATTCGCTCGATCACGCCACGCAGCTCGATACCGAGATCTACCAGCAGGTACGCGCCTTGTTCCGCACGAATCGCAAGGCGAAGTCGACCGTCCGGCTGCTGGGCGTTCATGCTTCGGGGTTGGTAGCAGAAGAAGGCCAGCTCAGCCTGCTGAGCGAGGACAAAACAGACCGCTGGCGAAAGGCGCTATCGGCTGTCGATCAGATTCGCGACAAGTTCGGCGAGGACAGCGTCTCACTCGCGATGGGTATGAAGGGCCGCTTCCGCGAGCGCGTGCACGAGAATCCGGCAGGGCTGCCGGGAAAAGCTCCTGACGATTCGAAGTGACCTGCGCCTACTGTTTGCCGAAGTACGATTCGTCCAAAGTGGCCGGAGACTGTTTCTTCAATCGCTCCACGGCCTCGCGGCCCATCTGCGACTTCAACTGGCTTTCGATCTCCGAGTGGGCTTCTTCGAAGGTTTTGGCCTTGCGCTCCTCCACCTTGATGAGGTGATAACCGAATGCCGATTTCACCGGCTCGCTGAGCTGGCCAATGGGCAGGCTGAATGCCACGGAGTCGAACTCGGGGACCATTTGTCCGCGATTGAAAGTCCCGAGCGATCCGCCCGATGCCGCGGTTCCCGTGTCGTCGGTTTCCTCTTTGGCGATGGCTGCGAAATCGCCGCCGTCTACAATCTTCTTGCGGATGGCCTGTGCCTTGGCCAGCGCCTCCTCTTCGGTCAGTTCCTTCTGGCCGGCCTTGAGCGGCACGCGCGAACCTTTGAAGCGGATCAAAATATGGCTGGCCTTCGCGGTTTCGAACTTCGACTTGTTCTGGTCGTAGTAGGCGTGCAGCGCCGCTTCATCCGGCTTTACTTCCGCTGCAACCTGTTTGGCTACGGCGGCGGCGAGCACATTCTCCGATTGGATCATGATCATCTGTTTCACTTGTCCGTCTTGATCGAGCCTGCGCTTGCGAGCCTCCTGCGCCATGGAATGCAACTCCGCGAGCTGTTCGGCGACCTGACGCTTTTGCGCGGGAGTAGTGGCGGGGCGGCCGCTTCCAGCCAACGCGGCCAGCAGTTCCTCGAACTGCGCGCGAGTCATTTTCTCGTTGCCGACGGTCAGCACCACGGTGTCTGGGGCGACGATTACCAGCGGGCCTTCCGCTGGCTTGGGCTGACCCGGGGCGGGCGAAGGTGGCTGCAGAGCTGGAGCGGGCTTCGGTTGAGCAGGGGGTTGCGCGGGGGGCTGCGCGAACGCCAGGGTGGCGGCAAAGATCAAGGTGACGTATTTCGATCCGGTAGAGAATTTCATTGGGGTTGTTTTTATTGTAGCTTGCTACCATCAAGAACGTCCAATTCCGACTGTTTTGGGTGTTTTTCAGTCATCCCGTTGCCTGACAGCTTACACTGAAACTCATGGCGCGATACGGCGGCATCGAAGCGGGTGGTACCAAGTTTGTCTGCGGTGTCGGGAGCGGCCCCGGCGATCTGGATCAGGCGGAATTCCCCAATACCACGCCGGAGGAAACGATCGCTCGTGCTGTCGATTTTCTCGCAGCCCGTCAGCCGCTCAGCGCAATAGGTATCGGCTCCTTTGGCCCGATCGATCCCAATCCTCAATCGGCTACCTTCGGCTGGATCACGTCCACTCCAAAAGCCGCCTGGCGCAATTTCGATTTCGCCGGCGCCATCCGCAAGGCGCTCAATGTCCCGGTAGCCTTTGACACCGATGTCAATGCCGCCGCGCTCGGCGAATTCCGATGGGGCGCGGCGCAGGGGCTCGACACGTTTCTCTATGTCACCGTCGGCACTGGACTAGGCGGCGGCGGAATGGCGAACGGCCGCCTGCTGCATGGAAGAACGCATCCAGAAATGGGGCACATTCGAATCCCGCACGATCGCGCGCGCGATCCGTTTCCGGGCAATTGTCCCTATCACGGCGACTGTTTGGAAGGGCTCGCCGCAGCACCGGCAATCGAAGCGCGATGGGGCCAGTCCGCTCATCTGCTCCCGGCCGGTCATCCGGCGTGGGAGCTGGAAGCCGAATACCTCGCCCTAGGAATCGCAAGTTTGACTTGCACCTTGTCGCCCCAGCGGATCGTTCTCGGTGGCGGCGTAATGTCCCGCGAAGAGCTGCTGCCATTGATCCGCGCGAAAGTTGCCACGCTGCTCAACAGCTATGTCGATGCGCCGGAGATTGTGCCTCCGCAACTCGGGGCGCGCGCCGGCGTTCTAGGCGCGATCGCCTTGGCGCAAGCTCTCGAAAGTTAAGAAACTGCCACAGAGATTTGTTTTTTACAATTTACTGGACGGTCGCGGGGATAGACTGGCAATGATGGAAACCTACTGGCAAGACTTGCGCTACGGGATTCGCGTGTTATTGAAGAACCCCGGTTTCACGGCGGTAGCCGTGTTGACTCTGGCCATCGGGATCGGCGCCAACACCGCCATCTTCAGCGTAGTGAACGCCGTGCTGCTGCGGCCGCTGCCGTTCCACGATCCGGGCGCGCTGTGTCTGGTGACCGAGCGCATGCCTACCATTCCCGTGCTGGGCCCATCGTACTTAAACCTTCAGGACTGGCAGAAGGAAAATCATTCCTTCGAGAACATCGCGTCGGCCGTGAATGCAACCTTCACGGTTACCGGCTCGGCGCAACCGGAGCGAGTGCAAGGCCAGATGGCTTCCGCATCGCTCTTTCCGTTGCTCGGCGTGACTGCGGCGAAAGGTCACACCTTCCTGCCGGAAGAGGATCGGGCGGGCGGTCCACCGGTGGTGCTCATCACCGACGGATATTGGCGTACGCACTATGCCGCCGCCGCGGACGTGCTGGGCAAGATCATCATGCTGGACAACACGCCGCGAACCATCGTGGGCATCCTGCCTGCCGGCTTCCAATTGATACAGCCTGCCGATGTGTTGATCCCGTTCGAGCCTTGGGCCAAGAAACTGCCGGACGATAGGTCGTGGCATCCGGGTATCATCGCCGTTGGCCGTTTGAAGAACGGCGTCACTTTGGAACAGGCGCGCGCGGAGATGACCACCATCGCCAAGCGAATGGAGCAGGCATATCCGGTGAACAACACAGGCGTGGGCGCAAATGTGAATCGGATGCAGGATCAACTGGTGCAGAACGTCCGTCCGGCGCTGCTAGTGCTGTTGGGTGCGGTGGCGCTGGTGCTGCTGATCGCCTGCGCCAACATCGCGAATCTCTTGCTGGCGCGCGCCACTTCGCGGCGGCGTGAGATGGCAGTGCGCACGGCTATCGGTGCCGCGCGCGGGCGCATCCTGCGTCAACTTCTGACGGAGAGTACGCTGCTGGCTCTCGCCGGTGGCGCGGCCGGAGTGGCGATGGCGTACGGGGGCATCGCGCCGCTGGTAAAGCTGGCGGGGAACAGCATTCCGAACCTGGGCCCCATCGGCGTGGATTATCAGGTCCTGCTTTTTGTGTGCGTGCTTGTAGCGCTGGCCAGCATCCTGTTTGGCCTGGGACCGGCGCTGCAAAGCAGCAGGCTGGATCTGCGATCCGCTTTGAACGAGGCATCGCGTGGTTCCACGGGAAGCGCGGGTCAGCGCCGCCTCCGAAGCTTCCTCGTGGTGGCCGAGATCGCGCTCGCCATCGTGTTGCTCGTTGGTGCCGGACTGCTATTGCGAAGCTTCGAGCTGCTGCAAAGTGTACAGCCCGGATTCCGGCCGGGGAATCTACTGGTGGCCGATGTGCCTCTCTCGCCCCAAGCGTACAAGCAGCCGGCGGCGCGGCTCAATTTCTTCGAACGTCTTCTGGAGCGCAGCCAGGCATTGCCAGGAGTGACGTCGGCGGGCGGTGCGCCGTTCCTGCCAGTGAGCGGTGGTGGGGCGCGAATCTATTTCAATATTCAGGGACGGCCCCCAAAGTCGGGGCACGATTACATCATCCTGGGTTATCGTCCCGTCAGCTCGCGGTATCTGCAGACACTCGGTGTGCCGCTGCTCGAAGGGCGGTATTTGGCCGACAGCGATACCGACCACTCGCCGTTTGTCGCGGTGGTGAATCGCGCAATGGCTCGGCAATATTTCGGAAACGACTCGCCATTGGGCAAACGGTTCCAGTGGGGTGCGTTGCCGGAGAACCAGCAACCCTGGCACGAGATTGTCGGCGTAGTGGGGGACATGAAGCAGAATCTCGACACCGATTCGCCGGCCGAAGCGTACATTCCCTACCGCCAGGCCGATTCCATTTTGCCGGTCTTCTTTATGTCGGTGGTGCTGCGCACGGCTAACGATCCACGCACTCTGGCGGCGGGGCTGCGAAGCGCGGTGCACGATCTGGATCCCAACCAGCCGCTGGTACGGATCCGAACCATGGAGGAGAACATCGCCACATCGGTGAGCGCGCCAAGGTTCCGGACCACACTGCTGGGCATCTTCGCCGTGAGTGCGCTGTTGCTATCGATCATCGGATTGTACGGAGTAATGACCTACTCGGTGAACCAGCGTATCCCGGAGATCGGCATTCGCGTGACGCTGGGCGCGCAGCGGTCGGAGATCGTCGGCCTGGTTCTGGGACAGGGACTGCGGCTGGCATTGATCGGCATCGCGTTGGGCATCGGAGGAGCTTTCGGCTTGAGCCGCATTCTTGCCGGATTCCTTTTCGGCGTGGGCGCGACAGACGCGCTGACCTACGTCGCCGTAGCCGGTTTGCTGCTGTTGGTCGCGATGTTGGCGTGCTACATTCCCGCGCGGCGCGCGATGCAAGTGGACCCAATGATCGCGCTCAGATACGAGTAGCGGCTTTGCGTTTCACAGGCTAAAGCCGGGCTAAAGCCCGTGTTTGCACAAGCTAAAGCATGTGCCACCACTTGCTGACAAGGTTCTGAAGGTGGCACGGACTTTAGTCTGTGCGTGTTGGAAATGTAGAAACTCTAGCCGATTCACGGGATTTTCAGATGGCAGGCTTATCGTTTCTGTCTTCCAGGTGGACAAGAAAAAGCTGGGCGTCAAAGGATCGAATCCCTATTTCATTCTGACCCCGGCCTTCCGCCTCTCCTACAAGCACGGGAAAGACACGCTCACCGACACCGTGCTGAACGAAACCAAAATGGTGGACGGCGTGGAGACTCGCGTGATCGAGGATCGCGAAACGAAGAATGGCCAGCTTATCGAACTGACCCGCGATTACTACGCAATCGATTCGGCGACCAACGATGTCTACTATTTCGGCGAGGACGTAGACGTCTACAAGAACGGCAAAGTCGCCGGTCACGGCGGCTCCTGGCTGTCGGGAGTCAACGGCGCGAAGTTCGGGCGTGGGCACGGATCGCGCCGAGATCGTCGCCGTCAATGAACGCGTGCACGAGACCAGCGCGATCGAAAAGGGATCGGGCGAACACAAGTGGTATGCCGCGGGCGTCGGACCGGTGCGCGACGCGGAGATGCTGTTGGTAGAATACAGCGCGAAGTAGATCGCGACGGGCGTCCCCAAGAAACTACCGGCTAAAACAGCAACGTGATGGACTTGTGATAGCCGGCGGCGCCGTGTATGTATCCCAGCCGTTAATGACCCGGTCCCAGGCAGACAGCCAAAACGTGTGGGCACAGTGGATGGAGGTCGGATCCAAGACAGGCGCCGTGACTTTGGCATTCCACGGCGTTGGACCTGGAGGCGGGACGGCGACAGCCGTGATCCCGGCCCATAGGCGCGTCGCAGAGATGTGATTGTTGTAACTGTCCGACGCTACGGACATGGACTTATTGTCCCCCCAGTAGGCCGTCAGGCTCCATCCCAGCAGATGGGCATTCGGAGCAGAGGCCGTTACCTGGAATGTAAATGTCGGTGTACCCGTGTTGACGATCGCGCAGGTGTTTACCGGGTGGTTGCCCGGTTGCTGCAAGATCTGCAGGATGTTGGCTACGGGCTCTGTGTTGTCGAGCATCACTTTGACGAATCGGCCGGGATCGGTGGAGTGTCCAATCTCGGAGCCCACACTCGTAGCGGAGAACAGTTTGATGCTGATGGTGTGGAGTCCATTCTTGCCGCTCGTATCCAGTAGAAGTCCCAGCCAGAAGTTGAGCCAGATCTGGCCTGCGGAGCGTAGAGGATAGTAGCCGCCGCTCGCGGGCACGGTGGTTTGCAGCTCGAATTCAGGGGGAGTGGTGCTGGGGCTCCACAGATAATCGCTGAAGGGCTGGGTCACCTGCTCCCCGTCGATGAATACCTGGTAGAAATTGGCTCCTACTCCCGGGCTCCGCGCGTGCTGCCAGTTGATCATCAGGGGCAAAGTGCCTCCGAATGGGCAATCCTTGACCTGGAAGAAATAACTGGGGTCGCCGGTGGTATCGGCATATCCATTGGGGAGATGCGCGAGGTCCGCGGGCACGAAACCGATGCCCAGGAAAATGGGGCCTGCCGCCGAATATACGGAAGCGGTGAGATCGACCTCGCTGACGGCGCTCGCGCTGGCGATCAGGAGCTGATTGGAGGAGAGGACGGCGACACTGTAGGGCGCAGGCGATGTGGGCCCGGCGATCGCCGTGATGGTCACGGGAGAGGCGGTGAGGTCGGCCTTGAGCACCGAACCAGTGGGGTTGGTTTGCGGAAACAGAATGACACTCTCGCCGGCGTCCGCCCAAGTGAGATAACGAGGCGTGTTTATGCCGCTGGCAATCACTACACTTGTGTTCGTCGAGAGGTCGAAACGGGTGATGGTGTCCGTATCGCCGCTCACATAAAGGAAACGGCCGTCGCCGGTCACCAATACGCCGCGGGGAAAGGCAATCGTTGCCACAACCGTTTTGGCACCGGTACTCAGATTGATCCGCTGTATGTGGCCGCCCGTAAACTCGGCCACGTAGGCGACACCATGTGGTTCATCCAATGCAATCTGCTGAATGCCGTTCAGCCCGGAAGCCACCACAGTGGCGGCAGCGCGGTTCATGTTGGTCAAACTGAGACGGAGCAGTGCGCCTGGGTGTTCGGCGACATAGGCATGCAGTCCATCCACACTAAGTTCAACATCCGACGGACTGTTGTATCCAGTGCCAAGGACGGTCTTGGCGTGAGTGTGTGCGTTCACGGCGCTGATGCTGCCCGGCGAACCGGCGTCGGCAACGTAAAGTTGGTCGGTACTGAGGCGATAGGAGCTACCGAGCAGATCGTTAAAACCGGTGGCGATGGTCGTGGGAACGGGTAGTGGCATTTGAGGGTCCTCTTTTCCTATGGGTCGGTTTGGCTTCCAATCCTTAGTTTTTGGACTCCGAGCCGCGTTTAGTATACACCCATCCTTCACTTTGTGATCTGGATATTTTCAGAAATGTGTGTGATTTAGCGGACTACATGTGGTGTTGCGGTTTATATCTTGGCCCAGGAGCAGCTTAGCGCTCTACAATGACTTTTCCCCCGCGCGCAAGGACAACAAAGCTACAAAAGCAGTCTGTTATGCGATGAAAGCGCGGGGTTTAGCAATAATTATTGTTCCGCCACGAACGCGCGGTGTAGCTTGGAAAGCTGCGTAGCGGAAACAGGTGCCCTACCTGCACCCAGCCAGTCGTGAAGCTTGTCGGCCTGCTTTGCTGACCACTGCCAGGCCGCCGCGGCTGCTGATCTGGTTCGGCTTCGGTCCGGTGAGCCTCGCCAACCTGCGCGGCGAATTCAGATAGGATTGAAGGTTACCTTGCGCGTGGAGGGCATTGCCACATGAGGAAACTACTCGCTTTCTCGCTGATCGCCGTCGGTTCCGTCGCTGTTGCCGAGACCTACGATGCTTCGATGTTCACGGCTTTGAAGTGGCGCAACATCGGGCCCAATCGAGGCGGTCGATCCATCGCTTCGGCGGGCAGCCCCAGCCGCCCGTATGAATACTATTTCGGCGCGGTCGGCGGCGGATTGTGGAAGACCACCGACGGCGGGCTCACCTGGAAGCCGGTCACGGACGGCCAAATCAAAAGCTCCTCGGTGGGCGCGGTGGCCGTTTCCGAATCGAATCCCGACGTGATCTACATCGGCATGGGCGAGACCGAGCTGCGCGGCAACATCATGCAGGGCGATGGTGTCTACAAATCCACCGACGCAGGCAAGACCTGGAAGAACGCCGGACTCGCAGACACGCAAGCCATTGCGCGGGTGCGCGTGCATCCCACGAATCCGGACATCGTATATGTAGCCGCCTTTGGCCATCCGTACGGGCCGAATGCAGACCGCGGAGTGTTCCGCACCAAGGACGGCGGCAAGACCTGGCAGAAGATTCTGTATCGCAGCGATCACGCGGGTGCGGTGGACCTGTGCATGGATCCGCATAATCCGAACGTGCTGTATGCCGCGATCTGGGACGCCTATCGCACGCCCTGGTCGCTATCGAGCGGTGGCCCGCAGAGCGGCCTTTTCAAAACCACCGACGGCGGCGACCATTGGACCGAGATTACGCGCAACGCTGGATTGCCCGCGGGAATCATCGGCAAGATCGGTGTCAGCGTTTCCGGCGCGGATTCGAATCGCGTCTACGCCATCGTCGAGGCGGAGGACGGCGGCGTGTTCGTTTCCGACGACGCCGGCGCGAAGTGGAGCAAGATCAGCGAGGACCGCAAAGTCCGGCAGCGCGCGTTCTATTACACGCGAATCTACGCCGATCCGAAAGACAAGCAAACCGTCTACATCCTGAACACCGCGTTTTTCAAGTCCACTGACGGCGGCAAGACATACAAGACCATCCGCGTTCCGCACGGCGACAATCACGATCTGTGGATTGCGCCGAACGATCCGAAGCGCATGATCAACAGCAACGACGGCGGCGCGAACGTATCGATGAATGGCGGCGAGACTTGGACGCAGCAGAATTTTCCAACCGCGCAGCTCTATCACATCGCCATCACCAAGGATGTCCCCTATCACGTGTGCGGCGCGCAGCAGGACAATTCCACCATTTGCGTGTCCAGCGAAGAGACGCGAGGCCAGCGTGCGGCAGTCACCATGTATCCGGTGGGTGGCGGCGAGAGCGGTTACATCGCCCCCGACCCGAAGAACGCCAACATTTTTTACGCCGGCAGTCAGGGCGCACTGTTGACGAAATACGATCGCAGCAACGGCCACATGCGCGACATCCAGGTATATCCTCTGTTTTTCTCCGGCATGCCGGCCAAAGATCTGAAGGAGCGCTGGCAGTGGACGTTTCCGATAGTCTTCTCGCCCAAAGACCCGAACGTGATTTATACCTGTTCGCAACACCTATGGCGGACCAACAACGAAGGGCAGACTTGGCAGAGCATCAGCCCCGATTTGACGCGCGGCGATCCGAAGACGCTGGGCGATTCGGGCGGCCCCATCACCAAGGATCAAAATGGCCCCGAGATTTACGGCACCATTTTCGCCATCGCGCCTTCGCCGAAGGATGCCAATACCATCTGGACCGGTTCCGATGACGGCCTGGCGTTCGTCACTCGCGACGGTGGCGCGCATTGGGACAACATCACGCCCAAGGATTTTCCCGAGTTCGTGCGTATCAGCATTATCGATGCTTCGCCGCACAATCCGGGCACGGCGTATCTGGCGGGCAAACGATACCAACTCGACGACCGGCAGCCGTACATCTACAAGCTCGAAAACTACGGCAAGAAGTGGACCAAGATCGTCAACGGCATTCCCGCGAACGATTTTGTACATGCCGTTCGAGAAGACCCGAAGCGCGCCGGATTGCTATACGCCGGAACCGAGCACGGCATCTATGTCTCGTTTGACGACGGCGCGCATTGGCAATCGCTCTCGTTGAATCTGCCGGACACGCAGGTTTCCGATTTGCTGGTGGAGGGCGACGATCTGGCCATCGCCACCCATGGCCGCTCGTTTTATGTGCTGAACGATATCGCCGTGCTGCGGCAGTTGAACCCGGAGCTCGCGGCCGAAAGCGCGCACCTGTTCCGCCCCGCGCCTGCCATGCGATCGGTGAGCCAGGCCTTCGTGGATTACTACCTGAAGCAGGCCGCCGACAAAGTGGAAGTGCAAATCCTGGACGCCGACGGCGGATTGGTGCGATCCTTCATCGGCTCGGCCGAGGAGGAGAAAAAGCGCGATGCTGCGGCTGCGGACGCCGATCCGGAAGCAGAATCCTTCGGGCCGCCGCGTGTCAGGCCGCCGGCGCGCAAGGCCGGATTGAATCGATTCACTTGGGACCTCCGCTATCCGGGTGCCAAGACTTTCGACGGGTTGATCATGTGGGGCGCGCGTCCCGAGCAAGGCCCGCTGGCGCCTCCGGGCGAGTATCACGCCCGGCTGATCGTGAACGGCGCGATGCAAACGGAGAAGCTTCGCGTGTTGAAAGACCCGCGGATTCCCAACGTCAGCAATTCCGACCTGGCTGAGCAATTCAAACTGGCCTCGCAGGTTCGCGACAAGGTCAGCGAAGCCGACGAAATGGTGATCCAGATCCGTGCCATCAAAAAGCAGCTCAAGGATCGCACCGACAAGGCGAAGAATCCCGATCTCAATGCGGCCGCCGAACGGCTGGAGGCCAAACTCACCGCGGTGGAGGAAGATGTCTACCAGGTTCGCAACCGCAGCAATCAAGACCCGTTGAATTTTCCGATCAAGCTCAATAACCAGCTTGCGGCGCTCGCGCGCAGTATCGAGACCGGCGACGCCAAGCCCACGGATTCCAGTTACGTAGTGTTTAAGGAATTGAGCGCGCGCCTGGATGCCCTCAAAACGAAGCTGGACGACGCGATTCGAACCAATCTCACCCAGGTGAATGAGCTGCTGAACGGCCGGCAGCTTGAAAAGATTCCGGCCAGCGGCGGACAGTAAGAAACTCCGCGACATGCTGCTCCAGCTCAAAGGCGTCCAAAAAAAATTTGGCGGCGTGGTCGCCCTGCGCAGCGGCGATCTCGAAGTGAACGCCGGCGAAGTGCATCTGCTGATGGGCGAGAACGGGGCGGGGAAGTCCACGCTGATGAAGATCGTCGCCGGGATGCAGGGGCGCGACGGCGGCGAGATGTTGTGGCTGGGCCGGAGCGTCAACTTCCAGAATCCGGCCGAGGCGGCGTCGCAAGGCATCGCCATGGTCCACCAGGAATCGCTGCTGGCGCCGCATCTTTCGGTGGCCGAGAATATCTTCCTGGGCCGCGAGCCGCGCCTGCCACTCGGCTGGGTGAACCGTCGCGAGATCGTGGCGCGTGCCGCGCGAATCATCGAGGAACATCATTTTCCGTTGAAAGCGGAATGGCGAGTGGAGAAGCTTAGCCCCGCGGGCAAGCAGATGGTGGAGATCTGCCGCGCCATACAGCAAGGATCGAGTCTGTTGATCTTCGACGAACCCACTTCCTCACTTTCCGAAGCGGAGACGCAGGAGGTCTTCCGCATTGTGCGTGCGCTGCGCGACCGCAACGTCGGCGTGATCTACATCACGCACCGGTTGGAGGAACTGCGTGCTATCGGCGATCGCGTGACGGTGTTGCGCGACGGCGAGACGGTCCACACTGGGCCGCTTGCCGAGCTTTCCACCGACCAGATCATCCGCCACATGGTGGGCCGCGAGGTGACGGCCATCTACACGCGCGACGCGCTGCCGCCAGGTGACGAAATGCTCCGCGTGGATCATTTGACCTGCCAGCCGTTGCTGAAAGACATCAGCTTCTGCCTGCGTGCTGGAGAAATTGTGGGGATGGCCGGACTCATTGGTGCGGGGCGCACCGAACTTTGCCGCGCCCTCTTCGGTCTGGATGCCCTGGACGGAGGCGAAATCCGGATTTCCGGTCAGCCGGTCCGCATTCGCTCACCGCGCGATGCCGTGAAAGCGGGCATGGCGCTGATCCCCGAAGACCGTCAGCGCACTGGACTCGCCACCGCGCTTCCCATCAGCTACAACTTCACCATGGCCAGCCTGGAGCGCGTCAGTAACTTCGGGTTTATCGATCACGGTGCGGAAAAGAAGATCGCCGCCGATTACACCGCTCGCCTCCGCATACGCGCGGAATCCGGCAAGCAACTGGCCGGACGGTTGAGCGGCGGGAATCAGCAGAAGGTTGCCATCGCCAAGTGGCTGGTGGGCGGAGCACGTATTTTTCTCTTTGATGAACCGACGCGCGGCATCGATGTCGGCGCCAAAGTGGAAGTGTTTCAGATGATGGACGAGCTGGCCAGAAGCGGCGCGGCCATCCTGATGGTCAGCTCCGAGATGTCGGAATTGTTGCAAGTGGCCGACCGCATTCTGGTGATGCGACAAGGCCGCATCAGCGGCGAACTGCCCGGCCGCACCACGCCCGATCAGATCATGCGTTACGCGGCTTTCGAAGTGAGCGCAGCTACCACGGGGGACCAAGCGGAATGATCCAGCGGCTACTGCCGTTCTTCACCTTGATCGCGCTGTTCGTGATTCTTTCCATTGCCTCGCCGAACTTTCTCACCTCCACGAATCTTTCCAGCGTGGTGCGGCAGACCGCCGTGATCAACATCATGGCGCTGGGCATGACCGTGATCATCATCTCCGGCGGCATCGATCTGTCCGTGGGGTCCATTCTCGCGCTGGCCGGGCTGCTTGGAACCATGACCATGGAAAAGCACGGAATCCCGCTGGGCATGGTTGTGGGCTTGATCGCCGGCATGTTGTGCGGATTCGCCAATGGCGCGATGACCACGTCGCTGCGCATCAACCCGTTCATCGTCACCCTCGGCACCATGGGAATTTATCGCGGCATGGCGCTGATCATTTCCAAGGGTCTTCCGGTACACGAAATTCCGCCGTCGTTTTCGTATCTCGGCGAAGGCAATCTGCTGGGTGTTCCATTTGTACTGTGGATTCTCCTCGCGTGCGCGGCGGTGATCCACGTCAAGCTGGAACACACCCGGATGGGACGCTACGCCTTCTCCATCGGCAGCAATCCGGACGCGGCGCACTACGCTGGCGTACCGGTACGATTCCACATCATCGGTGTCTACTCCATCGCCGGATTGCTGACCGGCCTGGCGGGCATGATCGAAGCGTCGCGCCTGATGACCGGCCAACCAACTGGTGGACAGGGCTACGAGTTGACCGCCATCGCAGCGGTAGTGATCGGCGGCGGCAGCCTGCGGGGCGGGGAAGGCAGTGTGCTCGGTACGCTGGTTGGCGCATTCATCATGGGATTGCTGGCCAATGGCAGCGACCTGCTCGGCACGAATCCGTATTGGCAGCAAGTGATCATCGGTGGGGTGATCATTCTGGCCGTATCGTTCGATGAGCTACGCAAACGGCGAATGACTTCGTGATATGCTGTACTACACGTACCTCAGTACCTAATCACGGAGGATTACAAGATGCGTACCAGTCGTACTCTGCTAGTGGCGGTGGGTCTCCTGGGATTCGCGGCGCCGGCGTTCTGTGCTATGTGCATCGCAACTCCTGAGCCCGGGACGTTCTGGCTCGCAGGCGTTGCTGCCGGAGGCATCCTGATATTGAGGCGCTTCCGCTCCAAGAAATAGCCTCAGCAGGCCTAATGTATGGAGCAGTACCTGGCCAGTCACGTGGTGGCCATTTCCTGGGCAGTATTTCTTTGCGCATTTGTGCTGATTGGTGTGGCGGAGACTTTCCGCCCGCGACGTGAGCTCCAGTTGCCGACCGGCCGCCGTTGGATCGCTAATGGTCTGCTCGCCTCAACTCATGCGGCGGTGGGCGCCATCTATCCGGTCAGCGCCACGATCCTAGCGGTCATCGTTACGCGCAGCCCGTACGGGTTGCTCAATCGCCCCGTGGTCCCTTATGCCATCCGCTTCGTCCTGGGTCTTTTATTCCTGGACCTGGCGCACTATGCCACGCACTGTCTTCTCCACCGGTCCGCGTGGCTATGGCGGTTACACCAGGTGCATCACTCCGATCCCGACTTCGATCTGACCACCGGCGTTCGCACTCATCCGGCCGAGGTGTTGCTGAGCCTCGGAGTGGATCTCGCTGCTGTGGCCTTGCTCACTCCGCCGCCGCTGGCGGTCATCGCACTTGCCATCTTCACCGCGATGCAAAACCTGTTCACGCACGCGAATCTCCGGCTGCCCGCTTGGGCCGACGCCGCGCTGCGTCGTGTGCTTATTACTCCCGACGTCCATCGCATCCATCATTCCGATTCCATCGCCGAACAGAATCGAAATTTCGGATTTGTGTTCCCCTGGTGGGACCGGCTATTCGGAACGTACCTGGCCGAGCCCGCGCAAGGTCACGAACAGATGGGCGTCGGGCTTCAAGGATTTCAAGACGCGCGGAGCACGAACATTGTTCGCTTGCTCGCGATGCCTTTTCAGCCGCCCCTGGGTCCCAATAACGAGGCCGCCGAGCCAGCCACCCTTCGCGCTACGGGTTCACAGTAAGATCCACCGAGGGAGAGTATACTGGCACGAGACCAGTCATGAAAAATAGGGAATTGAGTATCCTGGCACCGTTTTTCCTTCTGTTGGTGGTGTTGTTTTTGACGCCCGCGCGATTGCCCGCTCAACCGCCGCCGCAGGCGCCTCCCTCCGCACAACAACAGAAGGAGACCACGAAGGAATACACGCTGCCGCCGGAGAAACTCGAGAAAGCCATCGAGTACGCGCGCGCGCGGAATTGGCTGCACTTCATCGACGCCATCTACGGCATCGCCGTGCTGGTTGGCGTTCTTGCTCTCGGCGTGTCGGCCAAGTTTCGCGATTGGGCGGAAGCCGCCTCGCGCCGACGGTTCGTGCAAGCCCTGATCTTTGTGCCCCTGCTTTCGCTGGCCACCGACGTCGTCAGCCTTCCGCTCGGAATCTACGAGCAGCACCTTGCCCTGCGATTCGATCAATCGGTGCAAAGCTGGCCTTCGTGGCTCTGGGATTGGACCAAGGGCGAATTGATCGGTTTCGTCATTGCCGTCATCCTGGTGTTCATTCTCTACGCCGTCATCCGCCGGAGCCCGAAGCGTTGGTGGTTTTATTTCTGGCTGGCGTCGCTGCCGATTCTGTTCACCATCATTTTTCTCGCGCCCTATGTCATCGAACCACTGTTCTTCCAGTTCGATCCGCTCACCAAGCAGCACGCCGACTTGGTCAACGAGCTCGAAAAAGTTGTCGCGCGTGGCGGACTGGCCATTCCACCGGATCGCATGTTCGAGATGAAAGCCAGCGAGAAGCTGAAATCCCTGAACGCGTACGTAACGGGCTTCGGCGCGTCGAAGCGCGTTGTGGTGTGGGATACCACGCTGCAGAAGCTAACCACGCCGGAAACCTTGTTCGTCTTCGGACACGAGATGGGACACTACGTGCTAGGACACATCCGCGATTCCCTGATTCTGGGAGCGCTGTTCGCGCTGATCCTGCTCTACGCCGGATATCACGCGCTGCATTGGATGTTGAGCCGCTGGGGACCCGCGTGGCGCATCCGCGATCTGAACGATTGGGCGTCCTTCCCGGTCCTGTTGCTGTTTCTTTCGGTGGTTGGTCTCCTCACTGAACCAGTCACCAATACCTACAGCCGCTGGCAGGAACACCAGGCCGACATTTATGGCCTGGAGGTAATTCACGGGTTGGTTCCAAACTCGCGCGAAGTGGCTGCACACTCGTTTCAGGTTCTGGGCGAGGTCGGGCTGGACGAGCCGAATCCCAACGCGTTCATCGAGCTTTGGATCTACAACCACCCCTCCATTTCGGAGCGAGTTGCCTTCGCGCAAAGCTACGATCCCTGGTCCGGTGGAACGCCGAAGTATGTGAAGTGAGCGGATGCTCAATCGACTTGTGCCCAGCGCGATCTTGGTCTTTGCGGCCCCCATCGTCTTTGCGCAAACGCCCGCGCCAACCGAATTCGAGGTGGCGTCGGTCAGGCTGAACACAGCCAATGATCGGATCGTCACCATCAATGTCGGTCCCGGCGGCAGATTCGCGGCCAGAGGCTACACGCTGGTCCTGCTGATGCAGCGGGCCTATGGCGTGATGGATTGGAACGTCACCGGCGGACCGGGGTGGATTCGCACGGATCGCTATGACGTGCTCGCCAAGGCCGATGTTTCTGGCAATCTCCCGGAGAAGCAGTTGAAGCCAATGCTGCAATCGCTGCTGGCCGAACGGTTCAAGCTCAAGCTGCACCACATTTCGAAAGAGATGTCCGGTTATGCGCTGGTGGCGGCGAAAGGTGGTCCGAAGTTGAAAGCGTCGGCTGACGGCAAGGAGCACTCGGACACATTCCGCATGGGCGGCAACGGGTTGAGCGGGCAGGGAATCACCATGGCCGACTTCGCGCGATTTGTCGCCGGCAAATTGGGCGTGGTGGCGGTGGACAAGACCGTACTGCTGGGAGTTTACGACGTCAAAGTCGACTGGCAGGTGGATACCGATCCGTCTGACGATCCCCGGGAGGCAATGCGGGCGGCGGCGTTTGCAGCTATACAGGACCGGCTCGGGCTGAAGTTTTCCGCTCAAAAGATCGCAGTGCCGATGCTGGTGATCGATAGCGTGGAGAAGGCCTCGGAGAACTGAGACCGGGTAGGCCGGGAGTGGTTTACATGGCCAGCAACGCAGCCATCAGCTCGATCCCGTCCCACAGGTTCTGAATACGAATATTCTCGTTGTAACTATGCTGATTGTTGTCGTGGTTCGCGATCGGGACGCTGATCGTCGGCACGTGCAGGACGCCCTCGATCATGTAGAGCGGGACGCTGCCGCCCATGGTCGGAAGTTTCACCACGGGTCCGCGCGCGGAGTCTGCGGTTTTGAGAACGAACTGCGAGATTGGCAGATCCATGGATGACCGCGCGGCGTTGTAGCCGCCCGATTCCACGTTCACTCGCGCCACTTTGGGATGGGCCATGCGGGTGGCGGCATCGGGCTCGTGATCCACGATGAAATAGCCCTGCTTGCGGATGTGGTCGATGACGCGCTGCTCGGCGGCCTCGTGATCGATTCCTTTCACCAGGCGAATGTCGATAGTCACGGTGGCCGTCGACGGAATCACATTGCTGGCCTGCGCACCCGTTCGCGCGCTGGCCATGCCGCGGACGTTGAGTGAGGGGTAGTTCAGCAGCTCCACCAGTTTCTTGCCGCCGCCTTCCGTGCGGCCGAGCGAAAGCTCGCGCATCAGGTCGCGATCCACGTCCGGCGCTTCGGCCACCGCGCGTTTCTCGATATCGCTTAGCGGTTCGAGGCCGTCGTAGAAATGATCGATGGTCACGTGGCCGTCGTCGTCTTTCATCGAAGCCAGCAGGCGCGCCAGCATCATGGCCGGATTCGGCGCCCAATTGCCGTAATGGCCGCTGTGCAACTCGTGGTTCGGACCGTAAAGAGTGATGTCCACCGTGGTGATGCCGCGCGCTCCGAAAACAATTTGCTGCCGCCGGCTCTGATGCACCGGCCCATCGCAGATCAGCCAGACGTCGCCGCCGAGCAGGTTTTTGTACTTTTTGATGACGCTCTCCAGGTGTGGCGAACCGGCCTCCTCTTCGCCCTCGAAGACGATTTTGATGTTGGAGTGGAGCGGAATGCGGGCGGCTTTCAGCGCATCGAGCGCGGTAGTGATGGAAATCATCGGCGCTTTATCATCCGACGCGGAGCGCGCATAGATGCGCCATTGCGGATCGATGGGGCCGCTTACGGGCAGCGGAATCACGCGGCCGTCTTCATTGAGCGGACGGTCGCGCAACACCGGTTGCCAGGGCGGCGTGGCCCATTCCTTGGGATCGAGCGGCTGGCCGTCGTAGTGCGCGTAGAACACCAGCGTACGGGTCGCACCGGGCGTATCGATCCGGCCGAAAACCACAGGCGGGACACCCGCCTCTTCCAGCAATTGCGTCTTCACGCCACGTTTTTCGAGCAAACTGACGATAGCCGCGGCATTCTTGCGGATGGCAGCTTCATCGCGCGCCAGGTTGGGCATGGCCAGCAGGTCCATGAACTCGGTGAGAATGGCGCGCTCGTGCGTCTCGCGCCAATGGCGGGCCGCAGCCGCAGCGGGATTCTGTTGCGCCTGCGCAGCCGCCGTCAAAGCCATACCGAACGCAATCAGGAAGACTCTCATCTTTAAGCCACCACCTTTTGGAAGGCTGTCTTGAACTTTTCCATTTCCTGCTCGGTCCCGACGGTTATACGCATCCAGCCGCTCACCGCTTCAAAGCGGCGTCCGGTTGCGACGCCTTCCGCCAACATCTTTGGTATCACATCCCGCACGTCGCGGCCGATATCGATCAGGACGAAGTTGGCGTGCGGCGGAATATAGCGGAGGCCTTTTTCGGAAAGCCAGGAGCAGAGCTTGGCGCGAATGGCGATCCGCCTGGCGCGGCGCTCGGCCACAAACGCGTCCCCCAACGCAACCGCCGCCATGGCTGCGCGCGTGCCAAGGATGCTGGTGACGTTGTTGCGGAAGGGCGTCATCTGTTGAACCATATTGGCCGGCGCGCAGCCGAATCCCATGCGTACGCCGGCCATGCCGTAGAGCTTGGAAAACGTTCGGGTGGCAACCACGTTGCGGCCTTGCCGCACATGATCCACGCCGCTTTCGATTTCCGCTGGATCGGCGAACTGAATGTAAGCCTCGTCGATGAGCGCCACGGTGTTCGGCGGCAGATTCTCGCAGAGCCAACGCACTTGCGCTTTCGAGGTGATGGTGGAGGTGGGGTTGTTGGGATTGCCCAAGTGTATGAGGCCGCCGCCGGCCGATTTCGCTTCGTTGACCATGCGCTCCACGTCCGCCGAATAGTCTTTCATCAGCGAAACGCGAATCACGCGTCTGCCTGACGCCTGCGCGAGTTCACCGATCATCTCCCAAGTGGGCCAGCAGGTGATGAGCGGCCGCGATGGAGATGTGAACGCGAAGAGGGCGCAATGCAGGATCTCGGTGGACCCGTTGCCGGGTATAACCTGCTCGGGTTCCAGGCCGACGCTTTTGGCCAGCGCCGCGTGCAGCGACGGGAAGACCCGGTGATTGTAGCGTCCCGCCTCCGCGATGGCTTTGCGAATCGCTTCCGCTGACTCCGCCGGCGGGCCTTCCGGATTTTCGTTGGCATTCAGCCACACGGTACCTGGAGGGGCTTGCCCCGTGACGGCAGCATGCTGCGCAAAGGCCACCTCTGGCATCAGACTACAAAGGGCCGCCGATCCAAACTGACGCCGCGAGATCATCGGAGCCCCGCGTAGACGGCCTCAAACAAGCGCGCGCCTTCCTCAATCCGTTGTTCGTCGCCGGTGTTGAGGCCGGTGAGGCCGGAGATCATGGCTGCAATCCCGCTGGTCTCAGGCCGCTGGTACTTGTTGTCCTTGAGATCGATATCGTGGACGATCTCGGCGATGGCGTCCAGCGCTCGATTGTTGAGTTTGGCGTGATGCAGCAGCACTTCAAATGTGCAGAGATCGCCTTCGTGGGTGAACTCGCCCTCGAACATGTCGAAGCGGACCTCGCCGGGTTGATGGGCGTAGCGGTCCTGATCGACGAAGAGCAGGCGCGCCTCCGGGTCGATGAAGCGGCGGATCAGCCAGGCGCTCGAAATGCGGTCGACCTTGACGCCGCGCCGGGTGACCCAGGTTCGCCCCTTTAGGTCGGCGAGGCCGGGCTTGGCGGCGGGTTGGCGAGCCGAACCTTGCAATACGGTTTCGATCTTCTCCATGATGGTTTCCAGTTCCTCTCTTCCTGGCGCGTTGAAGAAATCGATACGGCGGACCTCGTCGAAACGGCGCTTTATCCTACGCCACTCCGATTCGGGCCGATCTCCTTCGCGGCCAAGGAATTCTCTAGATTGATCTAACAGTTGCTTGTAATCAGTTTCGCGCAGGGCGCGGAAAGATGCTTCCAGGCTTTCGCGCGTGAATCCGGCTATCGCCTCGGAGCGGAAGAGCCAGGCTTCGCCACCCTGCTCGGACACTTCAAAACGAAGCCATTCAAAATCTTCCCTATTTTCATCCGTTTCTGGGAGGAGATAGGCGGAGTTCTTGATAGGTAGGGCTCCGAGCTGGTTGAGCTGGCGAAGCACCTTGGCCCGGAAGTAGGGTGGAGATGGCGGGATCTGATGAAGGAGCAGCAGCCAGTTCGATAGGCGTAGTTGGGACATCTGCTAGAGAGAATATATTACAACTGCTATATTGTCAAGACAGAATGTCGCCCGACGTGCCAAGAAGTCACTTTTCCGCTTGTCGCATACGGAGCTATCTATTGCTAATTCAGTTAGATGTCGATGGTATCTTTCGTGCGTTAGTGCACTGCGCCTATGGCTCCGACCGCCCAGAAGCTGATCAACCCGAAGACCTATATCGCCTCCATTCTGGGGCTTGGGCTGTTGACGGTCATCGCAGCGGTTCCGCAATGGGGGACCGCCGCGCCCGCCCGGTTCTGCGTGTTCTTCCTGATCGCCGCGGTTGGTTCGTCCATGAAGGTGCAGTTGCCAGGGGTGCGGGGCACCATGTCGGTGGGGTTCCTGTTTGTCCTGATCGCCGTGATGGAGTTGAGCCTGCCGGAGGTGCTGGCCATCGCCAGCATATCCATCGTTACCCAATGCCTTTGGCAAGCCAAGAAACGCCCGACCGTTGTTCAAATCCTGTTCAACATCGCGTGCATGTGCATAGCGGCGACGGCGACGCACCTGGTCTATCATTCGCCCGAGCTACGGGGCATGGGAGTCGGGCAGATTCCTTTGCTGGCGCTGGCGACTTGCGCTCAGTTTCTGGCCAATACGGTGCCGGTGGCGTCGGTGATCGCCTTGAACGACGGGAAACCATTCCGGAAGATCTGGCAGGAGTGTTACGTTTGGACCTTCCCCTACTATCTGGTCGGGGGCGTGATGGCGCTCCTGTTCAGTATCCTCAGCCATCGGCTGGGATGGCAGGTGGCGATCGTCACGCTGCCGGTGGTGTACATCATTTACCGCTCGTACCATTTGTACCTGGGGCGCCTGGAGGACGAGAAGAATCATGCCGAGCAAATGGCCGGTCTGCACATGCGAACCATTGAAGCGCTGGCGCTGGCTATCGACGCCAAGGACGCGACCACGCATGAGCACCTGAGGCGGGTGCAAACCTACGCGGTGGAAATCGGTAAGGAGCTGGGTCTGAGCGCCGAGGAACAGAACGCGCTGCGTGCGGCGGCGGTGTTGCACGACATCGGCAAGCTGGCGGTGCCGGAACACATCATCTCGAAACCCGGGCGTCTGACGCTGGAGGAGTTCGAGAAGATGAAGATCCATCCCATTGTGGGAGCGGAGATTCTGGAGCAAGTGGAGTTTCCGTATCCCGTGGTGCCGATTGTGCAGGCGCACCACGAGAAGTGGGATGGCACCGGGTATCCTTACGGGCTGAAGGGCGAGGATATTCCGATTGGCGCGCGCATCCTGGCGGCGGTGGATTGCCTGGACGCGCTGGCCTCGGACCGGCAGTACCGGCGGGCGCTGCCGTTGGATGAGGCTATGGCGTTTGTCGCGGAGGAGTCGAATCGGAGCTTCGACCCCAAAGTGGTGGCTGTTCTGCAGCGCCGCTACCGGGAACTGGAGGCCTTGGCGCAATCGCTGCCGGCGAGCAAGCCGAAGTTGTCGAAGGACATGAAGATTCAACGCGGACTCGAACCGGCCGCGGGTTTCGAGCGATCGAAGCCGCAGGTGAGTGAAGGAGACTTCCTGACCTCCATTGCCGCGGCAACGCATGAAGCGCAGGCATTGTTCGAGCTTTCGCAGAGCTTGGGAAACTCGCTGAGTTTGACCGAGACGTTGTCCGTATTCGCGATGCGCTTGAACCGCATTGTGCCGCATGACGCGATTGCGATTTACCTGGCGCACGACGGCGAGCTGACGCCGGAGTATGTGAACGGCGACGATTTCCGCCTATTCGCCTCGTTGCAGATCCCCATCGGACAGGGCCTGTCCGGGTGGGTGGCGCACAATCACAAACCGATCCTGAATGGCAATCCCTCGGTAGAGCCCGGGTACTTGAACGATCCGGCCAAGTTCAGCACGCTGCGCTCGGCGCTGGCAGTGCCGCTGGAGGGAGTGAACGGGACGGTGGGAGTGATGACTTTGTATCACGGCGCGAAGGACGCATTCAGCAAGGATCACTTGCGTATTCTCCTGGCACTGTCGTCGAAGGTGGCGCTGTCGGTGGAGAACGCGGTCAAGTATCAGAAGGCGGAGTCGTCGGCTACGACCGATTATTTGACTGGCTTGCCGAATGCACGGTCGCTGTTCGTGCAGTTGGACGGCGAGATCTCGCGGGCGAAGCGCAATCAGGGCGAACTTTCGGTGATCGTGTGCGACCTGGATGGCTTCAAAGACATTAACGACCGGCTCGGGCATCTGGAAGGGAACCGGTTCCTGCAACTGTTCGCTCAGGGGCTGCGAGCGATCTGCCGCGAGTACGATTATGTCGCGCGCATGGGTGGGGATGAGTTCGTATTGATCTTGCCCAATCTGCCGTGTGCGTCGGTTCCAGCCAAGATGCAGCAGATTGCCCAGATGGTGCAAGGGATGGGTCTGCTGTGCAGTGAGCCCGGGCTGGGGATCAGCAGCGGGGAGGCCTACTTTCCGCTGGATGGTCTGGATGCCGAAGATCTGCTGGCCGCGGCTGATCGGCGGATGTATCGCGCGAAGGAAACGCATAAGACGGAACGGGACGCCGAAGAGATGTCCAAGGAATTCGGCGTGTTGGCCAAGGCTTTGGCGGACGGCAAGACACCGGTAGTGGTGAACTGAAGCTAGGTGCTGAAAAAGGTTCGGATCGCGGCCTAAAGCCTGGCTAAAGCCCAAGCCACCCCAAAATCAACCAATTGACAGTGGCTGGTGGCACAGGCTTCAGCCTGTGAAAGAATTTTTCTTAGCTGCGGCCAAAATGACCGCCCTGCCATGTAAACCCCCGGCCACGCATATTCGTCTACACGCCCGAATGCAGCCGATCGCGATACCAGGGCTTATGATGGACGCCATGCGGTCCGCTGCCTCCGAGCTGGAGGACTTCGATGCTGTAGTGCAGCTCCATCGCTCCCGCGTTTTTCGATTCGCGCTGGCTTCCTTGCGCGACCGCGACGCCGCCGAAACATTGACCCAGGATTGTTTCCTGCGCGCTTATCGCGCCCGCGATCGCTTCCGGGGCGACTCCAGCTTGACCACCTGGCTGATGCAAATCGCGGTGAATCTGGTGCGCGACCAGGTGCGGAACCGGCGTCTCCAGTTTTGGAAGAGAACGCAATCGTCGGCGGTGGATTTAGAGTTGGCCAGCGAGCGCATCCTGGATCGCGACAGCTCGCCCGAGGCCCGGGCTTTGGCCAACGAACAGCTCCGGGCGGTATGGAGCGCAACGGAGCGCTTGCCCGGCCGCCAACGTACGGTGTTCCTGCTGCGGTTCGTGGAGGACATGGACCTGCTCGAAATCGCCGCCGCAACCGGAATGAAAGAAGGAACGGTGAAAGTGCACTTGTTCCGCGCCCTGCAAGCAGTGCGGGCGCAAATTGGGAGTAGGGTATGAACCAGCATTTATCTTCAGAACAAATCGCCCGATGGATGACCGGCGAGCGCACGCCCGCCGACGAACAACACGCGCGCCAGTGTCGGGAGTGCGGCGCGGAGCTGGCTCGCATGCAAGCGGCGCTGGCGCTGTTTCGAGGATCGGTGCGCGAGTGGAGCGAACAGTCCAGCGTCGAAAAGCAACCTGTATGGAAGGCCGAGCCGGCGCGCCGCCGGTGGGGCATCCAACCGGTGCGCTGGGCGCTGGCGTGCGTGGTCCTGTTGCTGCTGGCTGCGATTCCGGTGTATCGCAACGCCCAGGAGAAACAGCGCCAAGCCGCCCTGGCCAAGGCCGATGCGGCCCTCCTGGAGCAAGTGGATGCGGAAATATCCCGAGCCGTTCCCTCAACCATGGAGCCGCTGGTCAAGCTGGTGGCGTGGGATCCGGCGCCGGCGGACAGGGAAGGCGATAGCGGAACAAATCAGAAAGGTGGAATCATTCAATGAGAACGCAAGGTAGATATCTCGCGCTGGCGCTGCTGTTGTCGGGCGCCGTCGCCTTGGCGCAGCCAGAGCCGCCGGAGGCGGCTAGCGCAACCGAGCAGGAGCCGCCGCCGGGGCAAGGGCCGCGCCACGATGGCCCTCCGCCGCCCCGCGCCAACCGGCCTCCCATGGAGCGAGCCTTCCATGGACCGCCCGGCCGCTGGTGGAACAATCCGGAAATGGCCCAGAAGCTCAGCCTGACCACGGACCAACAGAAGAAGATGGACGACATCTTCCAACAGAGCCGCTTGCGTCTCATCGACCTGAACGCTGCATTGCAGAAGGAAGAAGCGGTTATGGAACCGCTGGTGTCCGCCGACCAACCGGATGAGGCGAAGGTTCTGTCGCAAATCGATCGGGTCGCTCAGGCGCGCGCCGAACTGGAAAAAGCCAACGCCCGAATGCTCCTCGGAATCCGGCGCGTCTTGAATCCGGATCAGTGGAAAAAGCTACAGGCCGACGCACCGCGCCCGGACAATGGTCCGGGGCCGGGGCGAGGCCGTCCCCCGGGGCGCTAACCATCCGCTCCCTCAGCGTTAGCCATGGCGTGGGGGGGG
>DASQGY010000005.1:0-18912 GCA_035632375.1 Bryobacteraceae bacterium | reverse complement strand
GAACAAATTCCCAGGAACAAACCGCCTCCAGGCCTCGTATCATGAACAAATGGAGAGGAGAACTCCGCCCATGAATTGGAAATCGAAGCCCCGGATTTCGAAAGTCGCCCTGGTTGCCGCGATCGCCGCTCTCGCCCTGGTGGTTCCTTTCAATGTCCACCTCGCCGCCCAAACCCAGCACATCCGTTGGCAGGACGGGTTCATGACCACCGAAATTGAAATCCGCGGCGCCGTCGAATTCGCCGACAACGACGCCGACGTGAAGAGCCTCTCTTCGGATGGATATTTCCGTATCGAACAATGGTCCGGCGGATCCAGCCGCAGCTTTGCCGTCCGGCCTTCCGGAAACGGTCTCGATCGTCAGTACTCCGTCAACGGATTCTCCAAGCCGCTCGACTCCGAGGCCCGCGCCTGGTTGGCCCGCGTTCTGCCCGAAGTGATCCGCGAAAACGCCATCGATGCGCCCGCCCGCGTGAAGCGCATTCTCAGCCATCAGGGACCGGCCGGCGTCTTCTCGGAGGTCAACAAAATTCACAGCGATCATGCGCGCCGCGTTTATCTCGAAAACCTCCTCGAATACGGCACTCTCCGCGACGAAGACTTGCGCGAAACCTTGCGCCTGGGCCGCAAAATCTCCTCTGACGGTGAAAAAGCCGGCTTCCTGATTGCCGCCGAATCGCATTATCAGTCCCCCGCCGTTCGCGAGGCGTACTTCGATACCGCCGATTCCATCGGCTCCGACGGCGAGCATCGCCGCGTCCTCAATGCCGTCCTCGACCGCTACGGCGCCGATCACGACACGCTCGCTCTGGCGCTTCATTCGGCGAAACGCATCTCCTCGGACGGCGAAAAAGCGAACGTCCTGATCCACGCGGCCGACTTCCGCCTGTCGAGCGACGCCGCCCGCGTCAACTTCTTCCGCGCTTCCGATTCGGTGAACTCCGATGGAGAACGCCATCGCGTTCTCGCCGCGGCGCTGCGTAAGAACGGCGCCGATAAGGATATTCTGGTGCGCAGCCTGCGTTCGGCATCGGGCATGAATTCGGACGGTGAAAAGGCCGGCGTCCTCACCGAAGCTGCCGGATCTTACGTGGACGATCCCATCGTGCGCCGCGCGTTCTTCGACACAACCGCCACCATCAACTCCGACGGCGAACGCCATCGCGTCCTTTCCGCACTGCTTCGCAAGAACGATTCCAGTCCGGCCACCCTGAATGAAGTCGCCCGCTCAGCCAGCCGCATGTCCTCCGATGGCGAAAAGGCCGCCGTTCTCGCCGGTTTGGCCGGCGCCGCTGCGCGCGATGCCGCAGTGGAAGAGGCGCTGGTCACTGCCGCCAACACCATCAATTCCGATGGCGAGCATGCCCGCGTTCTGAACGCTGCGCTCAACGGATCCACGCTCCCCCGCGACAGCGTGATGCTGATTATCCACTCCGCCGAGCGCATCAGTTCCGACGGCGAAAAAAGCCGCGTCCTGACCCGCGTCGCCCAGCGCTACGGAAACGATCCGCAAATCACCGCCGCCCTGCGCACCGCCGCCCGATCCATTTCCTCCGACGGCGAATACCGCCGCCTAATGAACTCCCTCTCCCGCTCTGAATAACTACTTACTCTTTGAGTGCACCGCTGAGCCGCCTGTGGGGCCGACCCCCTGGTCGGCAAGCCGGCGCCCCCGCCGGCTTCACTCCTCCCTTAACGCCACCGCCGCCTCAATCCCCAACGCCCGCCTCGCCGGCACATAAGCCGCCACCAGCGCAATCGCCCCCATCATCGCCACCGCCAGCGCATAAGTCTCCGGATCCCTCGGACTCACACCATACAAAATCGGCGCGAACAATGGACCCACCACGAGCGCCAGCCCCGCGCCCAGCACACTCGCGCTCCCCACGATCACCAGCGCCCTTCGCAATACCAGCGATAGCACGTTCGCTCGCGTCGCCCCGATCGCCACGCGAATCCCGATCTCGCGCGTCCTCCGCGAAATCGAGTACGCCAGCATCCCGTACACTCCCGTCGCCGCCAGCACCACCGCCAGCAGCCCGAATCCGCCCATCAGCGTGGCCGCGATCCGCGCTGGTAGCAGCGGCATGCTCAGATGATCCTCCAGGCTGTCGGCCTGGAAAAACGGCATGGTCCCATCCATCGACAGCACCACTCCCTGGAGTCGCCGCACCAGATCGTCCGCCGGCATCGGCGAACGCGCCACGATGCTGATCGTGCTCTGATATTGCTGCGCGCGAGGCCAGAAGATTGCGCCCTCGCCTTCATCGTTCAGCGATTGATATTTCCCATCCTGCGCGATTCCCACAATCTGCCGCAGCTTCCCGCCGAGATTAGCCCGCCTACCCAGCGCATCCCCGTTGGGATAAAGCTTCTTCGCCAGCGCCTGGTTTACGATGATTACCAGTGGTGAGTTCGCCTGATCCTGCTCGGTGAATTCGCGCCCTGCGATCATCCGCGTCTGCATCGTGTGAAAGTACCCGGGCGAAACCACGTAATAGTAGCCGCGCGGCCGCTTGGAAGGGGGTAGCGCCTCTTGCCCTTCCGCATAAATGCTCGTATTCGATTGCGCGATGCTCAGCGGAAGAAAATTGCTGAGCGCGTACGACTCCACGCCCGGCACCGTCCGAAGCTCGTCCATCAGCCGCCGCTCGAACGCTTTCCCTCGCTCCTCGCTGTACCCGTTCAGCGACATATCGAACGTCACTACCACGGCATTCCGCGGATTGAAGCCGATATCGATCGTCACCGAGCGCTGCAAACTCCGCACCACCAGCACGGTCCCCACCAGCAGAATGAGCGACAAAGCCACCTGTGCGCCCACCAGAAAATCGCGGACGTGAAAACGCCGCAGCCGCTCGGACACTTGATTCTTCATCGCTGCCATCAGATCCACACGCGACGCCTGGATCGCCGGCGCCAGCCCGAACAGAATCGTCGTCACGAAGCACAGCCCGATGGTGAAAACCAGCACGCGCGTGTCGAAAGCGAGCGACGTCGCCAGCGGAATGCTGATCGGCATACGAACCGAGCCCAGCAATCCCAGAATCCATTTGGCCACCAATATCCCGGCCCCCACGCCCAGCACCGATAAGAGCAGGCTCTCGGTCAGCAACTGACGGATCAATTTCGAACGCGGCGCGCCCAGCGAAAGCCGGATGGAAATCTCCTTGCGCCGGTCCGCGGCTCGCGCCAGCAGCATCCCCGCGATATTGACGCAGGCGATCAGCAGCACCATTCCCGCCAGCGCCATCAGCACCGTCGCGAATCCGAGCACCGGCCCGCGCAGAGCGTTGCCGATCAGGCCCGGCGGCGAAAGGTGGAGCACGATCCCCTCGTTCTCTTTGTGCTCCCTGCCGATTTGCGTCGCGATTGCCTGCAAATCGTCCGCTGCCTGTTTCTGCGACACGCCCGCCTTCAATCGCCCGACCGTCCAGATGTTCCAGGTATTTCGATTGTCCAGCCAGATGTCCTCGGGCTCGAGCTGAGCTTGCATGGTCATCGGAGCCCAGAATTCCGGCGACAGCAGAATCTCCGTCCCAAAGAACCCGCGCGGCGCCACTCCGATGATGGTGTAATCCAGTCCGTTCAGCTTCGCCGTCTTCCCCACGATATTCGGATCGCCGGCGAACCGGTTCTGCCACGATGTGTAGCTCAGCACGATCACCGGATGCGGCGACGACCGGAGATCGTCCTCCGGCGTCAGCGTCCGGCCCAGCATGGCATGCACGCCGAGCACATCGAAATAATTGCCTGTCGCTTCATAGCCCCAGATGTGCGCGTTCTTGCCGCCCTGGCTGATCCCCACCGGCTGGATGCGATACGCCATCAGCCCGCTGAGCGTCCGGTTGCGGTCGCGATAATCCAGGTAATTCGGATAGGATTGCGTGATCCCGCTCTGCGTATTGAGGAACACCAGTTCTTTCGGACGCTCCACCGGCAGCGGCCGCAGCAGAAACTGGTTCAGCGCGCTGAACGTCGTGGTGTTGGCCCCGATGGCCAACGCCAGCGTCGCGACCGTCACCAGCGAAAACCCCGGTGCCTTAACCAGCCGGCGAACAGACAGACGGATATCTTGCAGCATATTGCTCATACGGAAACCTACGCGCCAAGGTTCGTTTCGAATGCACGATTCTTCGATCCGGGTGACAATCGCGATCGGGTATCATGAGGTACTCATCGCCACTAAGTCTGCGCTCGGCGAGCAAATCGGGAGGAAGCCGCCATGAACATCGTATTGTGGGTCCTGCAGGTCCTCGCCGCGATCCTGTACGCCGCGTCGGGCAGCATGAAAATCTTCAGCTTCGACAAAATAAGCAAGGAGGTCCCGTCCTTCGGTGCGTTGCCGCGCCAAGGCTGGATGGCCCTCGGCATCCTCGAACTCATCTGCACGGCCGGGCTGATCGTCCCCGCCGCCCTCCACTGGCAGCCGTCGCTCACAGTGGTTGCCGCCGTAGTGCTCGCCATCGAGAGCCTGGTGTTCATCTGGGTCCACGCCAAATACCGCGAGATTCCGCCCATCATCATGAGCGGCGGACTCGGCCTCATCATGGCCTTCGTCGCCTACGGCAGGATGGTCCTCATTCCCATCGTCTGAACGGCTGGGCCGGCGGGCCATTTCCACAGCGCCTGACTGTGCATCGACGATAATGTGTCATGGACGAACCGGCCGGGCATCTCCCGCTTATCCTGACCGCGCACCTGTTTCCTCGAATCGAGAACCTGCTCATCGAGCTCCTGCGCTCACTCCGCCCGGAAGAATGGCAGTTGCAAACGGTGTCGCCCCGCTGGAAGGTGAAAGACGTAGCCGCTCATCTTCTAGACACGCAACTCCGCAAGCTCTCGCTGATCCGGGACGGCTGCACGCCGCCGCCGCTCGAAGCCGGGCCGCCCTTCGATCTCGTCGCGCTGATCAACCGGCTGAACCAGGAAGGCGTCGCCGTGTATGGCCGGCTGAGCCCGCCCGTCCTGATCGAGCTGATGGAACTGGCTTCGCGCCAGAGCGCCGAATTTCACCAATCGCTCGATCCCTTCGCCGAGGCCGCGTTCCCCGTGAGCTGGGCCGGCGACGAGGTCTCGACAAACTGGTTCGACACCGCGCGCGAATTCACAGAGCGCTGGCACCATCAGCAGCAAATCCGCTTAGCCACGGGACGGCCGGGCATCATGACTCCTGAGCTTTACCACCCGGTGCTGGATTGCTTCCTCCGGGCGCTGCCCCACGCGTATCGGAATGTGCAGGCGGAGAAAGGAACGCTTCTGCGAGTCGATATCGCCGGCGACTGCGGCGGCACGTGGCTGCTGCTGCGCGAGCCCGATCGCTGGCGGCTGGTGGCCGCATCCCCCAACGCCCCGGCGTGCCGCGTGTCCATCCCGCAGGAAATCGCCTGGCGCGTCTTCACCAAGGGCATCGACCGGAGCGCGGCAGAAGCGCAGTCGACAGTGGAAGGCGACCGCCGGCTGGCCGAGCCCGCTTTATCGTTAGTCGCCATCGTGGCCTGACCGGCCCGTTCAATCCCCCAGCCTGATTTCACCTAACCCCTGTAAATTACCAGCACATCTGGATATAATCATCCGGTTAGTTCTTAATCGGACCCGCGTCCTTATGAGTACCACGGCATCCCCCGGATGGAAACCCTCCGTGCGTTCCGGCGGCGGAGGCCGTCGTCCAGGCGGCGCTTGGCGAACTGCGGCACTGCTCGCCGCGTCCATCCTGTTCGCTCTCGCGCTGTGCGAAGCGGGATTGCGATTGTTCAACCGCATCGAAGCGAATCGTGCATCGGCCCACTCCGGCGAACCCGTCACTCCCCCTATGTCCGACGCCGCCGCAGCCATGAAATACGTCGACCGGATTCCCGCCGCATCCGGAACCGATCGCCGTTGGTTCCTCGACGATCCTCCGCCTCTTCCCAATCGCGCCGCAGTCGCGCCCGAGCGCCTGGAGCGTTATAAGGATTTCGAACGCCGCGGTATCTTTACTCCGCAAGCCGATTACATCTGGAACCGATATTACGTCGAAAGCCAGCGTTGCGCCCCGAACGGATTCTTTGAGCGATTCCCCGATTCAGTTCTCGCCTTCAGCCCGCCATCGGCAAGCTCGCATCCACGCTATCGCTTTCCGCCGAACGCCACCCTCGGATCCGGCCTGGTGACCAATGAGTTTGGTCTGCGCGGCCGCACGATCACCTTGACCAAACCTCCGCGCACCATCCGCATCGCCTTCGCCGGAGCATCTACCACCATCGGATTCCATCACTTTCCGTTCTCTTATCCCGAACGCGTGGTCCACTGGCTGAACCGTTACGCCGAAGCCAATCGCCTCGATGTCCATTTTCAGGCTCTCAACGGCGGCCGCGAAGGCCTCAACTCGGAGGACATCGCCCCCATCGTCCGCGATGAACTCCTCCCCCTCGATCCCGATATCGTCGTCTACTACGAAGGCTCCAACCAGTTTCATTCCGCCACCGATCTTGCCTCGCCGCATACCCCCGCGCGAAAGGATCTCGACCCGCGCGACACCGTCATCGAACATCGCGTGCCCGAAGTCCTGCGCGCGCATCTGGCCACCGCCGATCTTCTGGATCGCGCCCTCAGCGGCTTCGGCACCCTGGCCGAACCCTCGAAGCCTGCCTACAGTCTGGAGTGGCCCACTGGCGTCGACGAGCAGAAACCCGATGTCAATAGTTCCCACCTCCCGCTGCAGTTGCCCACCGTGATCCGCGATCTCGATTCCATCCGCGACGCTATCGAAGCCTCCGGCCGCACTCTCGTTCTGTGTTCCTTCGAATGGATGGTCAAGGGCGGTATGCGCCTCTCGCCGCAGCGTCACGAATTCATCTACAAGCAGTTGAATACGTCGTTCTGGCCCTTGCGCTACGCCGACATCCGCCGTCTCGCCGACTTTCAGAATCGCGTCTTTCGCCGCTACGCAGCCGATCGCAAGATCCCTTTTCTCGATGTCGCCGCCGCGCTCCCCCAGGATCCCGACCTCTTCAGCGACGCCATCCATATGACCGACACCGGTGAGCGCGTCAAGGCCTGGATCTTCTTTCAGCAACTGCTGCCCATCGTCCGCGGCAAGATCGATTCCGGCCAACTCCCGCGCGCCGCCGGTTCGCATCCTCTGCCGCCGCCTCCCTCGCTCGCCGCCGTCGAAACTACAGTCCGCTGCGCCAGCGAAACCTCCGGTCCTTTGGAACGTATCGAAGGCGGACTCTCGCTGAACAATATCGACCTCGCGTACGAAGGCGCGAAGATCGATCCCGGCCCTCCCGTACGAGTTGCCACGGCCGCGCTTCCGTGGAGTTTCGCGGCGACAATTCCCATCAACGCTCCAGCGGGCCTCGCCCGGCCCTGCTACCTCTTCCTCCGCGCGCGAGTGGTCAAAGGTCAGATCGGCCTGGGCGTCGCGGACTTGGGAAACGCCGCGTTCCAGGCGGAGAAGGCCGTGAGCCCGTCCGCGAACTCCACCGATATATTCGTCCCCGTACTGTTTCCCGAGCGTGCCGTCGCGCTGGTGATTCGCAATGTCGCACCGGCCGGCGTCGCCAGCGAAATCCTTATCGACGATGCCGCGCTGATGGCCTTCCTCAAGCCACTGCCCACGGAACTGGTCAAGTCCATTGATCTCCGGCTCCTCCACGCCGAAGGACCCGGCAGCGCCGCTGTGCGAACCGCTCAAGGACTTCAGCTCACCACTCCAGCCGGACAGGGCGCATTCGCTGGCCGGATCTCATTGGATCTTGGCAACACCAATGGATCCGCTCCTCGCGTTCACGTCTGGATGCGAACGCTGGACGGCAAGGTGGGAATCGGAATACTGAATCCCAACGGCAAGACTTTTCTCGTAGAACGCTTCATCCACCCAGCACCGAAAACCAGCGAAATCATCTTGCCCCTGCCCTCGCCGCCGCTGGTTGGCGACCTGGTGATCCGCAACGTCGCCCCCGGCAATGTAATCTCCAAGGCCACTATCGAGAAAATCGAAATCCGCAAAGCTCCTTGACACTTGCCCCTGAATTCAGCCGCGTGTTGTACTTGACTCTTGGTTTAAGTAAAGAACGCCGTGAAAACCGCCCTCCTCAGCCTGGCTTCGATCTTGTTCGCGCTCCTTCTATGCGAAGCCGGCCTCCGCATCTTCAACCGCGCTGGCTCCCGGACAACTTCAGCGCCCCCGCCTACCGCCGCGCCCGACAAACCACTCGACGTCGCTGAAGCCGCCCGCTACATCGCCGCCATGCCCGCCGCCCCCGGTACCGATCGCGCGTGGTTTACAGAAGATCCGCCGCCGCTGCCCAACCGCACCACGCCCGATCCCGTACGCGTCGAGCGCTACAACGATTACGTCCGCCGCGGCATCTTCGGCCCACAGGGCGATTACATCTGGAACCGCCGCTTCGTCCAGTCCACGTATTGCACTCCAGCCAGCAGCTTTCAGAATTACCCGGAGAAGGTCCTGGTCTTCGATCCGCCCGAAGACACGCCGCATCCGCGCTATCGCTTTCCGCCCAACGCCACGCTCGCCTCGGGATTAGTCACCAACCAGTTCGGGCTACGCGGGCCGCCGCTCACTCTCGCCAAGCCGCCGAAAACCGTCCGCATCGCCTTCATCGGCGCGTCGACCACTATCAACAATCACAACTTCCTCTTCTCATACCCCGAGCGCGTCGTCGGCTGGCTGAGTCGCTTCGCCGAAGCGAACCACTTCGATGTGCATTTCGAAGTCCTCAACTCCGGCCGCGAAGGGCTCAACTCCGAAGACCTCTCCGTCATTGCCCACGACGAACTACTTCCCCTCGATCCCGATTTCGCCGTCTATTACGAAGGCTCCAACCAGTTCCCGTCCGCCAACAGAATGGTCCGCCCGCCCGTCTACCCACGCAGACAGGTTGACCCCAACGACCCCATCGATCAGCATCGCGTCCCCGATTTCTTGCGCAACCACCTCGCGCTGGCGTCCTTGCTCGATCGCGCCTTGAACGGATTCACCGGCCTGGGCGAACCTCGAAAACCGCTTTATCACCTCACCTGGCCGCTCGGCGTCAACGAACAGAACCCGGATATTAACAGAGCGAATCTCCCGCTGGAACTCCCCACCATCCTCAAGGATCTCGATTCCATTCGCACCGGCATGCAATCCATCGGCGGCCAACTGGTGCTCTGCTCTTTCGAATGGCTGGCCAGCGACGGGATGCCGCTTTCTCCGCGCCGCCACACCAACATCTACAACCAGCTCAATACCGTGCTCTGGCCGCTCCGCTACGCCGATATTCGCCGCCTCGCCGACTTCCAGAATCTTGTCTTCAAACGATACGCCGACGCGCGCGGCGTTCCCTTCGTCGACATCGCCGGCCAGATGCCGCAGGATCCGAACCTGTTCAGCGACGCCATCCACATGACCGACACCGGAGAGCGCGTCAAAGCGTGGGTCGTGTTTCAGCAGCTTCTTCCCGTGATTCGCAAAGCTCTCGAATCCGGACAACTGCCGCGCCCCGCCGGAACTCACCTTCCTCCCGCTCCCTCAATGGCCATCTCCGAAATGTCTCTGCGCTGCGGCGATGCGCCCACTGCTGCGCTCACTCGCATCGATGGCGTCGTCTCCTTCAACGAAATCCGCTGGGTGCCCGGCAAGGGCAAGGTCAAACTCGGCCATCCGATCGAAGTCCTCACACCGGCCGAACGCTGGGCCTACGCCGCCTCCGCTCCGATTCACATGAAGCCGAATATGCCCGGCCCGATGTACGTCTTCCTGCGCGCCCGCGTCGTCTCCGGACAGATCGGCGTCGGCATCCTCGATCACCAAACCAACACTTTCCAGCCCGAGAAGAATGTTCCGCCATCGCCCGTCCTGACCGATATCTACGTCCCTGTTCTCGATCCCGCCCATGCCGACGAGCTGATTATTCGCAATACCGCCGAGGGCGGCGTCCGATCGGCCATCGAAATCGATGACGTGGCTCTGGTGATTCCTGCAAAGGGCCAGTTATAATCTAGGTTGCAATCGTTTCAAGACATTCCGATCACCCGGGTCAGCGACTACTGGAACGCGCGTCCCTGCAATATCCGCCATTCTCCGCAACCGGTCGGCTCGCGCGAATATTTTGACGAAGTCGAAGCGCGCAAGTATTTCGTGGAGCCGCACATCCCGGGATTCGCAGATTTCGCCCAGTGGAAGGGTAAGAAGGTTCTCGAAATCGGCTGCGGCATCGGAACCGACACCATCAACTTCGCCCGGCACGGCGCTCGCGTCACCGCCGTCGATCTCACCGAGAATTCCCTCCAGGTCGCACGCCAGCGCGCCAAAGTCTTCGGCCTCGACGATCAGATTCGCTTCGTCCAGGCCAACGCCGAGCGTCTCAGCGACTCGCTTCCCGTCGAGACCTTCGACCTGATCTACTCCTTCGGCGTCATCCATCACACCCCGCATCCAGAAAAAGTGCTGGAGCAGCTCCGCAAGTACGCCGGCCCGAACACCATGTTGAAGGTCATGGTCTACTACCGCTGGTCCTGGAAAGTCCTTTGGATTGTAACCACTTACGGCAAGTGCCAATTCTGGAAGCTCAACCGCCTGATCGCCGATTATTCCGAGGCCGAGACGGGCTGCCCTGTCACCTATAGTTATTCCCGCTCCGGCGGCCGTAAGTGGCTGGAGGATCACGGCTTCCGCGTTACGGACGTCTTCGCCGATCACATTTTCCCGTATGTCATTCCCGAGTACGTGGAATACCGCTACAAGGTGGTCTGGTATTTCCGCTGGATGCCGAAGCCCCTCTTCCGCGCCCTCGAGCGCCTCTTCGGCTGGCATCTGTGTCTCACCGCCCAGCCGAAGTAATGCCCGGCCCAGCCGACCCGTACCTGTCGCTCGTTGTCACCGCCCGTAACGACGATCACGGCGGCAACCTCCTCGGCCGGATGCAAGCCTTCGTCAACGGCTGGATCGATCAGGCCCGCCGCCACGGCATCTCCTCCGAGCTGATCATCGTCGAGTGGAACCCGCCCCCGGACCGGCCCCGGCTGGCGGAAGTTCTGCAATGGCCTCAACAGTTTGGACCGTGTTGGGTTCGTTTTTTCGAAGTCCCGGCCGAGCTCCATAACCGCCTCGCCCACGCCGCCGCGCTGCCGCTTTACCAGATGATCGCCAAGAACGTCGGCATCCGCCGGGCCCGCGGCCGGTTCGTTCTAGTAACCAACATCGACATCCTCTTCTCCTCCGAACTCGCCGCTTTTTTGGCCGGGCAGAAGCTCTGCTGCGGCAAAATGTATCGGATGGACCGGCACGACGCCATGAGCGGCGTTCCGTCGGACGCCCCCGTGGAAGAAATGCTCGATTATTGCCGGACGCACCTGATCCGCCTGAACGTCCGCGAGGGCACTTACAACGTCTCGCCGGATGGCCGGCCGGTTCTCGCCCCGGGCGACATCGCCGCCACCGATTCCGGTCTGCTCTTCGGCAAGGGCTGGCTGCCCATGGAGCGCTACACCCAGCAGGAGCCGTTTCGCTGGGCCGGCCAGAATGCGGAGTTGCTTCTGGAAAAGCCTCCGGCCGGCACGACTGCACTCGTCATCGAACTCGAACCGGGCCCCGGCACCGGAAACGCGGCGCTCGATCTCGAAGTCATCAGCGAAACTCAGGAAGTGCTCGCGCACGTCACGGTCGACCGCCGCAGCCGGCTGCGCCTGCCGCTAACTGCCGCTTTCCCCGCGCGCATCTGGTTCCATGTCCACGGCGGCGGTTTACCGACGGATCGCGATCCACGCGTCATGAATTTTCGAGCGTTTCGTTTCGATTGGGAGTCGCGCTCGCCCGGCGGCTCGGCCAGCCTGACCCCGCTCGGCGGGCGCAACATCCTCGTCGCCGCCTGGTTCGCGCTCCAGCATGTTATCGATCGCCTGGCCAAGGGCGGCCGCCTGGTCCGCCTCACCGTTCCCGTTTCGCCGCGACTCCGCCGGCACTTGAAGTCGTACATCGAGTGGCGCGGATTCGTGGGCATGGCTAAAAATATCGTCCCGTATTGGCGGCGCCGGATGAAGTTTCGCGCGGAAGCCGGACCCGGCGAGGATATTTTCCCGGCCAACTCCGGATTGTCGCCCGGCGCGGGTTGGAAGCCGCTCGACGATTATCGCGGCGAGTCGTTCCGCATCGCCATCGATGGTGCCGAGGTGATCGTCAGCGCCGGCGCGCCCGTCACACCCGAACTCGGCCTGCAAGTGGAGTCGACGACCCCGCTGGAGTTACGATTGCTCGACAGTATGGGCAAGCCAATTGGCGAGCGGCGCGTCGACGGGCTTCAGTTCGTTACCTTCCCGGTGACCTCAACTCCCGCCCGGACTCAAATCCTACGCTTGGCTGTCGATGGGCAACTGAAAGTGTATTGGTGCGGATGGATCGGCAGCCGCAAGGATCATAGCCCCGCAACGCTGACTCAGCCCTGGGGCGCCGGCTGGCGCTGGGATCCGAAAGCGGGCGCGATGCGCGCGTCTGAGCGCGCCGAATTAGTCGTGCGCTCTCCCGATCGCGCGAACCAGCCATTGTTCATCGATCTCGAATCTCCGGAAACCCTGAATTTTGAGCTCAAGGACGCCCGCGGGCGCGTAATTCTGGCGTTCCGCGCCACCGGCCGCGCGGTCCATCGCCTGGACCTGACGCTGGACCCCGACCGCACCTACGTGCTTGAGATCGCGGCCTCCGGCTCGTTCCTCGCGCATGGCTGCGATTGGAGCGAGACTCCAGGCTCCAACCCTCCCGGCTTCGTCCACACCAACGCCTGCGGCGATTTCACTCTCATGGCGCGCGAGCACTGGTTCGATCTTCGCGGCTATCCCGAGTTCGACATGTTCTCCATGAATCTCGACTCGCTGCTCTGTGTCGCCGCGCATCACGGCGGCGCTCGCGAAGAGATGCTCGAAGATCCCATGCGCATCTACCATATCGAGCACGGCAGCGGCTCTGGTTGGACGCCGGAAGGCCAGGCGAAACTCTTCGACCGCATCGCCGCCCTCGGCCTTTCCTTTGTCGATAACGAAGACGTCCTGGTCTGGGCCGCACAGATGGCCAAACTCAACGCCCCGATGATCTTCAATCACGAAGATTGGGGCATGGCCGGAGTGGAGCTGAAAGAAACGGTGCTCCCGGACGGTGCGCAATGACCCGTAGCACTGATGTAGCACAGGCATTCCTGCCTGTGTTGGTTTTTCTGAGCCGCGACCGTGAGGGAGCGGAATCATGATCTCCGTCATCCTCTACGGCCGCAACGATTCCCACGGCTACAACCTGCACAAGCGCGCCGCCATCAGCTTCAACTGCATCGCCGAAATGCTCTCCGACCCCGACGACGAGATCATTTTCGTCGACTACAACACGCCCAACGATCTTCCAACGTTCGTAGAAGCGATCTACGATACGCTAACCGCCGCGGCCCGCAAACGCCTGCGCGTTCTTCGCGTGCGCCCGCAGCTTCACGCGCGCATGGTGGAACGAACGCATCTCTCCGCGCTCGAACCGCACTCGCGCAACATCGCCATCCGCCGATCCAATCCGCGCAATCGCTGGATTCTCTCCACCAACACGGACATGATATTCCTGCCGCGCTCGGGATCCGGCAGCTTGGCCGGTGCCGTCCGCGATCTTCCGGACGGACAGTACATCGTCCCGCGCTACGAACTACCCGAACCGCTGTGGGAATCGTTCCCGCGCTCCGATCCCGAAGCGGTCATGCGCGCCTGCGAGGAACTCGGTCCCAAGCTACATCTGCACGAAATCGCCATACGCTTCCCCTACATGCGCTTCGATTCGCCTGGCGATTTTCAGCTCGCCCCGCGCCAGGCGTTCTTCGATATTCACGGCTTCGACGAGCGCATGATCCACGGCTGGCATGCCGATTCGAACATGTGCAAGCGGCTGTACCTGTTCTGCGGCGAGCGCACGGAGAGCCTCGCTCACCGCATCAAGGCGTATCATTGCGATCACACGCGCGTGGCCACGCTCGCGCACCGCCTCGATATCAAGCTCGAAAACAATCTCCAGGAATTCGTCTACGGCGTCACGGACCCGGTGGCTCATCATCAGGCCGAAAAATGGGGCGTTCCGAACGAGCCCATCGAAGAGCTGGATTTCGCCAACGATCCCGCACCGCGCTTTGCCTGCGCTCTGGAGCGATCGCTCGGCGAGCCGCAGCCGGACGATTACCACTCCGACGCCAACGACCTTCGCAACTATGTCTGGTACCAGCCCGAGCACGCGCTCCCATACCTCGCCGGCAATCTCACCGTGTATCCGCGCAACGCTCGCTTCGCCTACATCGGCAACAATCCGCGCATGCTCGAAATCACCTCGCAGTGTATCCGCGAAATGAAGTTCGAGCATCCGCTGCACAACGCAACATCGCAGGCCGACTCCGCCGATTTGATCCGCAATTATGACCTGCTGATCTTCGACTTCGGCCTGGACCGCCGCGGGTTGAATCTGGACAACGTAGAACGCGTGACCGATTGGCCGCGGGAATTACGCCACAGCCTGGGCGCCGTCGCCGGATGCCTGGAAAAATGCGCAACCAGCGCCGACGCCGTCGCCAAAGATCATCAGGCCATCGCCGATTTCCTGGTGATCAACGCCAATCACCACACCTTCAGCCAGTTCGTCTCTCAATTCCTGATCGCCGCCGATACGCCTTACCCCACGCACGTTCGCAAAGGCAAAGCTCGCGTCGGCGAGGAGCGCTTGTATCGCGGCGCGAACTGGAAGTACACCGAAGACCTCATGCGCTCCTTCTTCGCTTACGGCGAAGAAGATCATTCCATCGCGCCCGTCGCTCCTGGAACCGTGATCGACATGACCACGGCCGGGAAATCTTCGCAATATAAAGACGGCAATTGGGGCGCGATGGATTTCACCGGGTCCTGGATCGAGGGCCGGCGCGCGGCGATTCTCTTTGCTCCTCCGCGCGAACACACCGGCGACCTATTGGCATACGTCCGCATTAACGAGGCCTACCTCAGCCTCGAAAATGATCCGATGTACATCCGCGTTTTCTTCGAAGGCGCGGAGCTCAGCCGTTGGACCGTCTACACGCGCTACGAAGTTACCGTCTGCAAAGCAGTGCTTCCTGCCCGCCTGCTTGCAGGCAAGACCGTCTGCCGCCTGGAATTCGAAATCGAGAACCCGCAATCGGCCGATCGCTATGCGCGCGCCAAGGGCCAGCAAATCATCGGCGAGGACCCGCGCGAGCTGGGCGTGAAAATCCAGAAAATCGATTTCACCAGTGCGGACCGCCTGCAATATTCTCTCGGCCAGGCGCTGGATTTCACCGAAAACGGCGACGGCGCATTTTTCACCAACGAGTGCTGGACCCAACCGGACGGATTCGGCATCTGGACACTCGGCCCCGACGCCGCTCTAGTGCTGTTGCCGAAGGAACCTGCGGCCAAACCGCTGCTCGCCACTTTCACCGTCACCGATGTTGCCGTGAGCGCGACTCATCCGCTGCTCGACGCTTCCGTTTCCTTCAACGGCCGCAAGATGGCGGAGTGGACGCTGGGGCCTACGCGTTTGACCGATGAGCGCAAAGTCCTGCTGCCCGAAGGATTCCCGACGCTGGATCCGGTGAACGTCACCTTTCACGTTCCGGCGCCGCAGACTCCGCTCGAACTCAAATGGTCCACTTGGGACAAGCGCCCGCTCGGTTTCCGCCTAACCGGATTTCGCCTCGAGCCGGCCGGATCGCTCAAGTACAAGCTTGGCGACGTGATCGACTTGACCGACGGTGGCAATTCGGCCGCTTTCGTCGGCGATTATCTGGGAACGCAGTGGGCGCTCCCCGACGCCTATGGCTCGTGGACAGTCGGCCATCAGTCCACTATGAAAGTGCGCTTCGAAGCGCCCGTCACTGGCCCTCAGCCGGCTGCCTTCATCGTCTCCGATTGCGTCGTCTCCAAAGCTGCGCCATCGCTCACCGTGCGCGTGAAGTCCGGCGCTCGATCCCTCGCCGAATGGGAATTCAAAGATCGCGAGGTCCATCGCCGCTCGCTCGAACTCCCGGCCGATCTGCTCGCCGGCGCCGAAGAATTGATCCTCACTTTCGAAGTGCAAACGCCGCGCTCACCCGAATCGCTCGGCTGGACCACCGACTCGCGGCCCCTCGGGATACGCCTCGCCAGCATGGCCATCGGCCGGCCCGAACTGGAGATGCCCGCGTTCGGCAAGAAGACCACCGCGCCGCGCAGCATGATCCGGCGCATCATCGGACTCCCGGGATTCGCGTTGCATGTCTCGCGTATCCTCTGGCGCAAGTGGAACGATCGATGAACAGCCCGCTCAAAGGACTGCGCCTTGTTGCCACCATGCCGCCGCATCCCTGGTTCGGCGGCGTGGACTACAACTTCGCCGTGGAAATGACCACCGAACTCCGCGCGCTCGGCGCCGAAGTCTTCGAAGTGGATGTCGCCGGATTCACCACGCAGAACGACGTGTACATGCGCGATGTGGTCCAGGCCGTCCGTTCTTTCCGTCCCGACGTCGCGGTGGCGCTGCCGAATTCGCTCTACGTGCTCTTGTGCTCCACTCCCAAGCAGGAAAATCTGTTCCGCGACATCCTCGAAATCCCCACGTTGATGCTCTGGGACCACGGGCTGCTGCAAATGCCCCGTCAGATTCTCGGCGCGCCGCCCAATCGCCCGGAAGATGCGCGCGGCGGATCCATTCGCAGGCTGCGTAAGGCGTTGGATCATCCGTTATACGTGCACTATTCGCCCGATCGCGGGCACATCGAAGCGATGCATAAGCTTGGCGTCGTCGACCGCAGCAAAGTGCAGTTTTTCCTCCAGCCGTCCTATCCGAATTTCTTCCGCAACAGTGACCGTACTCCACCCAGCAACGCCTTCCGCACACGCATCGCTTTCGCCGGAAATGTATACGTGCAGGCCGCCAAGGATCTGCCCTTTCGCGGCGAACCGGTCCTGGCCGGTATCGAGCAGCGAGTTTTCGCTGCAAAAAAGAACCGTCTCACCGAATGTTTGTGGGACCTGTTGATGGCTGAACTCGATGCGCTCGATCGCAGCACCCGCAAACGCCTGCGCCTGGATCCTAACTCCACCTTCTTCTGGAATTTCCTGCACGAGGAAATCGAAATGATGGGCAACACCGACGTGCGGCTCGGCGTGCTCAATGGCCTCAAGCGCGATTTCGATTTCTATGGCAACTTCGTCGAGCCGGCCAGCGTCAACGCCCTCCGCAGCGACTATCGCATTCGCTTCCGCACTTGCCTCGACTATTTCACCGAGCTTCCGCTGCTGTTCATGAACAGCGATCTGATCGTCGACGTGGTCAACCTGGGCTACAACTCCGGCGTGTCGCCGAAAATCATGGGCTGCTTCGCCTGCGGCGGGCTGATCCTGATCGATTACAAAGACGATTTCTTTCGCGACATGGGCGACATCGGCAACCAGGTCATGTACCGCACCGTCGATCACCTCAACGCCCTGATCGAGGAGTATCTGTCGAACCCGCGCAAGCGCCGCGACGTCTCCCGCTATCTTCAGCACCGCGTCTGTTCCGAATTCAGCTTCGGCGCTCTAGCCAAGCGCATTCTGGTGGACCAGCCAGCCTGGCGGAAGTAGTAGAGGCATTCGTGCCTGTGTTGGTTTTGACTTTGTGGGGCGGACGCCTCGTCTGCTGCCGGACCCCCTGGTCCGGCTCCTCCGTTTTTCAGCAGCCACAATCAATCAAGCGATTCGCCCGTCCACCACTCGCAAGAATCGCGCCCCGCACGCCGCCGCCAGTTGTTCGTCGCAGTCAGAGTCTCCCAGTACGAGCGAGCGCTCGACATCGATGTTCCATTTGTCCCGCGCAGCATGGATCATTCCCGGCTTTGGCTTACGGCATTCGCAGGAGTCCAAGTCATGCGGGCAATAAAAAATATCATCGATCCGCGCCCCGCGCTCGCCCAGCTCATCTCGCATCTTCTGGTGGATCAGTGACAGTTCCGTCTCGGCCACCAGTCCCCGGGCGATGCCGCGCTGGTTGGTCACCACGATCACCAGAAAATCGAGCGCGTTGAACAGCCGAATCCACTCCGCCGCCTGCGGCAGCAAACGGAACTGCTGCCGGTTCTCGATATAACCGCCCGGCGGCGCCTTCTCGTTGATCACGCCATCGCGATCCAGGAACACGCAGCGAGCCTTCAAGCGGCGCCTCCCTGCCAATACCTATTCACAACTTGTTGTAATATAAACAACTTCCTTTAGTCCTCAGTATGCCACGGAGTTTCGCTATACTTGGACTTAGAAACCTGATCCCCGATCTAAAGTTCTAGGAGTCCTCTCACATGTTTGATCTGTTTCGCAGCCAGCAGAAAGCTGTGCGTATTCTTCTGGGCGTGTTGCTCGCCATGGTGGCGCTCTCCATGCTGGTGTACCTGATTCCGGGCGCCGGCAGTTCCATGGGGATGGGCAGCAAAGACGATCAGATCATCGCTGAGATCGGAAACCAGGTGCTCACCGTTCGCGACGTGGATAATCAGATTCAGTCGCAACTGCGCCGCCATGAGATTGAACCGCGTCTGGCCCAGATCATGATCCCGCAGCGAGTCGAGGAGATGACCGCTGAGTGGGCTTCGGCCTATGAAGCGCAGCAACTGGGTTTCCAGGTAACCGATCGCGACCTGGCCGAGGCCATCCGCTCCATCAGTCCGCAGATCGCCTCGCTCACGCCGCAGCAATACCGCGATTTCGTCGAGCAGCAGATGGGCGAGACCGTGGCCGAGTTTGAAGGCAACCTTCGTCTGGGATTGTACGGGTCGGCACTCGAAACTATCGCCATGCAGGGCGTTCTGGCCACTCCCGCCGACGTCGAAGCAGAGTTCCACAAGCGCAACGACAAGATCAAGCTGGAATACATCGCCTTCGATACGGCTGAGATTG
>DASQGY010000004.1:0-28033 GCA_035632375.1 Bryobacteraceae bacterium | reverse complement strand
ACTCGTGCCGACGCCCGGTGGATTGCTTTTGTCGCATCTGATATTTCAGTGACCAACATTAGCACCGTGAAATGTTTGCTTTCCGAGCCGGCCGGAAAACTAACGGCATTGGTCTATAGCCTATGCCACCATGTTCTGACGGGTTACTGAAAAAAGCTGGCCGCCGGTTTTGCCGGGGGCGCTCCGAACACTTCTCAGCAACCTCCTATGCCTTAGATCGCGCGCGCTCCCACGGTCTCGCGCTCCAGCGCCACGTCGCGCTGCGCGTAACCGGTGTAGACCTGCCGGGGCCGAGCGATCTTTTGCTCCGGATCTTTGACCAGTTCTTCCCACTGCGCCAGCCAGCCCGCGGTGCGCGGAATAGCAAACAGCACGGTGAACATTTCCGGCTTGAACCCCATGGCCTGATAGATGATGCCCGAATAGAAATCGACATTCGGATACAGCTTGCGCTTAATGAAGTATTCGTCTTCCAGCGCGATGCGCTCCAGTTCCAGCGCGATCTCCAGCTTCGGGTTGCGCCCAGTCACTTCAAACACCTTCTCGGCGGTCCACTTGATAATCCGCGCGCGCGGATCGTAGTTCTTGTAGACCCGGTGGCCGAAACCCATCAGCAGCCCGTGGCCTTCTTTCACGCTCTTGATGAATGCCGGAATGCGGTCCTTGGAGCCGATTTCATCCAGCATGTGCAGCACTTCTTCGTTGGCGCGCCCATGCAGCGGTCCGGACAGCGCCGCTGCCGCGCCTGCCACGGAGAGGTACGGGTCGGTGTGTGCGCTGCCGATACAGCGCATTGTGTTGGTGCTGCAGTTCTGCTCGTGATCGGCGTGCAAAATGAAGAGAATGTCCAGCGCGCGCGCCAGCACCGGGTTGGCCACATACTTCGGCTCCACCATCTTCCACATCATGTTGAGGAAGTTCTCCGCATAGCTGAGCTCGTTATCAGGATAGATATACGGATACCCCAGGCTGTGACGATAAGCGTACGCCGCCAATGTCGGCATCTTGGCGATCAGCCGGATGATCTGCAGCTTGCGTCCTTCGGGATCGCTGATGTTCTTGGCTTCCGGATAGACGGTGGATAGCGCGGCCACAGTGCTGATCAGCATTCCCATGGGGTGCGCATCGTGCCGGAATCCCTCCAGGCTTTTCTTGGTGTACTCGGGAATCATGGTGTGATGCGTAAGCGCGTGCACCCAGTCTTTCAACTGCCCCGCGTCGGGCAACTCGCCGAAGACCAGCAGGTAGGCGACCTCCGGGAAGGTGCACTTCTCCGCCAGTTGTTCGATGGGATAGCCGCGATAGCGCAGTATCCCCTTGTCGCCATCGATGAAGGTGACCTTGCTTTGGCAGGACGCGGTATTGACGAATGCCGGATCGTAGCTCATGACGCCGAAATCATCGGGGTCTTTCTTGATTTGCTTTAGATCCTTGGCCAGGATATTGCCCTCGTGCAGAGGGAGGTCGTACTTGGTGCCGGTGCGGTTATCGGTTATCGAGAGGCTGTTATTAGGCATGGATGAGGCTCCTTAGGACACAGTATGGTCTCGTGAATCAGTGGCACGCGACTGACCAATGTGGAGGCCGCATGGATACAGAGTGGTCTGACGTGCCGATTCACCCCCGGGAGGTGTGAGGTGAGTCTTATCGCTCAATTAATTGGGTGTTTTCGTCCAGCGATTCGCGCCCATAATTCTTACAATGTTAGTAGGTAGGCAAAACGTAGAGCCCTCATGAACCAACCACGGCCTCTTCCCGGCAGCACCGGTGTGGCCATCCAGCATTTTTCGGTGACCGTCCCAGTGGATTCCGTGCGGCTGGACGGAGCCCTCAGTGTGCCGGCCGCGGCGAGCGGCGTCGTGCTCTTCGCCCATGGCAGCGGCAGTTCGCGGCATAGTCCCCGGAACCGTTATGTCGCCGATCTGCTGAACGAAAGCAGACTGGCGACGCTGCTGATCGATCTGCTGACGGCTGATGAACAGGAAGTGGATTTGCAAACCGCGCAGCTTCGCTTCGATATTCCATTTTTGGCGAAACGGCTGGTGGCGATCAGCGAGTGGTTGGGCAAGAAACACGAAATCGCGGGCCTGGCGATCGGTCATTTTGGTGCGAGCACTGGCGCTGGCGCTGCGCTGGTGGCGGCGGCGGAGATTCCCGGACTGGTGCGCGCAGTGGTCTCGCGCGGGGGGCGGCCCGATCTCGCCGGTCGCGCGCTGGCTCGCGTGGAAGCGTCGACGCTGTTGATTGTCGGCGGCGCGGACCCGGTGGTTCTCGACTTGAATCGCAAGGCCATGGCGCAGATGCACTGTGAGAAGCAACTGCAGATCATTCCGGGGGCCGGGCATCTGTTTGAGGAGCCGGGCGCATTGCAGCAAGTGGCAGGACTCGCGCGCGATTGGTTCGCCGCGAAGCTACTTCTTCCAGGCTCCGACGATCGTGCCCATGATTAGTAATCCCGCCAGCGGGTATCCGGCGCTGATGGCGAAGATCTGAAACGATCGGCCTTCGAAGACGTACGCCGTGCCGAACGATGTCGCAACTAAACCGGCCCACATCAACGCGCCGATCATTGCGCCGCGAACGGCGGACTGCTCACCGGTAGTAACCAGCACCCAGCCGAGCACGTAGGCCATGACCAAATTGCAGACGAAAGCCACGGTGTAGGCGATCGCTGGGTTTGCTCCGTCGTGTTGAAGTTGTTCCATGGTCTTGCCAATTCCCGCGAGCCAGGGCTTCTGCAGGATGGTGAACCACGCCGCCCCCAACAGCCAATACACTACCGCTGCCACCACGACTGCCAGAATGTTGATCCTTCCACCCATCGTCATTCTCCTTTTTTCCTTTCCCAGACTGTTGGGCCATGTTCGAAGCGGCGCGCAAGTTCAGCGAGGGTATAAGCGTTTCCGCGATCGAAGAGCGCATAGACCTGGTTCCAATCGTCGCCTTCGCCCCATCCCAGCATCGATTCGGTCACCAGCACTTGCCTGTTTCCGGCGTCGCGCAGGTTCAAAACGGCGAACAGCGTTCCTGCTTCGCGCGGCCGGGCGGGGAACTGCTTGGTCAATCCCACCTTGATGGAAAACATTTCCATTGGGACGTAGTTCAAGACTTGGTTGTGAATCGCGTCCGGATCGTCGGGCTTGCCACCGACCCGATAGTTGGAATCGAAGCGGCCGCCGGTTTTCAGCTCCATGCGGACGGTCGGGGCCATGAAGCTCATGAGGCCTTCGGAAGTGGTCAAGGCATTCCAAACTTCGGCGATGTTCGCGTTCACCAGAACTTCATGCCTGAGAACGCGCTCGCCGGAGGGTGCGACGGACGAGGTGTTGCGCACCGGATCGGGCTTGGCATCAGCTTTGCGCTTCTCCATGTACGGCTTCAGGCGTTCGACCAGAAAGTGATGCCAGACCTCATCGACGTTTTTCTCGACGCCCGGCGGAAGTTGTCCGCCGAAGTTGACGGTCAGATGCAGGCGTGTTCCGGCTGGATCGGGATTCAAGTCGTAGGTGGTGACGAATTCGGCGTACTGGCCAGAGAGGACCAGCGGGCCGGAGAACCGTAGGCGCTTGCCGCGCTCGGCCCAGATCACAGTTCCGTGCCGCAATCCATCGCCTGCGTCGTTGAAGATTTCATAGAAACCGCCGCCGGGTTTGGGTTCGATATAGAATTTCCTGGGCGTGGCGGTAAAGTGATGATCCCACCACGGGCTGATTTCGCCAGTGACGGCGTCGTAGACCTCTGTGGGAGTTCCGGCGAGCACCACCTCTTGCTCCAAAGTGAAGGCCGAGAGCTTTGTTTCCTTGGGTTGAGACCAGGCTAGCGGCGACGCGATGGCGAACACGGCTGCGGCGGCGAGAAAAATTCTGCGGAACAAGATCTACCTCCTGTGTTTCTTCTTGGTTTTGGATCTTGGCGCGCTTCCCAGCAAGCGATCGAAGTAAGCGCGCAACTCGGCCACGGCCGCGTCGAACGGTTCCACGCTGCGATGCGAGCGCGAAAGCATCACGCCGCCTTCCATCACCGTGAGCACGAATTTCGATAGCCGATCGCGATCGACATCAGGCGCCAAGCGCGGGGCGGCCGCATCCAGACAATCGCGGACCGCTGCGGCCCAACCGTCGAAATTCTGCGCCAGAAGCTTGTGGACCGCGCGCTTCTCGGGGCTGATTTCAAGCGCCAGCCGGCCGATGGGGCAGCCATAGGTGCAATCGGTCTGCAAGATCAGCGCGCGATAGCGGCCGAGCAATGCAAAGATCCGCTCGATAGGATCGTCAACGCCCTCCCAGGCCGGATCGAGCAGCACGGGCTGCAGCATAGCCAGATATCGATCCAACATGGCGACCAGGAGCTCTTCCTTGCTATTAAAGAAATGGTAGAAACTTCCACTGTTAACTCCACCATGAGAAAGCAGATCGCTCATGCTGGTATTGGCGTAACCCTTTTCCCAAAACAGCGCCACCGCGGCCTGGATGAGTCGCTCTCGGGTTGACGTTGGTGCCGGTGCGGTGCCCATGAACTTCTTAGTTGAATGCTCAACCAAGAATAACCCAGGCCGACGAACTTGTCAATTCCCAAAGCGGTTTCAGCACACTACATTGTGATTTCATCTTGACTGCAATTCCGTTACGATGGACAATTTTCGCGGGGGGAATTTATGAAACGCTTGCTTGTATCATTTCTTCTGGCGTTCGCAGGGATCGCCATTGCTCAGGATTCGGCGCGACAGCTTGCCCGGATTCTCGCTGAAAAGGGAGTCTTGACCAACGACGAACTCGTCAACATCGAACGAGCCGAAGCCAATGACGCAGTTCGTTTACTTTCGGCCGCGCTCTACCAGAAAGGCATCCTCACGCAAGCGGAGATGGCGCGAGTTTCCGGGCCAGCCACAGTCGCGCCGGGCGAGGTGCGCTTTGTGCCTGTAGTGGCGACGACCACCACACCAGCGGTACACACGGCGCAGCCGCAGTCCACGACCCGCCAGACGGCGGAGATTCCGGCGGTTACGTCAGCGTCGCATTTTCCAGTGCAGATCTACGGAACGGTGCTGTGGAACGCGTTCTACAACACGGCCGGAACCAACATTGAGGACATTCCGCTGCTGGGCACCAAACGCGGAACCGATCCTTTCGAAAACTTCGGCATGACGGCCCGCCAGACCCGCTTCGGCTTGCGCTATCAGGGGCCGGAAGTGATGGGCGGCGGGAAGCTAAGCGGAAACGTGGAGCTGGATCTGTTTGGAGGCAAAGCCCCGTTGGGGAACGGCGTCAGTATGGACCTGGTCCGCCTCCGCCTGGCTTATGGACGGGTGGACTGGCACGATTTTTCGATCGAGGCAGGGCAGGATTGGGCCGTCTTCTCGCCGCTGAATCCAACCTCACTGGCTTCTTTTGCGATACCGTCGATGTCGGCTTCGGGCAATCCATGGATCCGCAGTCCACAGTTCCGCTTTGATTGGCGAAGTGACGCGGCCAAGCCTACCCGGGTGCTGTTGCAACTGGCCGCGCTGGACCCGAACGTTGGCGACAATGTGACCACCACCGTTGTGGACTCGCGCGCCCCGGGGATCGGCGAGCGAGGGCGTGGTCCCGCGGTGGAGAGCAGGCTAGCGGTTATCGGCAAGATTGGCGACCGCGATGCGACGGTTGGCGTCAGCGGGCACTATGGCCGCGGCGACAATGTTGGTGTCGTGGGCGGCGTCACCGTGGGGCGGCCAGTGGACTCCTGGGGTGTGAATTTGGATTACACTCTGCCGCTCGACAAGCATTTCGCGCTCTCGGGCGAGGCGTTTGTGGGACGCGCCCTTGGCCTGTTCAGTGTCGCGGCGGGTCAGTCCGTTCTGCCGCTAGGGACGCCTGGCGAACACGGCGTGCTGGGCCGCGGCGGCTGGGTGCAGGGACAGATCAATTTCAACTCGAAGTGGCAGATGAACTTGGCATACGGGTTGGAATCGGACAAAGGGCGTAATTTGAGAACCGGGGATCGCGCCAAGAACCAGACGTACATGGCCAATCTCATGTACAAGCTTACGCCGCACATCACTTGGGCCTGGGAGTGGCGCCGGTTCCTGACCGACTATCGCAACCAGCAGGCGGTGAACGCCATCGGCGATACCGCGAATATGGCCATCGCCTACATCTTCTAAGAAGATGCTAAGAAGACCCTTGACGGCGGAGTGAGCTAGGTGTTTAATCGATTAGATGATTGATCGATAAGTGTTTAACCGAGTTGTAATAGTGGATTGGGGGTTGTTGTCAAACTGCCATTCCGCTCACAGGCTTAAGCCTGTGCCACCACTGGAAATGGAGGTTTGAATGAACCCCACGCGCAGAAGTTTCCTGAAGATTGGCAGCGGCGCGGTTGTCGCCTCGGTCCTGGGCTTCGATCTGAAGGCTGCGTACGCGCAGTCCAAGGAACTCAAGATTGCCCGGACCACTGAGACGCGATCCACTTGCCCTTACTGCTCGGTGAGCTGCGGCATCATCATCCACACCATCGGGGACAAGGCCAAGAACGTGACCCCGCAAGTGGTGCATGTGGAAGGCGATCCGGATCATCCCATCAACCGCGGAACGCTTTGCCCCAAAGGCGCATCGCTGATGCAGGACATCATGAACGAGCGGCGGCTGCTGAAGCCGCAGGTGCGCCGCCCGGGTTCGGATCATTGGGAAGACATTGGTTGGGACCAAGCCATCGACGAAGTGGCGCGGCACATCAAGAAGACGCGCGATGCCACGTTCGTCGCCACCGACTCCCAGGGTCGAACGGTGAACCGCTTGGAAAGTATCGCGTTCAATGGCGGCTGCACCGATACCAACGAGTTCAATTTTCTAGCGGTCAAGACTATGCGCAGCCTGGGGGTCTGCTACCTGGAAAACCAGGCTAGGGTTTGACACGGCCCCACGGTCTCCAGTTTGGGGCCCACATTCGGACGAGGCGCCATGACCAATGGCTGGATCGACATCAAGAACACCGACATGATGTTGATCATGGGTGGCAATCCAGCGGAAAACCACCCGTGCGGCTTTAAGTGGCCGATAGAAGCCAAGAAGGTGCGCAACGCCAAGATGATTGTCGTCGATCCGCGGCTGACCCGCACCGCCGCCGTTGCCGACATGTTCCTGCAGATTCGCGCCGGTGCGGACATCGCGTTTCTCGGTGGATTGATTCATTATGCCATTGAGAATCAGCGGATTGCGAAAGACTATCTCGTGAATTACACGAATGCGTCTTTCGTGATCAAAGAGGGATTCAAGCTGCCGGAGGACGGGCTGTATTCTGGCTTCGATGCTGCAAAGCAGACCTACGACAAATCCACTTGGAACTACGAAGAGGTAGGAGGCGCCAAGGCGGCGCCGGTAAAGGCCGGGGAAGCGCCGCCACCGCCAATGCTTCCGCCGAATGTGGCCTTCGATACCACGCTGGAGAATCCGCGCTGTGTGTATCAACTTCTCAAGAAGCAGTATTCGCGCTACACCGCCGACATGGTGGAACGCATCACCGGGATTTCGAAAGACCAGTTCGTAAAGGCCGCCGACATGTTCACTTCCATCCGCAAGGACGGGGACATGAAAAAAGTGGCCACCATCATTTACGCGGTCGGCTGGACACAGCATACCACCGGCGCGCAGATCATCCGCACGGCGGCGATACTGCAGTTGATGCTGGGCAACGTGGGACGCGCGGGCGGCGGGGTGAATGCACTGCGTGGGCACTCCAATATCCAGGGCGCGACGGACATCGCCGGAGTTTTCGATATTCTCCCCGGCTATCTCAAAGTCCCCAATCCCAATGACAAAGACTTCACCGCGTGGTTGACTCGGATCACTCCCAAGGTCTCCAAACCCAAGGAATGGGATTCGTTTAACTACTGGTCGAATACGCCGAAGTTCGCGGTGTCCTTCCAGAAGGCGATGTACGGAGACGCCGCTACCAAGGAAACCGATTGGGCCTTCCCTTATCTGCCCAAGGTGGATCGCGAATATTCGTGGGCGCACATCTGGGACGACATGTACCAGGGCAAGGTCAAGGGTGTTGTCGCGTTCGGCATGAACGCGGTGGCCATTGGACCCAACTCGCAGAAGACCATTGACGCTCTGAAGAAGTCCGAATGGCTGGCGGTCTGCGACATCTATCCCGACGAAACCAGCGAGTTTTGGAAGTCGCCTGGCGTTACGGCGGACCAGATGAAGAACATCCCGACCGAGGTGTATCGGCTGCCGGGCGCGGGATTCGCCGAGAAGGACGGCACTTTCGTAAATTCCGCGCGGTGGCTGCAGTGGAAGTGGGCGGCCGTTCCGCCGCCAGGCGACGCCAAACTGGATCAAGAGATTCTGGCGCGCATTTTCCTGAAGGTTCGCGAGCTGTATCAGAAGGAAGGCGGGGCGTTTCCCGATCCGATCCTGAAACTTTCCTGGGGTTATGCAAATCCCCAGAGCCCGTCGTTCTCTGAAGTCGCCAAGGAGATCAACGGCCGGGCGCTGGCGGATGTGGAGGATAAAGCCAGCGGAACGACCATGAAGGCAGGCCAGCAGTTGCCTGGTTTTTCCTGGCTGCGCGACGACGGCTCCACGCTGTCGGGTAACTGGCTCTATTGCGGATCCTGGACGGAGGCCGGCGCGCTGATTCAGCGGCGAGGCACCGACGATCCGTCCGGTCTCGGCATCTATCCGAACTGGGCTTGGTCGTGGCCCATGAACCGGCGCGTGATGTACAACCGCGCATCCTGCGACATCGACGGCAAGCCTTGGGATGCGACTCGTAAGCAAGTGTGGTGGAACGAGGCGCAGAAGAAGTGGGTGGGCAACGATGTTCCGGACTTCAAAGCGGACTCGGTGCCGAAGGACCACATGGGGCCGTTCATCATGAATCCGGAAGGCGTGGGCCGGCTGTTCGTGCCGCTCGGCGGGATGGCCGACGGGCCGTTCCCGGAACACTACGAGCCGTTCGAGAGTCCCATCGCCAACCCGCTGCATCCGCAACAGGCCACTAATCCCGTAGTCAAGAAGTACAAGTCCGACATGGACAAGTACGGAACGCCGGAGCAGGGATTCACCGTGGTCTGCACCACCTACCGGCTGACCGAACATTATCACTACTGGACGAAGAACAATCCGATGAACGTCCAGCTTGTTCCCGAAATGTTCGTCGAGATTCCGGTTGAACTCGCGGGCGACCTCGGTATCAAGGGCGGAGACAAGGTTAAGGTCTCGAGCGCGCGCGGAGTCTACATCGCCAAGGCTATGGTGACGCGCCGCATCAAGCCCATGACCATTGATGGCAAGAAGGTTTATCAGATCGGCATTCCGATCCATCAGGGGTATCGGGGGATCAAGGAAGACGAGGGCAAGATGGCGCGCACCGTGGCCAACCTGCTGTCGCCGACAGTGACCGACCCGAACGCATACACGCCGGAGTTCAAAGGATTCCTGGTGAAGCTGGAGAAGGCATGAGCAACGGAACGCTCGAAATCAAGGCCATTTCCGGCCACGCGGGGACCGTTCCCGGGCGCGGCGCTTCGCGCGATTACGATGTGTGCAAGCTGATCGACGTCACCACCTGCATCGGTTGCAAGGCCTGCGAGGTGGCGTGTCTGGAATGGAACGGCTATCCATTCCGCGAGACGGTGTTCGACAACACCTACCAGACCATGCCGGACCTGGCGTGGAACTACTACAACCTGATCCGTTTCAACGAACATGTTGCCGACGACGGTACGCTAAGCTGGCTGATGCGCAAGGACGGCTGCCTGCATTGTGCCGATCCGGGATGCCTGCGCGCCTGTCCAGCCGACGGCGCGATTGTGCAATACGCCAACGGCATTGTCGACTTCAACCAGGACAACTGCATCGGCTGCCAGTATTGCGTCACGGGCTGTCCATTCAACATTCCCAAGTTCAATTCCGAAACTAAGAAGGTTCACAAGTGTACGCTGTGCTCCGATCGCGTGGGCGCGGGGTTGGAGCCGGCCTGCATCAAGGCTTGTCCCACCGGCTGCCTGCACTTCGGCAGCAAGGACGATATGAAGGATCTGGCGGAGAAGCGCAGCAAGCAGTTGCGCGAGCACACGTCGCATAAAAACGCGGGCGTGTACGATCCCGCTGGCGTCGGCGGAACGCACGTCATTTACGTGCTGCACGACATCGAGCATCCCGAGCACTACGGCGGGCTGCCGAAGGATCCGCATGTTCCACTTCTGGTTCGCATCTGGAAAGGCCCGTTGAAGTGGCTGGGCAATCTGGCCATCGCGGCGGGCATCCTGGGAGCGGCGGCACACTACGTCCGCTTCGGTCCGAAGAAGGTGGAAGACGCGCCGGAAAGTAAAGGGACGCAATGATCGAGCGCTATAACTTCCGCGAACGTGCGATGCACTGGCTCACTGCCCTGACCTATATGTACGGGCTTGCCACCGGCCTGGCGTTCTACTCGCCGAACCTTTTCTGGCTCGCAGTAGTGCTGGGTGGCGGGCCCACGTCACGTTTCTGGCATCCCATCGCTGGTGTGCTTTTTCTGGTGGGAACCATTTGGATGCACGACATGTGGCGTCGCGATATGGGCATGACGGAAACGGACAAGCGCTGGTTGAAGCGCATGGAGAACTACGCCAAGAATCAGGATGAGCTGCTGCCGCTGTCGGAGCGCTTCAACGCCGGGCAGAAACTATACTACTGGCTGATGGTTTACGGCGCCATCGTGCTACTGCTTTCGGGGATGTTCCTCTGGTTCCCTGAGTTCGTGTCGTTCCGCGTGGCCTGGATACGATCGCTGATGGTCCTCATCCACGAAATCGCGGCGCTGCTCACCATCGGCGGATTCATCGTGCATATCTACATGAGCGTCTTCTTCGTACCGGGCAGCATGGAGGCCATGACCGTGGGGCACGTCTCCCGCGCCTGGGCCAAAGCGCATCATCGCTTGTGGTATATCCGGGTGACGGGTGGTGACGCGCCCTCGAAGGAATGAGGTCCAGCTTTGACGCCAGGATTGCTCGCGCGAAAGAACTTGCGGAGATTTATCCCACCGCAGCCAGCCTGCTGAGTTTCTACCGCGAACTGGCCCAGTTTCAAGAACCGATCTTCGAACACGCGCAGAGTGACGTCCGTTCTTTGACGCCTTACTTTGCGCCGCTGCTCGACCTGGTACGTGAGAAAGGTCCTGCGCCTCTGGTTCGATTCGCCGATGAGCATTTGCAGGACGCGGCCGCCCGGGAGCAGTTGTTGGTTGCGTGTTGGCAAGGCGAAGCTCCTCACGATGAGGGGCGGTTCTACGCTCGCGTCCTGCTGCAGCCTTATGCCGAGCATCTGGTGTGCGCAGCGGGAAACTTGCCGGCCGGTTCCGGGTCGGAATCGGCTTGCCCATTCTGTACCGCCCGCCCGGCAGTAGCCGTTCTGCGTGGCGAAGGCGATGGCGCCAAGCGGAGCCTGATGTGTTCTGTATGCGCCACCGAATGGGAGTATCGTCGCGTAATCTGCCCCGGCTGCGGGGAAGAGAACAAGGACAAGCTGCCCATTTACGTCGCCGCCGGATTTGAGCACGTGCGGGTCGATGCGTGCGACACCTGCCGAACGTATATCAAGTCGGTGGATCTGACCAAGAACGGCCACGCGATTCCGGTGGTGGATGAAATCGCCACGGTGGCGCTCAACATCTGGGCCGAAGAACACGACTACGCCAAACTGGAACCGAATCTGCTCGGCATGTGATTCTATTCACATGCACGCTCCAGGCGCGGACAAACTGACCAGGATCGCTTTTGCCGCAGGGGCCATCGTTGTCGTGGTCTATTTCATTTTGTTCGCGGGTGGGGGAATTCGCATTGGTTTTAGCCATGACGACCTGATGATCATGCACCGCGCCTTCGTGAATGGAACCCTGGGGCGGCATCTGGCGAACAGCTTCCTTTTCTTTCTTCCGGCCGTTCGGCCGATGGGGAACGCGTTGTACCGGCTTACCTACGACTTCGCGGGCCTGAATCCTCTGCCGCTTCACGCCATCTGTTTCACTCTGGCGCTGTTGAATGTGTTCGTTCTGTTTCTTGTGACGGCGAGGATCTCCGGATCGTTCGAGATCGGGTTGCTCGCCGCCTTGATTGGAGCGTTTCATGACAACATGATGCTGGTCTACTACGACGCCGGGACGTGCTACGACCTGCTGGCCTTTCCATTCTTCTACCTGGCGCTTTTGCTTTACGTTTCCATCCGGCAACGAGGGCGCATGCCGGGCACTCGAGAAATAGCGCTAGTCTTCATCTGCTTTGTGCTGGCGCTCGCCGCCAAGGAGATCGCGCTGTCCTTGCCGCTGATCCTGATCGCATATGAGTTAGTTTGGGATCCACCTCGATCCGTGCGAGCCGCGGTTAGCTGGATGCTCCGGCAAGGGCGCACGTCGCTACTCTGCGGAGCCGCCGCTATCTTGTTTGTGGGAGTCCGCGTGTATGGCGCTGAAGGACTGGCCAACATGACAGCGTTCAAGCCCGATTATTCGTTAGTCGCTTATCTGAATGTGTTGAGTGTTGTCATGAATGATTTGTTCTATCGGGTGGACACATTCACGCCGATGTCTACGGCGATATTTTGGATAGTGCTGATCGCCATAGCCGCGCTCATGCGTTCCCGATTTCTGATCTTCTGCCTTAGCCTGGCGCTGATCGGGCTCCTTCCGCTTGGTTTCGTGACGCCGCGCGGACTCTACTCGGTCTACGTGCCTTTCGTTGGGCTGTGGGCCTATGCCGCGGGTCTACTGGTGATGGCGCGCCGGTATTTCACGGCCGAGTATTTGAAGACCGCGCCGCGCAACGGCGATACACTCGGTTTGCTTGCGCAGGGCGCACTCTTCATCGCGGTGCTTCTCCCGCTTGTGTCCGTCAACCGCGACAATTTCAAGCCGAACTGGACCTGGCTTTCCAGCGAGGCGGATCAAATCGAAGATGTCCTGCACAGTCTGGAGGGCCTGCATTTGAATCTGCCGCCAGGCGCCCGGGTCCTGGTGCTGAACGATGCGTTCGACCCTTCCCGCTTCGCGTACGACACACTGTACCTCATCAGCCTGCTGCATCATGATCCGAACCTGGAGGTGGAGCACTGCGCGCAACCGGCGACGGACGCGGCGGCCAGCTACGCTGCCGTTTTGACTTATCGGGATGGCCGGTTCCAGCGGGTGCAGGGATGTGCTGGGCGATCCTGTTGCCGGTAGTTGGGCGGCAACATTGCAGCGTTGGTAACCAGCCAGGCGAAGCGCGATTAACAATCGCGCGCAGGTTGGCAACCTGCCCCACAGCCTAAGGCGATTTTTTCCGCTGAACGCAGGGTGAGTGCGACGAACGTTAGGGTGCCGTTGGTGCAGCCGGCGGCGGGAAGGGTCGGGGCTCCTACTACGAACAGATTCTCGTGATCGTGGGTTTGCCCGAAACTGTCGCACACGCTCGACGCTGGATCGTGGCCCATGCGGCATCCGCCGGCGGGATGGTCCAGGTAGTTGCCCGTGCTGGTGGATAGAATGCGGCCGTTGTTCGCTTTCGCCAGGGTGTCGAAGATTCCTTGCATGTGTTTGTGGATCGCATCCTGCCGGGCGAGTGTGGGCGCGTCCAGGCGGTGCTCGATCTTGGGGAGCGGATCGCCCCAGCGATTGCGTGAAGCGTCGTCGAGCGTGAGCGAGCTTTCGCGATCGGGATGGACGTCGATGTAGCCGCGGACGCGCGCAGTGCCGCGTTGCGCGCGATTGCGCCAGTCGGCCAGCAGATCGTCGCCCAGCAACAGGCGTCCGTCTTTGGAGCGGAGGCGCGGCTCGTGACCGGCGGCGCTTTCCCATACGCGAAGATCGTGCCGCACAAATGGCTGGTCCGGCTTGGAGCGGAAGAACTGCCGCGAGATCAAGCCGTGCTGTTCGTTCATACCGGGATAAATCTTCGCGTCGATTTCGATGAACGCCGATTGAAACGCGTGCCCGCACATGTATTTTCCGACCAGGCCCGATTTGTTGGCCAGGCCCGCCGGGAAGCGCGAACTGCGCGAGAGCAGCAACAGGTGCGGGCTCCAGGTATAGCCCGACGCGATCACGAACACGGGTGCGTGGTATTCCACGGGCTCATCGGGTCTTTGGCGATCTACGCCCGTGGCTGAGACCACGACGTCCTTGGTATCGTGCAGGATCAAGCGGCGGATGAGAGTTTGGTCGTGCAGCACGATTCGCTTCTTCTCGAGAAGCTGCTTGAAAGTGAAGTCGGGTGAGTAGCGCGCGCCGGTGGGGCAGATAGAGCAGGTGTTGCAGCGTATGCATTGCGCGCGGCCATCGTAGGGGACGGTGTTTTTCGCTTGCGGCGTGGTCCAGAACGAGATGCCGCTTTTTTCGGCCCACTTCTTGAGCTCGATCAGGTTGTGGGTCATGGTCATGGCGGGCATCGGATAGGGCTCCGAGCGCCAATCTTCCGGAATCGGGCTGGGCTGGCCGGAAACGCCGAGCCGGCGCTCGGCCTCGCAGTAGAATTTTTCGAGTTCCTTCCATTCGATCGGCCAGTCGGTGGCGAGGCCGTACATGGAATGGAGGCGCAGATCTTCTTCCGAAAAACGATTGCAGGTACCGCCCCAATGCAGCGCGGATCCACCGACGGCCATGGTGCGGGAGATGATGCCCTTCGCGGACTGATCTTCGATGAAATCGCCGGGCCACGGGTTTTCACTGTAGTCGAGAAAGCGGCGGCGGTAGTCCATGCGCTTTTCGAGATCGAAGAGTTTGCTGCCCGCTTCCACCACGATAATTTTCTTGCCGGGGCGAAGTTCGGCGAGCTTTTGCGCCAACATGGCGGCACTGATTCCACCACCGATGATGCAGACGTCGCTTTCGTAGCGCGGCATCAGGCTGGCCCTTTCATCGACGGCGGCGGCGCGTCCGAACCTTTGAGGCCACGGCAACTTTCGCGGCGGATGGCGGCGAGGTAGCAAAGATCGTTGGCATCGCTGCCGTGGAAGTAGAAGCTCATGAGATCCGTGACGATGTGCTTGCCGTCGGGCTGGCGCGGGAGGTCTTTGATGCCGGCTCGGTCGAGCGCGGATTCGATAGCGTTTCGTTTAGCTGCTTTGTCCGCCTGCGACAGCGGTTCGCTGAGTGCCTCCAGTTGGGCGAGGTAGATCGGCGCGGGCGAAGGCGGCTTGGTGCGCACGCGCGGGAATCCGTAGCCATTTTCCATGCCGGCTCCGGGGCGGTAATCGCGAATCCACTGCTCGAATCGATCGGCGATGCGATCGACGCCGGAGTGGCCGAGCTCGGCGGGGAGAACAAGGGCGGCGAGTTCACGGAGCGTCGCCTGATGCCTGCCCGGAAAATTTGTGGTCTGGGCCCAGGCCCGGACGGCCGGGAAGGGAAGCGCGCCGGTTGCGGCCGCGATCCATTGTAGAACCGTTCTCCTGAGCATGGAATTCGCCATGCAGTATGGCAAAGCGGAAACGGCGGCGTCAAATGGAGGCGGCTGGCGGGGGTGGGGTGGCGCATCGCGGGCTCATCATCGAGTGCAAAAGGCGGATTTGACAAAACGAAGCCATTGTTTGTGTAAGTGGCTGGAAATGAAGTGGATGAGAGTTTGGCTGGGTGGTGGGTGGCGCATCGTGTGTTCATGATGACGTCAGAAGTCGGCTTTGCAAAAACGAACCCAATGAAGGGGCTAACCTTGGTCATGACCGGGCAGCATCGTACCACGAGGGGGAGAGGAGCCCGTTCTCGCTAGACTAGGAAGCCAGTACTTCTCAACGGCTTGAAGACGACGGGAGTGCTGTGATCCTAGTTCGGCTTAGGCAACACATCCAAATCCTTGCCCAGGATGGCACCGAAATCGGCGAGTTGCCCGACATGGGCAAACTGGATCTGGCCGAATCGGTCAATCACGATTGAGATGGGAACCGCGTTTAGGCCGAAATCCCTAGGCCAATCCGCGCTGAGGCCAACGTGCAGGGTTCGGAGATTGTGGGCGGACAGAAATGACCGCACATCTTCCGCCTTGTGCCCAATCTCGACGGCCAATAGGGTGGCTTCGGGGTGCCGCTTCTGGAAGGCCTCGATGGCGGGCAGTTCGGCCACGCACGGGGCACACCAGATAGACCAGAACGTAAGAAGCGCCGGCTTTCCTTTCGTGGTGTGTTTGTCGAAACGCTTTCCCGCCAGATCGGTATAGCTGAACTCCGGGGCTGGTCGCGTCAGAGCCAACGGTGTGTAGGCATCGGCGACGCGTTTCGCGTTCTGCGCAGCTCGCGCAGACAGCTTTTGCCCGGCATCCTGCTTGCTGCCCAACTTGAGCGTGTTGAAAAGACGCTCGTACGCCTCCCGCGGCGCCGGACTCTCCTGGTAAGGGGCGGCGGCAGCGCTCAGGTAGGCTTCGAGGGCCGCCGGATTGTCCCCCATTTGCTCGCAAACCTGGCCGAGCAGGGAAAAGACATCGGGCCGGCCGGGCGCGGCTTTGGCGGCGGCCTCAAAATCGGCACGAGCCGCTGGCAGATTGTTCAGCATCAGGTGGGCTTGGCCACGAACCAGGTCCAGCCGGCCCGGCTGCATCGAAATTCGCTGACGGGATGAGGGCAATTGGCTTTCTGCGTAAATGGCTGCGACCTGATCTGCGAGTTGGAGTGTGCGCTCGGGCTTTATCTTCTGGGCGATGTAAAACTCTGCCATTGAAAGCAGGGAAAAAGGACTGATCGGATTGAGAGCCGCTAATTTTTCGAATGCCACTTCGGTTGCGGCGACATCCTTCAATGCTCTGTAGCAGTCAAAAGCGCCCCCGTAGGCTTCGCGCAGCCGGAGACTTTCCGGGTACTTTACCGTGAAGGCGAGGTAATCCTCTGCCTTTTTCTGTAGAGTCGACTGCTGGCGACTGATTGACCAGTAGTCGAGATCGGCCAGCATGTTCATCGCCCGTCTTCTCACCTCGGCGAGAAACTCGACTATTGCGGTGTCATTCGCCTGGCCCCGCAACCCAGACGGCGGAACCTCGCGAGACACCGGATAGATATGTCCAGTCCGATCTTGCTGGTAGAGATCGGCTGTTTGGGGTAGCGCTTCCACTGCGTTGCGAAGCTGCTTGATCACGCGTAAGGGCAACTTCTGCTGTTCAGGACTCACAAAGAGAACAGCAGTATATAGCGCGTTAACCGAGTGGCTATGAGTAATGATGTAGACCTCCAGATCGCGCCCGACCTGTTCGTATGCGGAATCGCTCCCGCCAGCCAATTGCAGCTCGTACTGCCAGATCAGGTTCGAGGGATCATAGTGATTGGGGCGATCCTTGAGATCGGCCTTGAGGATATCGAGTGCGCGCACCAAGTCCGGCGGCCGCTGGATACCGGGCACGAGTAATCGCCCCTCATAGGTGGAGGCCTGAGCGATAACAGCGCTCGCTGTGGGCTCCGCATCTTGACAAAACAGAACGTCCCAGTAGTGCGCGTGATTGTTGTCAACCCGGCCTCTTTCGTCGACAAAGAAAAAGATCAGATAGCCAGTAAAAAAGGTTCGATCCGAGGAATAGTCGGCATGCCAAATCCCATTCGTGGACGGGGTCATTGGAATCATCGTGGACTCAAACCGGCTGCCGAACGGTCCGGTTGGAACGGCGGTGACGAGCGTCATGGATTGGGCTGAGGTTAAGCGAGCGCCCTGCGCACGGGCGTTATAGCTCACGTTGATGTGGGGCGCAATCGGGCGACCGGTTGCCGGCATGATCCACTCGGGACACGCGGGCTCCGTGGTGACCACTGGAAGGGCTGCCGCACCACTCGCGTCCTCAAGAAGCGTGAAAGCTGTCAGCAGAACGGTAATGGCAAAGAGTAGATAAGAGCGCATGGTCCAGTCCTTTCTGGGCTATGAACAAGCACCAAGGTGCGGAAGAAAGGCCTTCACAGGCTAAAGCCTGTGCTACCAGGCTCCAATAAAGGGAGCACGGATTTTAAACAACATTATATGCGCTGACAATCCGATGTCCAATAGCTATTTTGACCTAGTCCGGGCGGATATTAAACGTTCGCCACGATTGCTTCTATTAAACCGTCGATTGTGAATTGTTTTGCCTCGGCGTCGATTTTGAGGCCTTGGTCGCGGGCCGTGGTGCTGGTTACTGGGCCGATGGAGGCTATGCGGATGCCTTCCAGGGCTTCGCGGCCGGCTATGGCTATACAGTTTTTGACGGTGGAGGAACTGGTGAAGGTGATCCAGTCGGGTTTGTGCGGGGCGGAGAAGATTTCGTGGGCGCGGGCGCTCGCGTCTGCGGGGATCACGTTGCGATAGGCTTCGACTACGTCGACTTGAGCGCCTCGTTTGGCTAGCTCGGTGGGGATTAGGTCGCGGGCTACGGCGGCGCGGGGGAGTAGGATGCGCTTGCCCTGGAGGTCGGTATTCGCGAAGGCGGCGATCAGGCTTTCGGCGACGTATTGTTCGGGCATCAAGTCCACTTTGAGATGGAGGGTCTCGATGGCCTGGCGCGTTGCGGGGCCGATGGCGCAGATGCGGGCTTTTAGCTGGCGCAAGTCGTGTGGGGAATGGTCCAGGCGGTCGAGGAAGAAACGCACGCCGTTGACACTGGTGAAGATCAGCCAGTCGTAAGTGGCGAGGGTGGCGATTGCCTGGTCGAGGCGTGTGGGATCTTCTGGCGGCTGGATGTCGATTACCGGCAGTTCGATCACGTCGGCCCCTAGCGCTCTCAGGCGGTCGGAGAACTCGGCGGCTTGGTCCGGGGCGCGGGTTACCACGATCTTCTTCCCGAATAGCGGGAGCTTTTCGTACCAATTTAATTTATCGTGCAGGCCGACCACTTCACCGATTATTACCGTGGCGGGTGGTTTCAGATCGGCTTGCTCAATTTTGTCGGCTATGGTGGCCAGGGTGCCGGTCACAGTTTGCTGATTTGGGCGTGTGCCCCAGCGGACGGCGATTGCGGGAGTGTCGCCGGAACGTCCGTGGGTCATTATTTCACGGGCGATATCGCGAATAAAGAAAATACCCATGAAAATGACTAGAGTTTCGGTTTGGCCGACCTTCGACCAGTCGACGGCGTGGAGGTCGTGGCCGGTGACGAAGGTGACCAGCTTGGTGTGATCGCGGTGCGTTAGGGGAACGCCACTATAGGCGGCGATGCCTAGGGGAGACGTAACGCCGGGGACCACTTCGAAGGGGATGCCGGCTTCCGCTAGCGCTTCTACTTCTTCGCCGCCACGTCCGAAGATGAACGGGTCGCCGCCTTTGAGCCGGACCACGGTGAGGCCGCGGCGGGCGCGATCGATCATCATGGCGCAGACTTCTTCCTGTTGGAAGGCGTGGACGGCTTTCTTTTTTCCGACGTAGATGTGTTCGCAGTGTTTGGGGGTGAGAGAGAGTAGGCGTTCGTTGGCCAAGTGGTCGTAGAGGACGGAATCGGCGCGGGCGAGGAGTTGGCGGCCTTTCCAGGTGATAAGGGCGGGGTCGCCAGGGCCTGCGCCGCCTAGGTAGACGGTGGTCATGGGAGCACTACCGGGGAAGCCGACCGGGGGGTCGGCTGCGGACCAGGGGGTCCGCCCCACCACACGCGCTGGCGGCCCCACAGGGCTGGGTTGAAACTCACTGGCAGGCCGATTGGCAATCGGCCGCAGGTTTCCAACCTGCCCCACAATAGTTCAAGAGCAGAGGTGGGGAACTGGAAGGCAATGGCGGGGTCGAGAGTCATTATTGATGACCGTAGACTAGTTCCAGGATTTCGCGGCCGCCTGCTGCGAGGAGTTGGTCGCCTAAGGCGCGGCCCATTGCGGCGGCACTTGCGGCTTCGCCGCTGGCTTGTTTGCGGATTATCTGGGTGCCGTCTGGGGAGACTATGATGGCGCGGAGATGCAGTTCCGCTCCTACTGTGGCGTATGCGCCTATTGGGACTTGGCAGCCGCCGCCGAGGGATGCGAGGACGGCTCGTTCGGCGGTTACTGCGATTCTTGAGGCTTCGTGTTCCAGGCGTTTCGCGAGTTGATGAGCTTCGCCATTGTCTTCGCGCGTCTCCACCGCCAATGCGCCTTGGCCGACTGCTGGGCACATGATTTCGGGGTCGAGGAGTTCGGTGATGCGATTTTCCCAGCCCAAGCGGCGGAGTCCGGCGGATGCCAGGACGATGGCGTCGTACTGGCCTTCGTCGAGCTTGCGGAGGCGGGTGTCCAGGTTGCCGCGGATGTTTTCGATTTGGAGATCGGGGCGCAGGGCGCGGAGTTGGGCGGCACGGCGTAAGGAGCTGGTGCCTACGCGTGCGCTTTGGCCCAGGCTGGCGAGGCTTTTGCCGATCAGCGCGTCGCGGGGGTCTTCGCGTTCCGGGATTGCGGCTAGGGTGAGACCGTCCGGCAAATCTGTTGGCATGTCTTTCAGGCTGTGGACTGCCAGATCGATGGTGTGGTTGAGAAGCGCTTCTTCGATTTCCTTGGTGAACAGGCCCTTGGTGCCGACTTTCGAAAGAGCGACGTCGGTGATTTTGTCGCCGGTGGTGTGGATGATTTCCAGGCGGGTCTCGATGCCGAAACTTTGGATGCGCGATTGAATCCAGTGTGCTTGCCAGAGGGCTAGTTGGGAGCCGCGGGAGCCGATGGTTAGCATACGGGCCTCCGTGCCGAGGAAGACGACGCACGGGCTAAAGCCTGTGCCACCACTTGCTGATGGGGTTCAATGCCGTTAAGTTTTCCGGCCGGCTCGGAAATCAAACATTTCACGGTGCTAATGTTGGTCACTGAAATATCAGATGCGAAAAAAGCAATCCGCCGAGCGTCGGCACGAGTGCCGACGCGGCACGCATGAGTGCGTGCGCTACAATCTCGACGAAGCGGGCGCGCGGAAAACTTTAGGGCATTGGCGTGTGCCACATTGATGCGCTTAGTCGCCAAGGCGGAAGACCTTTCGGATGGCGGTGACGAAGTGATGGCCGTCGGGCTGGGAGGCTTGCTTGCGGAGCTCGGAGATGGGGCCGTGGGCGATTTTGTTGATGATGCCTTTGGTGAGTGCGTCCAGGGCCTGCTCCTGCTCGGGCGTCAGTGTGCCTAGCTTGCCGCGCATTCGCGTGACCTCGGCCAAGCGCACGCTTTCGAGCTGCTCCTGGAGGCTCACGATCATGGGGACCACCTCGCGGGCCTTCATGCGCGCCATCATGCGTTCCACTTCTTCGCGAATGATAGCCTCGGCTTCCTCGGCCGATTCCATGCGGCCTTCGAGATTGGTGTCGACTACTTTCTGCAGGTCGTCGATGTCGTAGAGGAAGACGTTGTCCAGGGCGTTGATGGACGGCTCGATGTTGCGCGGGACGGCGATATCGATTAGAAACATCGGGCGGTTGCGGCGCGCGTCGATCACTTTCTTCATGTCGTCGCGGGTGATGATGTAGTGCGGAGCACCGCTGGAGGCGATGACGATATCTACTTCGGGGAGCGTGGCGGTGAAGCGCGTATAGTCGACGATCTTGCCGTCGAAGAGCTGGGCCATTTCGGCGGCGCGCTCGTAGGTGCGATTGGTGACGAAGATTTGCACCACTCCGCAGCGGCGCAGGTGGCGGGCGGCCGATTCGGACATCTTGCCCGCGCCCACGATCATTACTTTCTTGTCCGCCAGCGATCCGAAAATGTCGCGTGCCAGCTCGACGGCGGCGTAACTCACCGAGACTGCGTGCGCGCCGATTTCGGTTTCGGAGCGGACACGTTTCGCTACGTTGAAGGCACGGGTGACCAGGACGTCGAGGAACCCGGAGAGAGCGCCTTGTTCTTTGGCGACGGTGTAGGCATTTTTGAGCTGGCCGAGAATCTGGGGCTCGCCCACCACCATGGAATCCAGGCTGGAGGCGACGCGGAACAGGTGGCGGATGGCGTCGCTGTCTTCGAAGTAGTAAAGGTGCGGGGTAACGAAATCGCGCGCGACATTGCGAGTGACCGCGAGGAATTCGTCAACAGCTACACCGGAAGCGTCCTCGGAGGTGAGTGCAACTTCGACGCGGTTACACGTGGAGAGGATCATGCCCTCGCAGAATCCCGGGCGGCGTTTGAGTTCGAGTAGCGCTTCGGTGAGTGAGTGCTCGTCGAAGGCCAGGCGTTCGCGCACTTCCACCGGTGCGCTTTTGTGATTCACGCCTGTGATGGAAAATCTCATTTAGTCAGCAACTGCCTGAGGCCCACGTGCGCGGCCCAGGTGATGGCCGAGCAGCACAGGACGGCGACAGCCATGAACGCGGCTTTGCGGCCTCGCCATCCGGCGGTGGCGCGGAGGAAGACCATGGTCAAATAGAAGCCCCAGGTGACGAAAGCGAGCGCGATGCGGGGATCCTTGATCCAGGCGGTTCCGGATTCGATGAATGCCCAGGCGCTGCCGGCGACCACTCCGAGAGTGATGAAGACAAATCCGAAGCCCATGGAATTGGTGATGAGGTTGTCGAGTGTGCCGAGCGGAGGCAAGCGCCGGAAGAGTGATACTGATTTCTTGCGCTTGAGCTGGCGTTCCTGAATCAGATAGAAAACCGAGGCGACGGCGGTGAGCAGCAGGGCGGCATATCCGGAGAGCACCATCATGACGTGGACCAGCAGCCAGGCGTTGCGGACACCGGTACTGGGCCAGGAGAGCATGGGGGTTTCCATGGCGCCGACCTGGGTCATGACGAACACCAGCGGAAAAATACAGACGCTGAGGCTGGCAAAATCGTATCGCCAATAGACGAAGAGGAACAAGACTGCGATCAGAAAGCCGCAGACTGTGGCGCACTCGAAGAAATTGTCGACGGGGAGGTGGCCGATGGCGGTGGTCAGCTCGACGATCGCGACCAGGTGGAGGACCACGCCGATCAGAAAGGCGAACAACGCGTATTTCAGGAATCCGGCTTTCTTGCGGAGTAGCACGGCCATCACGTGTAGGAGACCGACGCCGTAGAGTGCGGTGGCTACGCGAAGCCAGAAAACGCCCATTTCGTACATCTATGTCTTCAGTATAGCGAGGGGCAGCGAGGACGGGCCTGGGAGGAGGGGAGCAGTTCGGAGGCAGGAGGGAAGGAATCCAGGAGCCAGCGGGCAGCCACCCTAGGAGCGGTTGCATGAAACAGAGACTCGTTGGATCGAATACTGACCATCAGCCTGTGGGGCAGGTTGCCAACCTGCGCGCGATTGTTAATCGCGCTTCGCCAAGCGGGTTAGCAACCCGCTGCAGGTTATCAACCTGCCCCACAGTCGGGTTGATCAGATAGTTAGGGGCGAGTCAAATCTGGGCTGCGGAGGTGGACGACCTGGAAACCGCTCCCTTACGGTCACGGCTCGGTTACGTCGTGTTGGAGCCCTGAACTACATTTTCGTCTTGATCACTTCGATCAGCTCTTTTACTGCGGCGGCGCTTTTGTCCAGGGCGGCTTGTTCTTCCGGTTGGAGACGAATTTGGTAGATTTTTTCGATGCCGCGCGCGCCGAGTTTTACTGGGACGCCGACGAAGAGGTCCTTGATTCCGTATTCGCCTTCCAGGTACGCGGAGCAGGGGAGGACCTTTTTCTTGTCTTTTAGGATGGACTCCACCATTTCCACCGCGGCGGCCGAGGGGGCGTAGTAGGCGCTGCCGGTTTTGAGGTACTTGACGATTTCGGCGCCGCCGTTGCGGGCGCGGTCGACCAGTTTGTCGATCACGGCTTGATCCAGAAGTTCGGCGAGCGGGATGCCGGAGACGCTGGTCAAGCGGGCGATGGGAACCATGGTATCGCCGTGGCCGCCTAAGACCATTGCGGTGACGTTTGACACCGAGACGTTCAGCTCCTGCGCGATGAAGGTGCGGAAGCGGGCGGTGTCCAAGACGCCGGCCATGCCGATGACGCGGTTCTTCGAAAACTTCGAAATCTGGAAAGCGGTCCAGCACATGGCGTCCAGCGGATTGGTCACCAGTATCAGGATGGAATTGGGGGAATATTTTACGGCCTGCTCGGTGGCGGCCTTGACCACTTCGTAATTTTTCAAAAGCAGGTCGTCGCGACTCATGCCGGGAGTTCGCGGGAATCCGGCAGTGATCACTACAATGTCGGAGTTCGCGGTGAGCTCGTAATTATTGGCTCCGACGACATTGACGTCGTAACCCTCCACCGGGCCGGATTGCAGGATGTCGAGGCCTTTGCCTTGTGGAACGCCCTCCACAATGTCGACCAGAACGACGTCCGCGAGTTCTTTGCCAGCGATTCGCAGTGCGCAATTCGCGCCGACGTTACCGCCTCCAACAACCGTCACCTTTTTTCGCATAGAATTCTCAAGGTAGGACAGGCGGTGACGCCTAGTCAAGACCAGCTTTTTGAAAGGGGCACTCTTGAGCCTGTTTTTTGAGGATTTTGTTGTGGACAGCGTGAGTACTTCGCGCGGTAGAACGATCACTGAATCGGACATTGTGAACTTCGCGGGGCTGTCGGGAGATTTCGTCGAGCTGCACATGAATGCGGAGTATTCGGCGAAGGGTCCGTTCGGGCAACGCATCGCTCACGGTGCGTTGATATTCAGCATCTCCACCGGGCTGAGCGTGCAGTTGGATCAGATCACGGAGACGGTGATTGCTTTTTATGGTGTCGATAAGCTGCGTTTCACGCGGCCGGTGTTCATCGGCGATACGGTGCATCTTACGAAGAAGGTCACCAGCAAGGAGCAGAAGGGGCCGGGGCGTGGCGTCGTGACTTTCGAGACGACAGTTCTGAATCAGAACAACGAGCCGGTGATTATTTATTACGACAAGGTGTTGCTGAAGGCGCGGGCGTGACGGACCTGGCGGGAATTGTCGTATTGGATCTGACGCGTCTGCTGCCTGGCGCTGTGGCCACGCAGCAACTGGCGGACTGGGGCGCGGAGGTGATCAAGATCGAGCCGCCGGGGGCGGGGGATTACGCGCGCAGTTTGAATCCGGCGGTGTTTGCGCGGACGAATATCGGGAAGAAGAGCGTGGTGATCGACTTGAAACAGGCGCGGGGGCGTGAGGTGCTGCTGGCATTGGCACGTGGTGCGGATGTTTTGATTGAGGGGAATCGGCCGGGGGTGATGGCGCGGCTGGGGCTTGGTTACGAAGGTGTTCGTGCGGTGAATCCGCGGTTGATATATGTGAGTCTGACTGGTTACGGGCAGCAGGGGGCTTTCGCGATGCTGGCGGGGCACGACGTCAACTACATGGCGCTCGGCGGCGTGCTGAGTTTGAATCTGCCGGTGATTCCGGGGGTGCAGATCGCGGATTTGGTGGGCGGGTCGATGCAGGCGGTGATGAGGATTTTGCTGGCGCTGGTGGCGCGCGGGCGGACGGGTGAGGGGCGGCATGTGGATGTGTCGATGTACGCGGGCGTGAAGTCGCTGCTGACCATTCCGCTGGCGGCGTGGCACTCTACGGGGCGCGAGCCGATGGCCGGCGCGGAGATTTTGAGTGGGCGGCTGGCTTGTTACAACCTGTACCGGGCCGGCGATGGGCGATGGGTCGCGGTGGGTGCGCTGGAGACGAAGTTCTGGGCTGAGCTGTGCCGGAGGTTGGGGTGCGAGGAGTTGATTGCGCGGCAGTTTGACGAGCCGCAGGATGAGGTGAAGGCGCGGGTGGCGGCGATTCTTCGCACGAAACCGGCGCAGGAATGGTTCGATGGATTGCGCGATACCGATTGCTGCGTGACATTGGTGCGGACGGTCAGCGAGGTTGCGGCGGAGTTGCCGGATCGCGGAGGAACTGCGCCTGGGCTTGGCGAGCACACGCGGGAAGTGCTGGGCCGATCCGGCTTATCGGCGGCGGAGATGGATGAGCTCTGGCGGCAAGGAGTGATTGCATGACCATCAACTCCTGCCTGCGTCGGGCGCGCCGCTTGCATGGGAACCGGATCGCCATTCATCACGAAGACCGGCAGATTACTTATCGCGAGTTTTCTGAGATTGCCGAGAATTCGGCACGGAAACTTGTGGGGCTCGGCGCGGCAAAGGGCGATCGGGTGGCGGTGTTGATGCTGAATTCGCCCGAATATTTGGATTTGTATTATTCGACGGCGCTGGCCGGGACCATTATCGTGCCGCTGAATACGCGCTGGCATATTAACGAAATCATTTTCACGCTGACGGATTCGGGCAGCAAGATTCTTTTTGTGGATCAGAGGCATGTCGGGTTGGTTGAGCAGATTCGCGCCGGTGTGCCGTGCCTGGAACACATTGTTTTTATTGGAGATTGGGCGGCGGTGGAGCCGTCGGGAGTTTTGCCGGAGGGCGAACCTGACGAGAACGAGGTTGTTGGGTTGTTTTATACCAGCGGAACGACGGGTGGTCCGAAGGGTGCGATGCTGACGCATCGCAATCTGTATACGCAGGCGATTCACTCCATGATCGCGCCGTTGGGGATCTCAAAGGATTGGAAATTTCTGCATTCCGCGCCGATGTTTCATTTGGCCGACGCGGGCGCCATCAACGCGTTGACGCTTGCGGGCGCGACGCATTGCTTCATTCCCAGCTTTGATGCGGAGGAAGTGCTGCGCGCCATCGAACGATATCGCATCAATAACCTGGTGCTGGTGCCGACCATGATCAACATGGTGGTGAACCATCCGAATTTCGGGCGCTACGATTTGTCGTCGGTGAAACGCGTGTTATATGGCGCGTCGCCCATGCCGCTGCCGCTGCTCCGGCAAGCTATCGACCAACTGCGCTGCGAATTCGTGCAAGGCTATGGCATGACCGAGGTGAGCGCCATCGCGACCGTGCTGGGTCCGGAAGATCATCAGTTCGAGGATTCGGATCGGCAATTTGCGCCGGTGAAATCGGGCGGGAAAGCGGCCGTGTATGTGGAGATTCGCGTGGTGGATCACAATGACAACGACGTGCCCGTGGGTGCGGTTGGTGAGGTGATCGTGCGCGGGCCGAATGTGATGAAGGGATATTGGAATCGTCCGGAGATCACGGCCGAGGTGCTGCGCGGCGGGTGGATGCATACGGGTGATCTCGGCACGCTGGACGACGAGGGGTTCCTATATATTCTCGACCGCAAGAAGGACATGATCAAGAGCGGCGACGAGAACGTGTTTTCGCCGGAGGTGGAGTCGGTGATTTGCGGGCATCCGGCGATACTGGAAGCCGCTGTGATCGGGGTGCCGCATGAGAGGTGGGGCGAGACGATTCGCGCGGTGGTGGTGAGGCGGCCGGGCGCGGAGTTGGCTGAGGCGGAGTTGATCGCGTGGTGCCGGGAGCGGATGACGCACTTCAAGTGTCCGACGTCGGTGGCGTTTGCGGAGACGCTGCCGAAGGGTGGGACGGGGAAGGTGCAGAAGAATGTGTTGCGGGAGAGGTTTGGGGGAGAATTAGGCTGGGCCGCCGATGAACGCCGATGAACGCCGATGGGCGTTCGCATGAGTGCGTGCGCCACCAGGCCGGTGGTACGTCCCACAAGTCAAAATCAAAGGCAACACAGGCACGAATGCCTGTGCTACTTCGAGTTGAGGAGTTTCTCGCGGGTGCGGGTGCGGTAGGCGATGGCTTGTTCGAGGACGCGGCGGTATTCGGCGATCTCGATGTCGCGCTCGCAGCACGCGATCATTAGAGCGCCGTCGTTGCGGAAGTTGCCATCCCACGCGACGACCTGATCGTCCGACCAGGACGGTGAATACTGCTGCATTTTTTCGTCGGGCATGCGGTCGAAATAGGCGCGGAGGTTGATGTCCGTCTCGTCGGGGTTTTGCGGCCAGGGTTCCTGTTCGAAATTCCAGATGGGTTGTTGCATATTGCTGCTAAGTCTTCAGCGGTGCGACCTGGGCTTGCAGGCGGCGCATGCCGCGGAGCCAGCGATCGTAGTCGTTCGTCTTGCGCCGGATGTATTCGAGGACTTCCGGGTGCGGCAGGATGAGGAATTGCTCGGCCTCGAGGCCTTTCACCACAGCGTCGGCCACTTGATCGGGTTCGAGCGCGCCTTCCTTGAGGAACGCGCCGCCGCCGAACTCGGCATTTTCGAGCATGCGCGTCTTGACGCCTTGCGGGCAGAGAGCGGAGACTTTGATTCCGCGATCGCCGTAGGTGACCGACAGCCATTCGGCGAGCCCGAGCGCGGCGTGCTTGGTGACGGCGTAAGGCGCGGA
>DASQGY010000003.1:0-11929 GCA_035632375.1 Bryobacteraceae bacterium | reverse complement strand
CCACTGTTTGGACTGAGATGGCGAGCTCCAGTACCTGAACGTTGGCTTCCGGCGATCGGCCTTCTTCGCGCATCACCTCCAGCACGCCGGAGATCGCTTCGCGCAAGTTGGCGAGAAGCTCGTCGACGGTCTCACCCTGCGAGTAGCATCCGGGCAGGGAGGGCACTTCTCCCCAGAACCCTCCGGACGGCTCTTCGCGGATAAGGATCGTGAACTTGCTCATCTTTTTCGATGATAACGCCTGTCGTGGATTTGGCCAAGGATATCACTGCGGCGAGCGTGATCCGAGCGCTCGGGGAGGCATTCCTTATTTAGATCCGCTGGCGGTATCCTTATCTACGGGCATGTGGCAGAATCATGGCGCTTTTTGACAAGCAGGTCGAGTTGATTACAGAAAGTGATTTGGCGTCGCTAATGGAGAACCAGGAGCGGGAGGGGTACCAAATTGAGTACAAGCAAGAGGTGGCGTTCAAGGATAAGCAGGACAAGCTCGATTTTCTGGCAGCAGTCTCGTCATTCGCCAATTCAGTGGGTGGTGATCTGCTTGTCGGTGTAGCCGCTACCAGCGGAATCCCAAGCGGTATACCGGGATGGGCGGGCGTCGATCTTGATCAGGAAAAACTCCGCATAGAGAGTCTGCTGCGAGACCAGGTAGAACCACGTATCGCGTTCAAGCTCCGCGAAATCCCGTTGCAGAATGGTAACACCGTCTTGCTGGTACGGGTGCCTTGGAGTTGGGCGCAGCCTCACATGGTCCGGATGGACCAGGTGAACCGATTCTATTACCGCCATTCTGCAGGGAAGGCAATCATGGATGTCAGTCAACTCCGCGCAGCATTCGCACTGAGTAACAGCTTGGAAGAGCAAATCGCGACCTTTCGGCGGGAACGAACGGCCGAGATAAAAGCTGGATCTGCTGGGCATCTGACTCCGCCGCCTGGACCAACTGTCGTTGTGCACCTTGTACCATTTGAATCGTTCCGCTCCGGGGGCCAGCTCGATTTGGGAGCCGCCATGAAACATGCCCAAGGATGCATTCTTCCTCTCGGCACTGGTGCCAATCGTTATTCCTTCAATCTGGATGGCATTTACTGTGTCGACTATGTTCAAGACTGCGGTGCTTACACGCACGTCTTCCGCAACGGGATTGTCGAGAGTGCAAACCGTCTTCTTCTGGTGCCGCGACAGGGCAGGCACTATATTCCGTCGAGCATTCTGACGGAAAAGGTGATCGAGCACGTCAAGGCCGTGGTCGAGTTATACCGCAGACTGAACGTGTCTCCCCCGGTGGTGGCAATGATGACTCTTGTGCGCGTCCGCAATTACGAATTCGCTAGTCGCGATTATTACGGCACACATGCAGTAGACCGCGATGACCTGCCACTGCCTGGCACGCTGATCCCGGATTTCAGCCAATCCGCGGTTGACATCTGCCGACCGATCTTCGATGCACTTTGGAACGCCGTTGGGTTTGCAAAATGGCCTGAATAGGAAGTGTAGGGGCAATCGTTGAACGTCCGGACCGCCGTGCGTATAATCCTCGCAAGAGAACGCGGCTTGCCGAAGAGAGACTTGTTAGTTCCCCTTGTGCCCAGCTGCCTCCAGCTCGACATGAATCGCGCGAGCCGCATCCACGCCCGACTCGTACGCGCCGGGATACGAGCCGTTATAGATCGCGCGGGCCGTGGCTTCACCGGCGAAGAACAATCGTTTCGTATCGTTCTTGCCGACGCCGACCGGCTTGCGCAGGATCTCGTGCTTGTCCCAGTGCCCCGGTTCGGGCACCGAATAGGCGCCGAAAGACGTTGGGTCCAGACTCCAACGCGTTACGTGGATGCCCTTGCTCTGAATTGAATTCGTGACCAGATCCTGGCCGTAAATCTTGCCAAGCGCCGTGGTGGTCACTTTGATGGCTAGGTCGTCGCAACCTGACTTGCTCCGTGGTCCGGAACCCGTCTCTTTGTCCTGGCACCGTTGCTCGAATGCCCGCGCCCAGCCTCCGCCGAAGAAGCCGATGGCGATGTTCACGCCGAGTGGCTTGATCACGAATGCCATGACTCGCCGTTGCCGCTCGTCGTCCGGGAGTTGGTTCTGCTCCGCGAGCCTCTTTTCCTCATCGAGGAGATCTCCTTCATAGAGCACCCATGAGTTAGGCAGTTCGTCCCGGAAGATGTCCGTTTTGAACGGAATGATGACTTTTTGGAGGTTGCCCATCTGAAGATGATCGATAGCCTCCTGTTTCCATGGCGGCAACGCGGGATCGAAGGTGATCTTTTTCGCCTTGAGCACGCCCACGGACACGGTAACAAGCGCTCTCGAAGCGTGATAGTACCGGTCCCCGGCTTGCACCACTACGCCATCTTCGGAATAGGTAACCGTTTTGACCGGTGAGTTCAGACAGACGGGAAGATCCGCGCCGAATTTTTCCACGAAGGCGCCCATTCCTTTATTAATGAGGTCATCCTCTCCGGCGGCAAACTGCGCTGCATCCACCGCGGAGCTCTTTTCGAGTTCCAGGGAGGTCTCGAGCGGACCGGCGTTCGTAATCAGCAGCGGCAGCACCGCCTTGAATTGCGGATCGTGAGGCACATACTCTTCCGCCACGTCGCTGGTGACACGGATCTCTTTGTGTGCCGTGCTACAGAAGTCCTTCGCCGAGAGGTCCTTCCGAAGGAGCAACGCCTGGCTGCACAGACGCTTCGCCGCCGTCTTATCCGGCATGGCCTTCGTAAGATCGACGCAAAGCTCCTCTGGCGTTGCCTTTTGATCCTTGATTTTGGCGGCGGCGCTGCATGCAGATTCCGCCAGCGCGTACTCGCTCTCTTCCGTAGCGGCAGCCCGACGCGCGGCTTCTTCATATTCCTCGATCGCCTTGTCGAAGAGCTTTGTCTGGTCCACGCTGGCCCTATGGCCGTCGACATAATACGGGACATCCAGTTCGCTTCGCGACCGGCGAAAGCCCATGGCGTCCACTAGCGGGGTCAGCGGGTTGGTGGGAACGCCATGGATCCAGGCGCCACCGTAGTCGATGGGAACCTTGTCGCAACAAGTCTCTCCATTTCCGATCCGGCCGACGTAGCCGCGCCCGCCGATGCGATCGTTGGCCTCAAGGATCAAGACCGAGTGGCCGAGATGGATCAACTCCTTCGCCGCGGCAAGGCCGGAGAGCCCGGCCCCGACGACGATCGCGTCGTAGCCGCTGGTCTTGCGGCACTCGGCGCTGCCGACCGGATGAGGCCTCGGCGCAGTTGCTTGTGATGTCTCCCCAGCGGATCGTGAACAACCAGTCATGCAGAGGAGAAGCGCCACCGTCGCGGATATCGCGGCTGGCCGTGAGCGTGTACTTACTTCGAAGTGGGGCAGATTTTCTTTTGTCAAGCAAATCTCCTGAATGGCTATCGATATCGTTAATACGGCGTTGGAATTCTATCATATTAAAATGACAGCGGTGAAGGCTTGGGACCTGTCAACCCAATCCGATGCTCACTCCCGCATTCGGGCGTCTTGACAACTCCCAGTCGAAGGCCACGCGCGAGACGAAGACGGAGGTGAACAGGTTGGTCACCAGGCCGATCACCAGCGTCGCCGCGAATCCCTTCACCGCCGGCGTCCCGAAGAAAAACAGAAAGCCGCAGGAAACCACCGTGGTAACGTGCGTGTCCACCAGCGTGGCGAAGGCTTTCGAGAACCCGGCCGCCAAAGCCGCAGCAGACGACTTGCCTTCGCGCAATTCCTCGCGAATGCGCTCGAAGATCAACACGTTGCTGTCCACCGCCATGCCGATGGTCAAGACCATTCCGGCGATTCCGGGCAGCGTCAGCACGGCATCGCAGCACGCCAGCGCCGCGATCAACAGCAAGCCGTTCAGCAGCAACGCGAGCGTGGCGTTGACGCCTGTCCAACGGTAGTAGAACAGCATCACTGCGATCACCGCCGCCAGTCCCGCCGCGCCGGCTTGCAATCCGTGGCGAATGGAATCCGAGCCGAGAGAAGCTTCCACCGTCCCTTCCTTCACTACCTCGATGGACGCGGGTAGCGCGCCGGAGCGCAGGTTCACGGCAAGGTCCTGAGCCTCCGCAAGATTGCGCGCACCGCGAATCTGGCCTGTGTCGCGAATGACATCCTCAATCACAGGGACGCTGAGGATTTCCTGGTCCAGCACGATGGCCGAACGCCGGCCAATGTTGGCCTTGGTGTATTGCTCGAAACGCGCCGCGGCATCCTGGCTCAGCGTGAACGCCGTCACCGGCTGCTCCGTCGCGCCAGTAGCTACACGAGCATCGCGCAGATCCGTACCACGCACCACGGGCCGGCCGGCCAGCAGATACCACGCGCGCTGACCATCGGCGCCGGACCGGGTGGGGAGTAATTTGCCATTAGAAGGCAGGAAACCGCCATGCCGCGCCATCGCGTCGGCGGTGCTTGCATAAGGACCGTCCTCCACCGGATACCATTCCAGAACTGCGCGGCTCTGCAATAGATTCCGGATGCGCGATGAATCGGTGACGCCGGGAAGCTGCACCAGCAGTTCATTGCCGCGGCTCCCGTAATGTTGGACGGGCGCTTCGGAAAGCCCGTAGGCGTTGATCCGGCGCTCGATGATCTGGCGCGTCTGCTCCACAACTTCACGCTGCTGCGCGAGCGATGCATCCCCCACTTTCACGCGCAGAATCAGCGTCGCGCCTCCCCGCAGGTCGAGCCCCAGGCGCAAGGGCATACGAACTAGAACAAAGGCGCTTGACAGTACGATTGCGGCAATGAGCAGGGTCTTACGGACGAGCGTTCGTTTCATGACCGCCCCTCCCAAGCCAGTAGAATCGGGCTGGCGATAAAAATCGACGAGAACGTACCCACCACGATGCCAATCACTAGAGCAAGCGAGAATCCATGCAGCACCGGTCCTCCAAAGAGGAAGAGCGACAGAGCAGTGAGCAGCGTCAGTCCAGAGGTCAAGACCGTGCGGCTCAGGGTCTGATTGATGCTGCGGTTGATCGTTTCCAGCAGCGGCTCGCTCCCGAGCGCGCGCCGATTCTCCCGGATGCGATCGAACACCACGATGGTGTCGTTCATGGAATAGCCGATCAGCGTGAGTAGCGCGGCCACCACGTTGAGCGAGATCTCTTGGTTAAGCAGTGAGAACAGCCCGATGGTGATGAGCGCGTCGTGCGCCATTGCCACTACCGCAGCCACTCCGTACACGGGGCGGAATCGCCATGCCAGATACGCCAGCATTCCGCCTGAAGCGCCCGCTGTCGCCAGCAGCGCCTGACGCCGCAAATCGGCGCCGATCTGCGGGCCGACTACTTCGAAACCGCCAATCGAATAGTGCGCGCCCACGGTGGACAACGCCTGGTCCATCGTGTGGCGTATCCCGCTCTGGCCGCCATCGGTCGGGATTTCCGCCGAGACGAGTACTTCGTTCGATCCGGCCAAATCGTGCGCGGCTACAACCGAGACACCCTTCAATCGCGATGCGACCGCCGATCGAATGCGCTCGATGGGCGGCACACCATCCCATCGCACCTCCATTACTACGCCACCTTTGAAATCGATGCCATAGAGCGGACCGCCCTTAACCAGCAGACTGGCGACTCCGGCTAGAGTGAGAACAAACGATGGCAGGATGAACCACCACTTCCTGCCAAGAAAATCAAAACGAGTATCTTTAAACAGTTCCATATGAAAGCTTCTCCAAAAGAAAAATATGATTCCAGCCCAACCGCTTACTAACGTGCGCGACTCAGTAGAACCAAATGCGTTACCGAGCCGTGACCGTGAGGGAGCGGTTTTTGCCAGTCGTACACTGACAGCAATTTGAAAAAACTTAGGAGAAGTTCGGTGGAGGACGCCGGTGCAGAGGCCCGTAGAGTGGCGGCGCCACGCACGCACCCTGTCGAGGGCCGCGGTAGGCGTGAAGAGCGGATAGCGCGATCGAGAGGCCGGTAAATCGGGGAGCGTCGCTGTACCAATCGAAATGAGACTGCAGAAGCTTGGCGATTGGCGCCGATTCGAGGGATGCCTTCGGAGGCGCTGGCGCGGATAAGCCACCGGTTGCGCCGACGGCGAAGCCGGGATGATAGCCAATCGCCAGTGCGGCCAGCAGGGCAAAGCAAGCCCCGAGTGCCCACAGATGATTGGCGCGCCTGCTCATCAATCTGAGCTTAACAGAAAATCCTCAGCAATCAGCTTGGGCTGTCACAGGCTAAAGCCTGTGCTACCACTTGCTGATGAGGTTCAGAGGGCGGCATCGGCTTTAGCCTGTGAAAGCTTTGCGCGCTTTACCAGAAGTGCGTCGCTAAGATCCGCGGAGGACCTGAAACGCCGTTGATCACCTTGGTGGCGATTACAACCTGAATATTCTTACGATCCCAATTGCCGGGCGCCTGCTCGGCGAACTTGGATAGATACATCGGATCGGTCAGGAACTCGCCGGCCGCCATGGTTCCGTAGATCCCGATCCCGCCGGCGATAACTACCGGTTGATCGGTAGTAGCGTCCCAGAACCGCGAGATCAGCGCGTAGTCTTCGTTTACAGTCGATACCGGGGCGTGCATAGCCACCGCCCAGTCTCGCTTCGAGGGATTCTGGCGATCGGCGATCCAGGAAAGATGAGTGTCCAAATCATCCTGGAAGGAATAGCGCAACTGAGCGGAAAGCCGTCGAGTCCAGTTGTTGTTGAAACCGCCAATCAGAATTACCGGCCCTTCGCGCAGTTCCCGAAAACTGGTGAATACAGCATTGCGCACATGATAGACCTTGTGGCGCGACTGAAAAAGTCCAGCGATTCTCGACAGTGTGGTCGCATCCGACAGCGCTACGTGTTGCGCCTCCAACCGCTGGACCTCGGAAAGAGTCAGCGCACTGGGGTCGGCCGGTTGCCCCTCGGGAACCGCACCCTGCGCCAGTTGGGTCACCGCCGAGAGGTTGGCCGGTGCCACGCACAGTTGCGCCGGACCAGAAGAGCTCAGCAGCGGGCGCCAGAATTGTTCCACCGGCTGCGGAGTCCACGGCCTGAACAAGGCCACCACTACAATGGTCGCGACAAGCGTGGCGGCAAGGGAAATCACCAGCCACGATGGCCGGAATCGAACCGGCTTAATCGCCACTGCGGTTCTGGCGGGTAGGTGAAACTCTGGCAGGTAGGACCCAGCCGGCAGATCGATGCGAAGCTCGCCTTCATGCCCTGGTTGATGGTAGTACTGCGCGATTCTCTTGCGGATCTCGCCCGCCGTGGTGCGGACAACCGGATCGAGATTGGTATCGTAGTGCGGATCGCGGCCAAATACTTCGATTCCGATAGTCCGTTCTTTAAGCTGGCCCGTGTCGCCAGAAAGGGCGTGCTCCACCACGTAGCGCAGCATGCTCGGATACCGGCGGCTGTGCTTGAACAGGGGATTGGTCAGCAGCAGCTCAAGCTGTTCGCGGATGGCATCCCGCTCAGCCTGCGTCTCCGGCACCCAACTTGTAACCGGATCGATCTGCTCAACTGATCTTCCGTTCGACGTAGCGCAAGATTTCCTTGCTGGCGATTATATCACCGCAATCGCTCTGCTCTGTCACAGATTTAATCCACTGACTTTTTCCCCTGGCTGGTATTCCTGGAAGGACGCATCATACCTCTCACTACGCCCCCTCTTAACGAATTGATTCTAAAGCCCCTTCTTCTATTTTTCCCGTTGATACGGTATGGAGCTTGTTCGCACTCCCGCAGCACTTCATCCTTTATGGAATTCGAATGGAAGGGATTCCGCCGCTGGCTTCGGTTGGTGATTTGGCGGCAGTGTGAAATCGTTCCGGTCCGGACTGGAAGGGTCGACGGAGAACATTTGCATTGACTTTCTCCGGCGGTGATGATATATAGTTTGAGCAGCGAATTAATTGTTGGGGTTGGGCGCTGAGACTCTGTTCGCGATGAAGTCGCTGTCTTTTGGCGCCCTTCGGCTCTAGTTCACTAAGCATAAGAGGGGGGAACAACATGGGGTCCAAGAAGATCGTTCTGAGCTTTGTCGCTTCACTTCTATTGTCTGCGCTGGGTTGGTCGCAGACGATTTCCGGTTCTATCGCCGGCACCGTGGTAGATAGCACACAAGCCTCCGTTGCCAATGCCAAGGTTTCTGCCGTTGAGCAGAGCAGGCAGACGGTTGTCACCGCGGTAACCGACGCGGAAGGCCGCTTCGTGTTCCCGCAGATGCAACCCGGAACCTATAACATCACCGCCGAGGCGCCGGGATTCAAGAAATACGAGAAGAAAGGCGTTATCCTCTACGGCAACGAAAAACTCGCCGTTGGCAACTTCACCCTGGAGGTCGGCGCCATCGAACAGTCGGTTGAGGTCAGCGCTCAGGCGATCCAACTGCAAACCGAGAGCGGCGAACGGTCGTCCACGCTGAACTCCAAGCAATTGGAAAACATCGCGGTGAATGCGCGCACGTATCTGGCGTTGGCATCGATTGCGCCCGGCGTGGTGACCACCTTCGGCAGCGCGCTGCAGACCGGAGGCCACACCGGCGTGGGCAGCATCTCCGCGAACGGCGCTCGCACGAATCAGAACAACCTGACTCTCGACGGCGTGGGCAACGTGGATACTGGCAACAACGGCGACCAGCTTGCCACCGTCAGCCTCGACTCGGTGCAGGAATATCGCATTCTCACTAATGCCTACCAGGCCGAATACGGCCGATCCTCAGGCGCGCAGATCAGCGTGGTGACCCGCAGCGGATCCAAGGACTTCCATGGCAGCGGCTACATCTTCCACCGCAACGAGGGCCTGAATGCCAACAACTGGAAGAACAACCGCGACGGACTGCAGCGCAACAAGTTCCGTTTCAACGACGCCGGGTACACCATCGGCGGGCCGGTGTTCATTCCCCGGCTGTTCAACCGGAGCAAGGAGAAGCTGTTCTTCTTCTGGAGCCAGGAATATCAGAACCAGTTGAAGCCGCAGGCGGAAAGAGACCGCACGGTTCCGACGGCGTTGGAGCGGCAGGGCGATTTTTCGCAGAGCGTAGACAAGAGCGGCAACCCGTTTCCATACATCAGAGATACCAGCACTGGCCTGCCTTGCAGCGCCACCAACACTGCTGGATGCTTCGCCGATGGCGGAGTTCTGGGCCGCATTCCCAAGAGCAAGCTGTTCGGGCCCGGTCTCGCGATCCTGAATCTGTATCCTCTGCCAAACGCGCAACAGTTCCAGAAGAGCGGCTACAACTTCCGCTCGCAGATCTCCGATTCCTACCCGCGCCGCGAGGATCTCATCCGTGGCGACTACAATCTGGGCTCCAGGTGGAAGATTTACGCGCGATACATCAACAACAACGACGCCGTTACCTCCTTCTACGGCTCATTTGTATTGGGCTCGAACATTCCGCTGGTTCCGATCACCGATTCACGTCCCGGACACGCCCTTGCCATCAGCGCCACGGCCATCCTCAGCCCTACGCTGACCAATGAAGTCACCTTCGGCTTCGGCAAGAACATCATCAACATCACTCCTGTGGGCAATGGCTTGTCGCGCGCGGCCACCGGCTTGACGGGCCTGAATGTGCTCTATCCAAGCGCTATCACCAACGATTTCATTCCCACCTTCGGGTTCAATGGCACGCGCATCAACAACACGGCAAGCTTCGGCACGAACGATGCGCCATTCTACAACTACAACACCACCATCGAGTACATCGATAACCTGAGCAAGGTCTGGCGGCAGCACACGTTCAAAGTTGGTGGCTACCTGCAGCGCAGCCGCAAGGACCAGTCCTCCTTTGCGAGCTTCAATGGGAATTTCGATTTCGGCGACAACCCCTCGAATCCTTTCGATTCCCAGTACGGTTTCGCCAACGCCGCGCTCGGCGTCTACAATACCTTCAACCAGGCCTCGCAGTACGCTTTGGGCCAATATCGGTATTGGAACATTGAGTTCTATGCTCAGGACACCTGGAAGGTCACGCGCCGGCTGACTGTCGAATTTGGACTCCGCATGTACTACATCCAGCCGCAATATGATGCTTCGCTCCAAACCTCGAACTTCCTGCCGCAGTTGTACGATCGCAGCAAAGCGCCGCTGCTATATCAGCCAGGGCTCTCGGCGGACGGTAAGACTCGTATCGCTGTCAACCCGCTTACTGGCGCTACCTTGGCCGCCAGCGCGATCGGGGACATTATTCCAGGATCGGGCGACCTGTTGAACGGCATCCGGCAGGCGGGCAAGGGCATCAACAAGTACCTCATGGAGAATCGTGGATTTGCTCCGGCGCCTCGTGTTGGTTTTGCCTACGATGTCACCGGCAAGCAGAACCTGGTGGTTCGCGGCGGTTTTGGGATCTTCTACGATCGCTACCAAGGCAACGAGATCTTTGACGAGCTGACCAATCCTCCCACCACTTTCTCGCCGACTCTAGTGAACGGCCTGGTGAGCCAGATCAACCCGGCTAATGCCTTGATCGCTCCCAGCAGCCTGCTGGGCCTGGATCAGAACGGGAAGTTCCCCATGGTGATGAATTTCAACCTGGGCATCCAGACCAGGCTGCCGGGTAACTTCGTGCTGGACACCGCCTATGTGGGAAGCCAAAGCCGGCATCTCCTGGATAAGCTCAACATCAACGCCATCCCCTATGGGACGACCTTCTTGAAGCAGAACCAGGATCCGACCAAGGTGGCCCTCACTCCTAACGCGCTGCTCGGTAGTAATGCGTACGATGCGAATTTCCTGCGCGCGTTTGCCGGTTACGGAGATATCTCCATCCACCGGGAAGGCTCCTATGCCAACTACAACGCCCTGCAGGTCTCGTTGAATCGCCGATTCCAGCACGGGCTCCAATTTGGCCTGAATTACACTTGGTCGAAGGCGCTGGGCTTGACCACCAACGACGGCGATTTTGTGCGCATCGATGGGAACAACAGGCAAGCGAACTATGGGCCGCTGGGTATCGACCGCAGCCACACTTTTGCGCTCAACTCCATTTACAACTTGCCCAGCTTCTTCAAGAGCAATGCCATTGGGCACACCATGCTGGATGGCTGGCAGATGTCGGGTATCTTCTTCTACCAAACCGGATCGCCCTATACCGTTGCCTTCAGCATTCCGGGCGCCGGCAACCAGAATCTGACTGGCTCCTACACCGAGCCTGCTCGCATCCACGTGATCGGCGACCCGAAGGCGGGCACGACATCCAGCCCGTACGACCGGTTGAACCCGGCGGCATTCGCGCCGCCGCAACCTGGAGATATCGGACTGGGCGCGCCGCAGAATTACCTGCGCAACCCGGGTGTGAACAATATCGACTTCACGCTGCAAAAGTCGTTCATGATCAAGGAGCGGTACGAATTCCAACTGCGCGCCGATGCGTTCAACGTCCTGAACCACACCCAGTTCAGCGGCTACAACGCCACCATCAACTACACCAGCATTACGAACTCGGCGGTAACCAACCTGCCGTTTAACGCGGACGGGTCGGTGCACAACATTAACGGCTTCGGCACTGTCAACGGCGCTCGCGACCCGCGCATCATGCAGTTAGTCGCCCGCTTCCGCTTCTAGCTTCGAGTAGTTGTAGAAGGTAGCACAGGCTTTAGCCTGTGTTGGCGCAGCCTAATCTTGGTCACTGGAAGTCGTAACTATCGATCGCGCGGCCACGCCTAAGGATAAAGGAGCGTGATGAACTATACAAGGCGAGATCTTGGCAAAATTGCTCTGCTTTCCCTCCCACTGGCGCGAGGGCTCGCAGCAATCGACTCTAAGTTTGGCGGAGTGCAAATCGGCGCGATCACCTACAGCTTTCGCGGCACGAACGAACTGGACGTCATCATTCAGGACATGGTGAAGATCGGCTTGGGTGAAGTGGAGTTGATGTCGGATGACGCGGAACGCGCCGCGGGTGCGCCCAGTCAGGCACGTGGCGGCGCAGGGCGCGGTCCCAGACCGCAGGGCGGCACT
>DASQGY010000002.1:0-10435 GCA_035632375.1 Bryobacteraceae bacterium | reverse complement strand
GCGGATACGGTCGGATTCGCCTTCCGTTTGGAGTTTGCGCTTTTCGAGTTCCGCTTTGCTGTCGATGACCTTGGCCTGGGCGGCGGCTTCGGCGTTCATGACCGTGGCTTCCTTGCGGGCAGCGGCTTCCAGCTTGGACTGCTGGATTTGTTTTTCTTTGAGCGGGAGGGTGTGCTGCATGGCGTCGGCTTGGGCTTTGGCTTCGAGGACCACTACCTGAGCCTTTGCTTCGGCTTCCTTGACATCGCGGGCCTTTTGGGCTTCCGCTTCGAGCTCTGCGATGCGGACCATTTTTTGTTTTAGTTCCATTTCGACCGAGATGCGCTCGTTCTCCTGCTCCTTAAGCAGCAGGCCCTCCATGCCTTTGGCGTACTCGGCGGGAAGCTGGATGTCGCGCAGCATGACTTCCTTGATTACTACGCCGTCGGGCGCCATCTTCTGGGCGATCTGGCCGGCGACGGCGCGGACCATTTCCTCGCGGCGGCTGGAGAACATTTCGCGAACCGTGTAGTTGGGAGCAGCCTGGCGGAAGAGGCTGGCGACCGTGGGTGGAACGAGTTCCTCTTCGACGGGCTGCGGGAGGTTGCTGTAGATGTAGGCGAGCTTCGAGGGATCGAGCTTGAAGCGGACGGTGACGGCTAGGCCGACGCTGAGGCCTTCCTTGGTCTGGACGCGGAGGCTGGCGGCTTTCGCTTTTGGATCGTCGGTGAGGGTGGTGGTGAAGACGTGATCGCGGATGTTGAAGAGCTCGACGTGTTCCATGAGCGGGGTTGCGAAGTGGACGCCGGGATAGAGAGTGGAGGGGAGAGTGCCTCGCCACTGGCTGATCTCGACGCCGGCTTGGCCGCTGGGGACGACGGTGATGCTGAGGCTGACGAGGACGGAGAGGAGTCCGATTCCGGCGGCTTGGGCGGCGATGCGCCAACGGAGGAGTGCGGGCGGGGCGGCGGCTTGAGTCGAGGCGGGGTCATCTTGGAATGACAGGATGCCCTTCTTGTCCGGTGTGCGGGGTTTGAGGATTTGGTAGAGGTCGTAGATCAGGATTCCCGCTGCGAGGAGCAGGAGGCCGAATCCAATGGTGCTGAAGAGGTACTTCGCGAACAGCATAGGTCGATTCTCCTTGAGAGTCCGGCCATCTGGTGTTTTATTTTGGACGGACTCGCGAGGCGTTAGGCAGGCTAGGGGCCAAAACAAGTGTGTGCTGTTCGGCGTGGAGTTGGTGAATTCGGTTAAGCGAATGCGGCGTGTGCTGGTAGACACGCGTTGTCGGAATAGACACGAACAATCGCCTGGACTATCCCAGCCGCGCTAGAATGGACCGCTTGAGCCGCCATCTTCTGATTGTCGCGAACGGATTCCGCGCGGTGGGATTACTGTTAGGGATTCCTTCGCTGGTGGTGTGCGTGTGGCTTACGGCGACTAAGATCGAGTTGGCCCGCGCCAAGACCGATGCGTCCGCCCAAAGCAGCCCTGACATCAACATCAAGCGCGACGGAATCGTCGGAGTGGTCAGCGCCGTAGCCACGGTGTTCGCTATGCCACTTTGGCTATTCAGCAAAGTCGCAGACTGGATCGCGGATTTAGCGGACATCCTGGCGGCCGTGCTCACTCTGGTGAGCGCATTTCTGTTTTTTACCGGCCGCGGACTGGTGCTGCATGCGACGTGGGCGAGGATCGCCGCGGTCTTCGAGACCTCGGTCTTTCTGTTCATTTCGTTTCTGGTTATGATTGCTTTGCGGCGCGGCGCAGCAACCTTCGCCTTGATCCCCATTGGCGGAGCGATTTATATGCTTTGGGTGCTGGTCCGAAGGTTTAACTAGTATAGCGTTTCACTAAACAATATTCGTATAAGAATGTTTTGTGGTACACTCAACGTGTGCCCAGAAGGTCCCAGCGGCCCAAGTTGCTTCTGACCGGTGAGGAACGGGAGCAACTGGATCAGTTGCGCGAATCGAAGACCGCTCCCTGGAGAGAAGTGCAACGGGCCAAGATTCTGTGGAGATATCATTCCGGCGAAACCATCACCGAGATTTCACGGTCCCTAAACATGACGCGCGTGAGTGTGGGCAAGTGGATAGGCAAAGCCCTGCAGATGGGCGCGGCGGCGGCGTTGAAGGATGCCTATCATCGGCCTAAAGAGCCGGTGATTACTGAGGAAGACAAGGCCTGGGTGGTGCATCTGGCTTGCTCCAAGCCGAAGGATCTGGGCTACGCGGCGGAGGTATGGAGCAGAAGTTTACTGGCCAAGCATGTCCGGGAGCACGCTGGTCGGGCTGGACATCCCTCTTTGGCGCTGGCGGCCAAGGCCACGGTGCAGCGGATCTTGGCCCAACAACCTCTCCATCCGGAAAAAGTGAAGTACTATCTGGAACGGCGGGATCCGGACTTCGAAGCCAGGATGCGGGAAGTGCTGCTGGTTTATCGAGAGGTGGCGTTGCACAACGAGAAGGGGCTTTTGGCACCCCTCATCGTGACGGTATCGGTGGACGAAAAACCCGGACTGCAGGCCATTGCGAATACGGCGCCGGATCTGCCGCCGGTGCCAGGCAAGCACGCCACCTTGAGCCGGGATCACGAATACAAGCGGCTGGGGACCTGTTCGATTCTCGCGGGCCTGGATCTGCACGACGGTCATGTGACGGCACGGGTGGAGCGCCGTCACCGCAGCCGGGAGTTTATCGCGTTGCTCCAAGATCTGGACCAGCACTATCCCTGCCAATGCACCATCCGGCTGATTCTGGACAATCACTCGGCGCACGTCTCCAAAGAGACCCGAGCGTTCTTGCAGACCAAACCAAACCGCTTCAAGTATGTCCTGACACCGAAGCACGGCTCTTGGCTGAACATTGTCGAGACGCTGTTTGGGAAAATGGCGCGCACGTTCCTGCGCCACATACGGGTGCAATCTTGGGAGGAGCTCCGCGACCGAATTCTAAAGGGCATCAGCGAAATCAACGCGGACCCAGTAGTCCACCGATGGCGGAAGTTCCAGGCTCTGAGCACCGAAGTAACGGATAGTGTTTAATGAAACGCTATACTAGGCGCCGTTTTCAATACACCCTTGGAGCTGGCACTATTCTGTTGCGGTCAGGTCTTGCGGATCGCTTCCTGACGGGCGCGGCTCGGTTGCGAAGTTTATCGCGGATCAGTTTGTAGTACTGGCTGCTTCCGCCGCCGTTTGGATGGCGCGGGCGTGGAAGCTGCGGATGTAACTTTGCCTGGGGAACTGGAAGAAGCTCATGCCCAGCTTTTTTGCTTCGCTCAGGGCGCGATCGTTGTCCCAGCCGTCGTGTTCGATGCGGTAGGAGGCGATTACTGCGCCGGTGCGGTCCGCGCCGCGCTTGCAGTGGACGAAGACGGGGCCGGTTTTGCCGTCTTCGAGGATTCCTAAAATTTGGTTAATCTCGGACTCGGTGGGCGGGGTCAGGCCGGTCATGGGGACGTTGATGTATTTCATGCCGGCGGCGGTGACTTGGCCTTCTTCTTCGCCTGAACGGTCGTCGGCTTCGCGGAGGTCGATGACGGTCTTTACGCCGATTTTCGACAGGTATTGGAAGCCTTCATCGGTGGGCTGTGCGCCGCGGTAGACGTGTTCGTCGACCTGGAAGAAGTTGTGGATTCCCTTGACGGAGGAGCCGGCAAAGGCTGGCAATCCGAGGGCAAGCAGCGCGAGGCTGGGGAGGTTGGGTACACGGAGGGACATGGAGAAACTTTTATCCTTCGTTCAGAGATTTAACTTTGGGGGAAGCCCGTCACAGCATCTGATGCGGGGATTTTGGGGCTCGTTGCGGGTGTCACGGTTATGGCGGGGGAGAGGCGCGGTCCACTCCCTGACGGTCGTGGCTCGGAAACGGTTTGGTGGATCGGTTGTCGACTGGTTATCTCTTTCGCCGGGCGGTTGCACGGCGCTTGGGGACTGTGCGGATTTCGGGGGCGAAGGCGGCGTCTACCAGCTCGGCTTGCTCCTGCTGGTGGCGTTTTAGGGAGCCGGTTGAGGGGCTGGCGCTGGCGGGGCGGCCGATGTAGCGGATTGCGCGCGTTGTGTCTTCAAGGATCGGCTGCATTTGTTCTTCTACGAAGCGCCATGCGCCCATGTTGCGGGGTTCTTCCTGGACCCAGACTACTTCGGTCGACGCGGGATAGCGGCCCAGGATCACGCGCAGGGCGCTGGTGGGGAATGGGTAGATCTGTTCCAAGCGAATGATCGGGACGTTCTGGATTTTGCGCTCGGCGAGGTCGTAGTAGACCTGGCCGGAGCACATCAGGACGCGGGTTACTTTTGTTGAATCGAGGTGGGCCACGTCGTCCATCACTTCGTGGAACTGGCCGGTCATCAGATCGTCGAGGCGCGAGACGGCGCTGTGGTGGCGCAGCATGCGCTTGGGCGTGAAGACGATGAGCGGCTTACGCACGCCGCGGCGATCCGGGCCGCCGTGCATCTGGCGGCGCAGAACGTGGAAGTATTGCGCGGGGGTGCTGGCGTTCACCACCTGCATGTTGTCTTCGGCGCAGAGCTGGAGGAAGCGCTCGATGCGGGCGCTGGAATGTTCGGGGCCCTGGCCTTCGTAGCCGTGGGGTAGGAGGAGAACCAAGCCGCTCGGCTGGCCCCACTTGGATTCGGCACTGGAGATGAACTGGTCGATCATGATCTGTGCGCCGTTGGCGAAGTCGCCGAACTGCGCTTCCCACAGAACGAGCGTCAGCGGGTCGGCGACGCTGTAGCCGAATTCGAAGCCCATCACGGCGTACTCGCTGAGGGAGCTGTCGAAGACGTCGAAGTGCGCCTGATTCGGCGCGAGGTGGCGCAGCGGGATGTAGCGGTCGCCGGTTTCGCTGTCGTAGAGCTCGAGGTGGCGCTGGCTGAAGGTGCCGCGTCCGCTATCCTGGCCGCTCAGGCGCACCGGTGTGCCTTCCAGCACCAAGGTGCCGAAGGCCAGGGTTTCGGCTGTGGCCCAGTCCATGGGTGCGCCATTCAAGACTTCGCGGCGCTTGCGCAATCCGCCTTCGAGTTTGGGGTGAACGTGGAACTCCGCCGGAAAAGTGGTGATGCCTTCGATGACTCGTTCGAGATTCGCGCGATCGACGGCGGTGTGCGGACTGGGCCGGACGAGTTCCTCAGGATCGACGGCGCTGAGATCCTGGACGCGGAAATGTTCCTCGGTCTGCTTCGCCGCATCGTAGGCTTCGTTCAATCGCGCGAGGACGGCCTTGCGAATGTCGGCGGCTTGCGCTTCATCTATGAACTCCTCGCGCAGCAAGCGTTCGCCGTATTGCGTGGCCACCGAGGGATGCTGGCGGATTTTGCGATACAGGATGGGCTGGGTGTAGCTGGGATCGTCGCCTTCGTTGTGGCCGTGGCGGCGGTAGCAGAACATGTCGATCACGACGTCGCGCTTGAATTCCTGGCGGTAATCGTAGGCCATTTGGGCGACGCGGATGCAGGCTTCCGGATCGTCGCCGTTCACGTGGAAGATGGGGGCTTGCACCATGCGGGCGACGTCGGTGGAATAGGGCGTGGAACGCGCTTCGTCGGGATTGGTGGTGAAGCCGATCTGGTTGTTGATCACCAGGTGGATGGTTCCGCCGGTGGTGTAGCCTTCGAGTTGCGAGAGGTTCAGGGTTTCGGCTACCACGCCTTGGCCGGCGAATGCGGCGTCGCCGTGGACCAGCAGCGGAATCACACGCTCGCGTTTGGTGTCGCCCAGGCGGTCCTGTTTGGGGCGGGTGATGCCTTCGGCGACCGGGTCGACTGCTTCGAGGTGACTGGGATTGAAGGCGACGGAAATCTTGATCTCGTGGCCTTCGGTTGACTTTCGTACGCCGCTCGCGCCCAGGTGGTATTTCACGTCGCCGGAGCCTTGGGTGCTGTCGGGATCGATGCCTTCGAACTCGGAGAAGATTTCGACCATCGATTTGCCGACGATGTTTGCCAGCATGTTCAAGCGGCCGCGGTGCGACATGCCGATGACGGCTTCCTGCACGTTGGTATTGGCCGCGCGGTTCAGGATTTCGTCGAGGATGACCATGGCGGATTCCGCGCCTTCGACGGAGAATCGCTTGTGGCCGACGAAGCGGGCGTGGAGGAAATGCTCGAACTCCTCGGCTTCCTCCAGGCGCTGGAGAGCGCGCAAGCGGGTTTCGGGATCGAGCGGCCAGCGGTTGCCGGTGGGTTCCATGCGGAGCTGCAGCCAGCGCTTCTGCTCGGGAATCTGGATGTTCATGTATTCGCATCCGATTTTTCCGCAGTAGGTCTGGCGGAGGGTCTCGAGAATCTGGCGGAGGGTGGCGACTTTTTGCGGCTCGGCGGTGTCGGACATCAGCGTGCCGGTGAGGAATTCGCGATCGAGATCCCAGATGGTGAGGCCATAGGTGGCGGGATCGAGCTCGGCGTGATAGGTGGGTTCGGAGCCGAGGGGATCGAAGTCGGCGATCAGGTGGCCGCGGACACGATAGGCGTTGATGAGCTGCAGGACCGCAGCTTCCTTGGCCACTTCGTCGAGCTGCGCGCCGCGGACGCCGGGGACGGACACGGGACGATCCTTTTCCCAGTGCACGGGCTTGTGCGGGACTTTGAGATGCTCGAAAATCTCTTCGTAGAAATTGTCTTTGCCTTCGAGCAGATCCTGCAAGCGGCCGAGAAACATGCCGGACTCCGCGCCCTGAATGACGCGATGGTCATAGGTGCACGTGACGGTCATTACCTTGCTGAGGCCGAGAAGGGAGCGGAGTTGATCGGTGACGCCGTGATATTCGGCTGGATAGTCGATGGTGCCGGTGGCGACGATCGCGCCCTGGCCGGGCATGAGGCGCGGGACGGATCCGAGCGTGCCGACGGTGCCCGGATTGGTGAGCGAAATGGTGGTGCCTTCGAAATCCTGGACGGTGAGCTTGTTGCCGCGGGCGCGAGCCACGATGTCGTCGAAGGCCGCGACGTACTGCGCGAAATCCAGTGCGCCGGCGTTCTTGATGTTCGGAACTTTGAGCGAGCGGACGCCATCTTTGCCGGCGACATCGACGGCGATGCCGATGTTGATGCGGTTGTGTACTACGCGGAATGGTTCGCCGTCCATTTCGGCGTAGGCGTTGTTCAGAGTGGGATTCGATTCGACGGCTTTGAGGATGGCCCAGCCGATAATGTGCGTGTAAGAAATTTTGCTGATGCCGATGAGGACGCGATGCTCGTTGACGATGCGGCGGTTTTCATCGATCACCTTCACTGGAATGACGCGCTGCGAGGTAGCCTGCGGAATGCTGAGGCTGGCATTCATGTTCTCGGCGATGCGCGCGGCGGCTCCGCGGAGGGGAACCAGTTGCTCGCCGGCGGTAGCGAGGTGCGGGGGAGTGGAGACGGCGACGGCGTTTTGCTGAGCAGGCGATCCGTTTCCGGGCGATGGCGCAGGCCCGCCATTCGATTCAAAAACTTTCTTCCAGCTTTCGTCTACCTTGCGATCGTGCAGGTATTGCTGATAGAGCTCATCTTCGAGCCAACTGTTGACACCGAAGTCGGGAGGACGGGGTTGCGGCATGGGAGTGGAAACGCGTTTCCAAACTCCATGATACCAGCCCAGCTACTTAGGCCAGTAAATCGCCTCGCCGGAGAAATCTGTGGGTCACCGCTACGCTCCAATGGACGGGAATCTCGGCTCACGCAGCCCGCGAACCGATGCGGGATAGCGGGGCTTCAGCTTTTTGCAGTTCGTGGCCAGTGCCTTTCGAACCAGTGTGCCCTCTCCGGTAAATGCTACGGCGTCAGTGAGGGGTAGAACGGCATGCTGAAATCTCGCAGATCTCTGTTGATCCAGGCAAACCCTGAGCCACGGTCAGCCTTCGTTCAGCAGGGCCTCAATCACTTTCGATAGCTCAGACTGCAGCGGCTCTGAACGATCGTAACCATTGTGGACAAGGCGTACGCGTCCAAGTTTATCCATAATGATAAGAAATGGTAACCCGTCTCCACCCAGATCCTCAGCAGATTTCTCATTACCGAACGCAAGCGGCAGCGCGTAGCCGGCTTTCTGCATGAAGTCTTTAGCTATCGCGACGGTCTCCCCGTTACCCAAAACGTCGACACCCCAGAAACTGACGTTCGAATTGCTTCGGTATCGCCTGTAGAGCCGATCTAACTCCGGCAGTTCGCGGCGGCAAGCAGGGCACCAAGTTGCCCAAAAGCTAAGGACCACGACGCGCCCGTGGAGTCCGGCGGAGGTGATCTGCCCACCACCGCTCGCGGTCATTGAAAATATGGGTGCGGGCAAAGTAGTCCGGCGAGTCGCAACTCGAGTGGCAACCGTCGGAATTGTCGTGAAAACGACAAGGACGAGCGCGGTCACCGGAGCGAGCAATATCATCCCCCATTTCAAAGCGGATTGATGCGACCAGAGACGCCGGGCGCGCACACCCCATACGGTGAACAAATTAGCAGCCAGAAGGAAGAGGGCCAGGAAGGAATGAAAAATCTGGTTCCACAGGAGTACGAGCAGCACCAGAGTGCCCCCGGAAGCAACAAGCAAGCCTTTGAGCCAGACGTTATCGGGTCGACCAGTCCCGCGGAGAAGTCCCACGGCGAGATACATCAATGAAAGGACAACTAGAGCTTCTCGGAGATCGGCGGCTACGTGAAGAAAGCTATCGGCAACGACGAACAGCACGAAAGCTGCAAGACCGGCCAGAATATCAGCAATGCCGGAGACGAGCCGGCTTCTCATGTGCTCCTTGCTCATAAATCGCGTACGAGTGAAATCGCTTCGGAGTTCCACGCCTTTCACTAAATGCGATAGGCTGCGATGGCTCTCGGGCGATACCCTGCCTGGCCGCCCAAGCGTTCACCGATTGCGCCGCTCCCCGCGTGGTCAACGTCATTCCTCTCGGAACGAGGTTGTGCCACTTCGATCCTCTACTTGCCGACACTGACGTGGGCTTGCTGGAAGACAAGTCACCATGAGAAAATCCTGCGGGTGCCGAATCTTCCGAGTTCACGGAACTGGCCCTCTATCATTCACTTGGGCAAACTGCCTGAAACGGAGCTCACCCACGGATTTTTCCGACGAATCAGTAAATCTATGTAATAAGAAGTAACCCTGGGGGCTCGTTCGTGCATCTCATTTAGCAGAGAGGCACGAATAGGTATGAAGGCCACATTTCAAAGAATTTCACTGGCTGTTGCGTTGGTAATTTTGACGGTCCCGATGTTTGGGAAATCTAATCAGCCGCGCGATCTGCGCGACGCCGTCCGGCATGAACTGGTGATGCTGCCCTATTACAGCGTCTTCGACGACTTCGAGTTTAGCGTCGACAACAACGGCGTTGTGACGTTGATGGGCGACGTGACGCGGCCGATCCTGAAGTCGGATGCGGAGAACGTTGTGAAGCGGATTCCGGGCGTCACCGGCGTGGTGAACAACGTGAAGGTGCTGCCGCTGTCGACGTTCGATAACCGGATTCGAGCGGCCACCTATCGCTCGATTTTTGGCTTCGGCGGGTTGTACCGCTACGCGATGGGAGCTAATCCATCGATCCACATCATCGTGGAGAACGGTCATGTCACGCTGAGAGGCATTGTGGACAGCGATGGCGACAAGAACATCGCTTACATCCGGGCGAATGGCGTGCCGGGCGTTTTCTCGGTAAGCAACCAACTGATGGTGAAAGAGCGGAGCTAACGGCAACCAGTTAGTTAGGTGAGTGGCCGCTGGGTCGAGGTCGACCGGCGGCCATTCGTGTTTTTGGTGTGCCGGACCAGGCCGACGGGGCGTCGGCCGCGGACCAGGGGGTCCGCCTCACAGATCGTCGTCGTTAGTTTATCTTTTTGAGGAATTCCAGGACACGGACCAGGACGGGGTCCTGGTCTCCGGTCATGCCGCGGGCTACCCCCATATGATCTTTTCCGGGGAGAACCGCCACCTCCACTGTGCGGCCGGCGATCTCCGCTTTGCGGGCGAATGCGCGGGCGTCCGCCTCCAGCATGGGAAGATCGCGTTCGCCGACTAGGAGCAGCGTGGGAGGCAGGCTCTTCGATACGTGCTCCGCTGGGCTGGCATCTTTCATCAGGGCTGCATCGCGGCGGAAGGCATCCGCGCCGGGGCCGCCCAGGAGAACGTCGCCGTAGCCGTGGCCATCCGGGTGGCGCGTGAGATCCACGGGCGAACTTAGGCCGATCACTGCCAGGACATCGGAAGGCGAAAGATGGTGCGGCGCGAGATAGCGGGGATCGGCGGCGACGAGCAGGCTGAGGTGCGCGCCGGAGCTGTGGCCGGCGAGAATCACGCGCTGGGGATCGCCTCCGCGCGCGGCGATGTTCGATTTCACCCAGGCGAATGCCGAGGCCACATCCTCGGCGTGAGCGGGAAAGACGTCGGGCGGCGAGAGCCGATGGGATACCAAGGCGCAACCGTATCCCAGGCTCTGCAATTTGTCGGCGATGGGCTTGGAACTCTTG
>DASQGY010000001.1:0-6472 GCA_035632375.1 Bryobacteraceae bacterium | reverse complement strand
GCGCTACACAGATAGACGCCAGAAGCTGCCCTTCAATGACTCTCCCTGGGTATGCCCGCGCCGCGCGAACCTACCAGAAAATCGAGGTCAGCGCCCCGGTCCGCCTGCAGAACATGATCGATGTAGAGTTTCTGATATCCGCCATTGGCCAACGGAGGAGGAGGCGTCCAGGCCGCGCGCCTCCGCTCCAGTTCCGCGGGCGCCACCCGAAGTTCCAGCTTGCGGGCTTCCACGTCCAGTTCAATTTCGTCGCCGTCGCGCACCAGGGCCAGAGGCCCGCCCGCGGCGGATTCCGGAGTCACGTGCAGCACCACGGTTCCATACGCCGTTCCGCTCATGCGCGCATCGGAAACGCGCACCACGTCGGTGATTCCGCGTTGCAGAAGCTTTTTCGGCAGCGGCATGTTCCCCACTTCGGGCATGCCGGGATAGCCCTTCGGCCCTGCCCCTTTCAGCACCATCACCGAATTCTCGTCAATGTCGAGCGCCGGATCGTCCACCCGCTTCTTGAAATCTTCGATGTCGTCGAATACTACCGCCCGGCCGCGATGCTTCAGCAGATGAGGACTGGCGGCGGAAGGCTTGACCACCGCGCCTCCAGGGGCCAGGTTGCCGCGCAGCACGGCGATGCCGGCCTTCTCCTTGATGGGTTTCTCGCGGCTATGAATGACCTCGGCATTCCAGCACGGCGCCTCGGCGGTGTTCTCGCCCATGGTCTTGCCGTTTACGGTCAGCGCGTCCCGGTGGATGAGGTCGCCCAAGGCGCGAACCACGGCCGGAACTCCGCCGGCGTAGTAGAAGTCTTCCATGAGGAACTTGCCGGACGGCATCAGGTTCACCAGAAGGGGGAGGTCGTGGCCCAGGCGGTCGAAGTCTTCGAGCTCCAGCTTCACCCCGATCCGGCCGGCCAGAGCCAGCATGTGCAACACAAAATTGGTGGAGCCGCCCACCGCCGCGTTCACCCGAATGGCGTTCTCGACAGCCTTCCGCGTGAGGATTTGGGACATCTTCACATCCTGGCGGACCATCTCAACGATACGCCGGCCCGCCTCCTGAGCCAATACGTAGCGCCGCGAATCGACCGCGGGAATGGTCGCATTCTGCGGCATGCCCATGCCCAGGGCCTCCACCATGCACGCCATGGTCGAAGCCGTGCCCATGGTCATGCAGTGGCCGGCCGAGCGGGACATGCAGGATTCTGCGTCCATGAAGTCGGCGCAACTCATCTTTCCTGCGCGCACATCTTCACTCATCGACCATACGCTGGTTCCCGAGCCGATCGTTTCGCCGCGGAAGTGTCCATTGAGCATGGCGCCGCCTGACACCACGAGCGCCGGCAAATCGCAACTTGCAGCCCCCATCATGAGCGAGGGCGTGGTCTTGTCGCATCCGCACAGCAGCACGACTCCGTCAATGGGATTTCCCCGGATCGATTCTTCCACGTCCATGCTCACCAGATTGCGAAAGAGCATGGCGGTCGGGCGCAGGTTCGTCTCCCCCAGCGACATCACTGGAAACTCCAGCGGGAAGCCGCCGGCCTCGTACACGCCGCGCTTCACCCGATCCGCAATCATGCGGAAGTGGGCGTTGCACGGCGTCAGCTCGGACCAGGTGTTACAGATTCCGATCACCGGCCGGCCATCGAACAGGTTGGAGGGAAATCCCTGGTTCTTCATCCAGGAGCGATGGATGAATCCATCTTTATCCTGCAGGCCGAACCAGTGGGTTGAACGAAGGGGAGTTTTTTTACCGTTGTTCATAATTTTTCGGATCTACGACTAACGTGTCATCCCGAGCGCCGCTCCGAGCAGCGCTTGCTCGGTGAGGACAAGTCGAGGAACCTTGTGTTTTTCCATCAACAAAGACCGGCGAGAGCAATCGCATGCGCCGCCCCGGTGCGCCACGGAAACATATTACAGCCATAACAAGGGCCACGTCGCTAGCGCTCGGGAACCGGCTCGGGCTCCGCCGAGCCATCGGCCCGCGGATCGGAGGCGGCGAAGTTCAGGTTGCTTTTCGAGTTGTGCAGCACCGCCTGGCCGCGGCCCATCGCAGCGGAATATTCCTTCCTCACCTTGAAGGCGTGCCCCTTCTGCTCCAGCTCTTTCAGGGTTTCGGGCGGCACTCGCGACTCAATCAGAATGTTGCATCCAATTCCCTGCTCCGTGGGCTCGACGGTGAAACGCGGTTCGGAGAGCGCGGCCTGAATGTTCATGCCGTAGTCGACTACATTGGAAACGAACTGCGCGTGCGCCAGCGGCTGATTGGCCCCGCCCATGATGCCGAATCCGATGTGCACGTCGCCCTGCTCCATGAACGCAGGAATAATGGTGTGAAACGGACGCTTCCGGGGCGCCAGCGCGTTAGGATGGCTGGGATCGAGCAGGAACAATGCGCCGCGATCCTGCAACATGAAGCCCCGGCCCGTGACGGCGACTCCGGAACCGAAGGCGTCGTAATTGCTCTGAATCAGCGAGGCAATATTGCCCTCCTTGTCGACCGCAGCCAGGTAAGTCGTGTCGCTCCGGGCGGGAGAACCGCTGGCCGGAGTGCAGTTCGCCTTCTCGGGACTGATCAGCGCCGCGCGCTGCCTGGCATAGTCGTCGGCGAGAAGTCCCTTGACCGGTACCTTGGCGAAGCGAGGATCGGCGTTGTAGCGATACAGGTCGCTGTAGGCCAGCTTCATCGCCTCAATGCGGTCGTGCAACTCCATCGTCGCCAGCGGACCAGCCTTGTCCGGCTGCAGCGTGCTCATGATATTCAGCATTTCAAGCGCCGCCATGCCCTGCCCGTTGGGAGGCAACTCGTAAATCTTCCAGCCGCGGTAGGTGATCGAAATCGGTTCCACCCACTCGGCTGAAAAATCCGCCAGATCATCGGCCTGCACGGTTCCGCCCAATGCCGCTGAAGTGCTCACAATCGACTGCGCGATTTCGCCACGATAGAAGGCGTCGCGCCCACCCTCCGCGATGAGCTGCAGCGTCTTGCCCAGGTCGGGATTGAAAAACATCTCGCCGACTTCCGGAACCTTTCCGCCGGGAAGAAACACGCGCTGCGCCTCGGGCGTCTGTTTCAATGTCTGCGCGTCGCCTTCCCAGTAATCATGGATCACCTCGGGCACGGGATAGCCATGCTCGGCGTAGTAAATCGCCTGTGTAAAGAGGTCTTTCCAGGGAAGCCGTCCAAAACGAGCGTGGGCCTTGGACCAGCCCTCTACAGCGCCGGGCACGGTGACGCTGTCGATGCCGGCCTGCGGCATCTGCAGGTTGCCTTTCTGTTTCAGATATTCAATCGACAAGCCACGGGGCGCCCATCCGCTCGAATTCAGGCCATAGAGCTTGCCGGTCTTGGCGTCCCAATAAATCAGGAAGAGGTCGCCGCCCACTCCGTTCATCATCGGCTCGGTAACGCCGAGGACGGCATTGGCTGCAATCGCTGCATCGATGGCGGAACCGCCCCGTGCCAGGATCTGCGCCCCGGCCTGCGAAGCCAGGGTATGACTGGTGGCGACGATGCCGCCGTCATTGATCACCATCGAACGGCCGTAAGAACGATCCTGGGCAAGCAGCGGCAGACCCGCAATCAGGACGCAAACCAACCAGAAGAGGAGGGGATAAATTCGCGGTTTCATGGCTGGGGAATTATAGATGAATGGGTAAATTCTGCCCTGATTCCCTCCCCGTAACTTCTTCAAACCACGGATTTAAGGTTGGCTTAAGAAAACAACTTTTCGCTGCGGCGGGGTTTAATCCTTGTGAGAAATGGAGGGTGCTGCAAATGCTAAAGAAGACCGCACTTTCACTGTTTGGAATGGTCGTCATCCTGCTCTGCTTGAATCCCCCGCAGGCGCATGCCGGCGTGGTGGTTGCGTTCGGGCCGGTTTTCCCGCGACCGGTTTACGTTCGTCCGTACCCCTACGTGGCGCCGGTGCCTTATGTCGCCTATCAGCCGGATCCTTACTTCTACGCTCCGACGTATGTTCGTCCGGGTTGGGGCTATCGTCCGGGCTTTTATGCGCGGCCGTATATCGCTCCACGGTACATTCATCGCGAGTTCGTGGGACGGCGTCCGTACTGGAGGCGGTAACAGTTCCGATTCATTGACGCGGCGCTAGCCGCGCCGTACCGCCCTTCGCCTCCACGGCGGAGGGCGGGCCGCACCGAGTGTGTGGGTCGGACACTCCTGTCCGACGCCTTTGATTTGGTGGATGAGAGTCAAAATCAAAAGCGTCGGACAGGAGTGTCGACCCACACAGGACCCGCTCCGCCGGCAGTGGTATAGTTTTTCCCCTGGTTCGATAGCCCATGTCATCGCCGCTTACCTTTCTCTGCATCACCACCTACGAAAAGGGACAGGAATTTATGCGCGAGTGCAAGCGCCAGGGATGCCGCGTGTTCCTGCTTACGGCCGAGAAACTCCGCGATGCCGATTGGCCGCGCGAGAGCCTGGATGACATCTTCTATATTCCCGCCGAACTGCCTATTCCCGAGATCGTGAAAGCGGTGACTTACCTGGCGCGCGATAAGAAGATTGACCGCATCGTCGCGCTCGACGAGTTCGATATGGAAACCGCGGCCACGCTGCGCGAGCACATGCGCATCCCCGGCATGGGGCTGACCACCATGCGCTATTTCCGGGACAAGCTGGCCATGCGCATGCAGGCGCTCGAGCACGGAATCCGCGTACCCGATTTCATTCCCGTACTCAATCACGACGATATTCGCTATTACCTGGACCACTTGCCCGGGCCCTGGGTACTGAAACCGCGATCGGAAGCCTCGGCCATCGGCATCAGGCTGATCGATTCGCCGGATGCCCTGTGGCCGATTCTCGATTCACTGGGAGACCAGCAATCGTCTTTCCTGCTGGAAAAATTCGTTCCGGGCGACGTCTATCACGTCGATTCCGTGGTCTCTGAGAAAGAAGTGGTTTTCTCCAGTGTCAGCCGCTATGGCCAGCCGCCGATGGCGGTGGCGCAGAAGGGCGGCATCTTTACCACCTACCTTCTGCCCGGCGAGTCGGAAGAGGCAACTGCCTTGCGTAACCTCAACCGCGACTTGATCGATGCGCTGGGGCTGGTGCGGGGCGTCTCGCATGCGGAGTTCATCCGCGCCCGCGGCGATGGGTATTTCTATTTTCTGGAGTGCGCGGCCCGGGTGGGTGGCGCTTATATCAGCGAGATGGTCGAAATCGCCACCGGCATCAACCTGTGGCGCGAGTGGGCGCGCATCGAAATCGCCGGCGGCAAGGAGCCTTATCAGCTCCCTGCCGTGCGCGGGGATTATGCCGGATTGATCCTGTCCCTGGCCCGGCAGGAATATCCAGATACCTCGGCCTACAACGATCCCGAAATTGCCTTGCGCCTCAAGCGACGGCATCACGCCGGCCTGGTCCTTCGCTCGTCAGATCCCGCCCGCATTCAGGCTTTGCTGGAAGACTACAGCCGGCGTTTCGCGGAAGAATTTCTCGCCATCGAACCGCCTGGAACGAAACCTGCGGCATAGATTCCAGACTACGAGAAAAACCGTCGTCGCCCGTTGGTCGTTGGCCGTTGGCCCTTGGTCTCTGGCCAACGACCGACGACCAAACGGCCAACGGCCAAGAACGGTGTTTAACCCCGGAAACCTTGTAATCTAATCAGCGGCTCTGTCGTCTATATCCAGTGATGACCCCTACGATCCCGGCCGAACTTATCTCACTCGCGGGAGAGCAGCATATCTCGGAGCTGGAAGATATTGACGCCCTGATCCGGGAGTACCGGCCAAAGGTATTCCGTTTTGTCGCCTTCTCCCTTTCCGACCGCGACGCGGCGGAGTCGATCACCCAGGACTGCTTTCTCAAGGCCCACCTGACCCGCAACCAGTTTCGTGGCGATTGCAGCGTTGCCACCTGGCTGATGCGCATCGTGGCGCTCGCATGACTGACTGAAATCGGCCCGGCAGCCGCTTCCAGCGTCGACTCCACCCATCGAAACAGCAAAAAGATCGGCTTCCCTGCCTTACAGCCTCTGCGAGCGCCCCTGACGCTGTTCATCTCCGGTGGTCTAATCCAAACATTCAGCTTGCAGATGCGGCGGGGCAGGTGCGGGTAGGCCCGGAAGCACGGTCGCCGACCCGAACGTCGTAAACTTGTCACGACTCGCAAGGCCCAGGGATTCGCATCCATGAATATCCGCATACGCCCAGCCGTATCTAAAGACATTCCTGTATTGCGCGCCCTGATCGACGCCTCAGTTCGCGGACTGCAGTCACAGGAGTACACACCCTCGCAGATTGAAAGCGCGCTGTCGACGGTATATGGCGTGGATACTCAGCTGATCGCGGATGGAACCTATTTCGTGGCGGAGACCGAGCCAGGTGCAGACGCGGGCGACTCGCCCGCGCAGGTGTCCACGGCAGCCCCGCTCATCGTGGGTTGCGGCGGCTGGAGCAAGAGAAAAACTCTCTATGGCGGCGACCAGTGGACGGGCCGC